>DATJXY010000107.1:0-39706 GCA_035499855.1 Puia sp. | reverse complement strand
AATTATGTTGCTGATCGCCGGTTTTATTTAACAGGAAAGCGCATTTTTGATATAGTTTTCTCTCTTTTTGTTATAGTTTTTTTATTGAGCTGGTTAGTTCCAATTTTAGCTTTACTCATTAAGCTTGATTCGAAAGGTCCTGCATTTTTCATTCAGGAAAGAGTTGGATTTCTTGGAAGAACTTTCCGTTGCTTCAAATTCAGAACTATGGTCGTGAACCAGGATTCAGATCATCAGCAGGCCACTAAAGATGATCCTCGCATTACCCGGTTAGGAAAATTCTTACGCATTACCAGTCTGGATGAGCTGCCGCAATTTTTCAATGTTCTCATTGGAGAAATGAGCATTGTAGGGCCGCGCCCACACATGCACAGGGATAATGAAGATTTTGGAAAGATAGTGACTAACTACAGCCTTCGTTTCTATGCAAGGCCAGGTATCACGGGTATGGCCCAGGTTAAAGGATGCCGCGGACCTGCCACCAATTTTCACAGTATTTTTCATCGTTATCAATGGGATGCTTTCTATATACGCAATGCAAATCTTTCTCTCGATTTCAAGATCATCCGCCTGACGGCTATGCAGGTTCTGAAAATCCTGTTTACCTCACGTGCCGTAAAGAAGGAGAAAAAAGAAAATTTATCTTTTTTGCTTGAAGAAAAACCAGGTTTTGTTTTTGCAAAAACTTCTTCTAAATAAAGTTTTAATACTATCATCCTCCGGCCCATCCTGCCCTGTCAAGGCTTCGATATTGGATGGCTTCTGCCAGGTGCTCGATTTTAATATCGCTGCATCCGGAAAGATCGGCGATCGTACGCGAAACTTTTAATATTCGATCATAAGCTCTTGCTGATAAATTGAGTTTTTCCATCGCTGTTTTCAACAGATTCTGACCTGCCTGCTGAATAATGCATACTTCCTTCAGCAGCCCGCTCCCCATTTGAGCATTGGCATACATGCCCGGATGATTTATGAACCTTTCAGCCTGTTTCTCCCTCGCCCGGATCACACGTTCACGGATATCCGAAGAACGCTCTCCTTTTTGTCGTGATGATAATTCTGTAAAAGCGACCGGGGTTACTTCTACATGCAGATCGATCCGATCGAGTAATGGACCTGATATTTTATTCAGATATTTCTGAACTGCGCCGGGAGCACAGGTACATTCTTTTTGTGGATGATTATAAAAACCACATGGGCATGGATTCATGGATGCAATCAACATAAAGCTGGCGGGAAAATCGACAGCGATCCTGGCCCTGCTGATGGTTACTTTTCTCTCTTCCATCGGTTGTCTCATCACTTCCAGGACAGTTCGTTTAAATTCCGGTAATTCATCTAAAAACAAAACTCCATTATGCGCCAGTGAAATTTCTCCAGGCTGGGGTATGCCACCGCCACCAACTAATGCTGCATCAGAAACAGTATGATGTGGTGAACGGAAAGGCCTTTTGGATATCAGGGTTGCATTTTCAGGAAGCTTGCCGGCCACACTATGAATTTTTGTTGTTTCAAGAGCTTCATATAAAGTGAGCGGAGGCAGAATAGTTGGCAGTCTCCTTGCCAGCATTGTTTTTCCGGCTCCCGGTGGTCCGATTAAAATAGCATTGTGTCCACCGGCGGCAGCAATTTCCAATGCTCTCTTGATATTTTCCTGTCCTTTTACATCACTGAAATCAATATCAAAATCATATTGTGCATAAAAGAATTCATCTTTAGTATTGACGATGACAGGCTGCAATGATTTTTCGTCACGGAAAAAATGAATGACTTCATTGATATGACTTACTCCGTATACATTCAGATTATTTACCATTGCTGCTTCCCGTGCATTTTGCTTTGGAACAATCAAACCTTTGAAGTTTTCTTTCCTGGCTTGAATGGCAATTGGCAGTGCTCCCTTGATAGGATGAACGGATCCATCCAGGTTCAATTCACCTGCCATAATATATTTCTCAAACAATTCGACATTTTTCAATTGCTCACTGGCACCCAATGTTCCAATTGCAATAGGCAAATCAAATGCAGAGCCGGTTTTACGCAGATCTGCCGGAGAAAGACTTACGACCAGTTTGGTCCGTGGCATACGGTAACCATTGGATTTAACGGAGCTTTCCACTCTCTGCAGGCTTTCCTTCACTGAATTATCGGGCAGTCCTACAATATAATATTTATTGCCGCTTAATATATTTACTTCAACGGTGATTGTGATGGCTTCGACACCATAAACTGCACTGCCAAAGGTTTTGACAAGCATAGGATAGATTATCAGGTGAGCGCTTAAGATAGAAAATTAAAAGAAAGAGAATAAGACCAGTTTGTGGTATTTGCGCTCAGTGGACCACTCCCCCAAGTATACTCGTGGGTCAGTGGAGTGGTCGACTCATCATGGGAAACCTGCTTATAATTTCTCGAGCATTTCCACGACTTTTTCTCTTTTTAAAATCAAATATCCAAGACGATCATTGCTGATCCCATCTTTTAGCTGGTAACTGAAATCTAGCTGATCGTCTTTGATTTTTGTTTCAAAATACCGGAAGGAGATATTGGGATATTGTTTTAATTCTTCACCGATCTCGTAAAGATGCGTGGACAGGATGAATAAAGAATTTTTCATTTTGATCAGGCCTTTGATTACCGTGGAAGAACATTTCATTGCATCCTCAACATTTGTACCTTTAAATAATTCATCAATCAATACAAGCCATTTTCCGTTATTGTTAATTTTGACAATTGTATTTCTGATACGTTGCACTTCATTGAAGAAATAACTCTCTCCTTTTACAAGATTATCTACGACATTGATATTACTCAGTATCCCATCAAAAAGACTCAAGCTCATTTCTTTTGCAGGTACGCCCATGCCAATATGAGCAAGGAATACAGCAGCGCCGACCGCCTTAATGAAAGTACTCTTGCCTGCCATATTAGCCCCGGTTAAAAAAAGAAAATTACTGTCCTGGTTAATTTGAATATCGTAAGCAACAGGTGTTAGCAAGAGTATATGATATAAAGAATTTGCTTTTATGCAGGGTTGATCTGATTCAGTAAAAACGGGCAATGATAAGTTTAACTGCTTTGTAGCTATAGTCATTGAATACCATGCGTCTATTCGTCCATAAATTTCGATTAATTCCTGGGCGAATTGTTTGAACCGGCCATGAATATAGTTCCCATAATAAATGGTTTCTGTAACCGAAAATTCAGAACCTTGTTTTTTTTGATAAAGAGAATAAATGATTTCGTGGTTCAATAAGGTTTTGGTCCGGTGAAGAAAGTTCCGTAACAATCCGGGACATTCATCGGTATCAAAAATCTGGATCAGTTTGTGCATGCCTCTTATAAAATCGGCAAAATGTCCGAGAGAATACCTGAGTAATGAGTAATCGGGTGCATGAAATAATTTATAACTGATTCCATTCAGGAAATTATGGCCATTTGGAATCTCATCAAAAGGTGTTTCATAAAATCTTTCCATCACCATTACCGTTCCATTGGAAATAGAAAGAGGCCATTCATCAATGTGAAGGGTGATCAGAGAAATGATTTTTTGTGTGTCTCTGATGTGCTTCAGGTCACTGAATGGATTATTGAAAAACTGTAAAAGCCTGTTTTTTCCCCCGCGGGTTCGGGTAAAATCGAGTTTATGAAAAATAGAAGATTCTTCTTCATGATTAAAGAGAGAGAGATCTTCATATGTTGTTTTGTCTACGTCCATTTTTTGAATGCTACCTGTCAAAAGATAATCGATATCCTTTCTGAGATTCATCAAAAGCTCCATTTCCATAAACCAGGTGTCCGTTCACGAAAGTATTTGTAATGACAGCAGGAAAAACAGGACCGGAATTATTTCCCCGGCAGGATTCCATGGGGCTCCATCCGCATTTATACAGTATATTTTGTCTGTCGATGGTTGTGGTCTGATTCATGTCCACAATTACAAGATCTGCAAAATATCCTTCGCGGATAAATCCTCTCTGATGGATCCGGAAACAGTCAGCCACGGCATGGCTCATCTTCTCAACCATTTTTTCAAGGCTGATTTTACCTTTTTGTACATAGTATAACATGAGCAGGAGGGAATGTTGAACCAGTGGAAGGCCCGCATGTGCTTTTTGATAGGAGCCATTTTCTCCCGACAGGGGAGTGAGGCAACCGTCCAGATCTCTGTAAAATCCTTTTTCTTCCATGGTATGTGGCGCATGATCGGTAGCGATTACATCCAGTCGGTCATCCAATAAGGCTGTCCACAATGCTTCCCTGTTATGAGGCGCTTTAATAGCAGGATTGCATTTGATCTGGTTTCCTAATTTCGCATAGTCATCACTGGTAAAATGAAGATGGTGTACACAAACTTCTGCAGTAATTCTTTTTTCACGCAATGGAACCATATTGCTGAAAAGCTGCATTTCTTTTTCAGTAGATAAATGAAGTATATGGAGGCGGCTATTATATTTTTTAGCAAACTGAATGGCAGTGAGCGAAGATTCGAAACAGGCCTGCTCATCTCGTATTAGCGGATGATCACCGGGACTGAGTTCAGCTTTTTCAAGTTTTATTTTTTCCAGATTTTTTTTAATAATCTTTTCGTCTTCGCAATGGGTCGCGATCAATAATTCTGTTTCCCGGAAGAGCTTATCAAGCGTCAGGTAATTATCTACCAATAAATTTCCGGTGGAAGAACCCATGAATATTTTAACACCACAGACTTCCTTTTTTTTCTCATTCGTTCTCAACACTTCATCTGCATTGTCATTTGAAGTGCCCATAAAAAATGAATAATTGGCCAGAGAGGAGTTTGAACCAATCTCATATTTCTTTTCCAGCAATTCCTGTGTAAATGCGGGTGGAATCGTATTCGGCATTTCCATAAATGAAGTAATACCGCCTGCAACAGCAGCTTTGGACTCGCTATAAATATTAGCCTTATGCGTTAATCCGGGTTCGCGAAAATGCACCTGGTCATCAATTACGCCGGGCAGCAAATATTTTTTTTCGCCATCGATTTCCTGAACCTGTATGGATGGTTGAATATTACGGCCGATTTTTTCAATACGATTGTTTTTTATCAATACATCACCCTCGATAATCCTTCCTTCATTAACGATTGAAATATTTTTAATAAGATAATTTTGCATATCTTGAATTGAAATAAATGCCGTTAGGTTAAAGACATTAACTGAATTGACGAACCGCCAGCTGCTTAACCGGGGATTAAACAGGAATTGCTAAAACACTAACATGACGCAATTTATAAAAACCATTCTAAGCTATTCGATATTTCTGTTGTTTGTTTTTTCAGGTTTAGCTCAATCCACTTATTTACCACAAGGCTCAAAGTCTGATCATTTCCTGGAGAGATTGGAAATCCTTCTTCAAACAGATCCTGACCTGAATGTATTTACAGCTAAACCCCTGAGCAGGAAAATTGCGGTAGAAGCTGCGGAAAGAGCAGACTCATTAAACAAGTTTTATCCTTATGATTACGTTTATAAACTTTCAAAAACAGATGAATATAATCTGCATTCTTTATTGATGGATAACAGCGAATGGGTGAATTCCAGCAAAGAGGATTTTAAAAGTAAACATCCTTTGTGGAACACGATTTACAAAACAAAATCAAATTTTCTTGAGGTCAACGAAAAAGATTTTTTTCTGGCAGTCAATCCTGTTTTGCAGGAACAACAATCTTATGAAACCGGAAATAGCGAACGCGTCTTTTTGAATTCGAAAGGATTAACTTTTCGAGGATTGATTGGAAATCATGTTGGATTCTCTTCTTATATCACCGATAACCAGGAAAGAGGCCCCGCCTTTTTTCAAAGCCGTGTAACCGCTTCCGGTTATCCGGCGGTACCTGGCATTGGATATTATAAACCATTTAAAGAAACTGCTTTCGATTATTTTGATGCCAGGGGCTATATTGTTTTTGACGTATGGAAATATTTTACTTTTCAGTTCGGATACGATAAAAATTTTATAGGAAATGGTTATCGTAGTTTGCTTTTGAGTGATTATTCAGCGCCGTATCTATTTTTGAAAATCAATACACGTGTATGGAAATTGAACTACCAGGTCATTTTTATGGAACTGATCAGTCAACATTTGCCAGGTGATTACCAGTATCCCAAAAAATATGCAGCGGTTCATCATCTCAGTATCAATGCTACCAAATGGCTTAATCTCGGAATGTATGATAATGTTGTATTCAGCCGGGCAAATTATTTCGATTTCTCCTATTTGAATCCTGTTATTTTTCTCGTAGCTGCACAACAGGAAAATGGAAGTCCTGATAAAACCACAGTTGGGTTTGATTTTAAAGCCAATGTCGGGCATGCCACACAATTTTACGGACAGTTTTTAATCAATGAATTCGTACTTCATGAAGTTTTGCATTATTCCGATGGCTGGTGGGGAAACAAACAGGGCTTACAACTTGGTTTTAAGTATATCAATGTATTTGAAATAAAAGGTTTGGATTTGCAATTGGAGACCAACCTGGTCAGACCTTATACTTATTCGCATAATGATACAGTGGCCAATTATTCTCATTATAACCAGCCATTAGCCCATCCGCTCGGAGCTAACTTCAATGAATTCATCGGCATCCTGCGTTATCAGCCTGCGAACAGATGGAATATAGAAACCAAAGTGATTTATTACAAACAGGGATTGGATTCTGCAGGTGTTAACTTTGGGAGTAATATTTTGGAAAATTATGATACAAGACCCAGAGATTATGGATTTAAGATTGGATCAGGAATACCTGCTAATTGTGTGAATGCCTCTGCACTTGTTTCATGGGAGCCAAAAGAAAATGTATTTCTTGATTTTTCTGTAATGTACAGAACCTACACTATTCATGATATAACAGCTACTACAAACACAAATTCTACGACTTTCACCATCGGCCTGAGAATAAACATGTTCAGGCGCCAATATGATTATTGACCGGAATCCGAGTATGATATTGTACACCTGCAGTTAAT
This sequence comes from Puia sp., assembly GCA_035499855.1. Lineage (GTDB taxonomy): Bacteria > Bacteroidota > Bacteroidia > Chitinophagales > Chitinophagaceae > Puia. The sequence continues at coordinate 32,717 of DATJXY010000107.1, read as the reverse complement.
TTTCCCCAGGTATTTACACAACATTCATTTTTTATCCAATTCATAAGGATTTAAAGGATGGTATAGTATTCGCCTGCTATTGTATCAGGATATAAAAAATTATTCAAACAAAATCAGTATTATGAAAAAATTTCTTTTTGTGGCTTTGCTTTTAATCTCTGTTTCAGGATTTGCACAAAGATTTCAACTCGGTGTAAAAGGTGGCATGAATATCAGCAATTTTGTGGGTGATAATTATGAAGACTCGAAATATGAAGCAAGGATAGGATATAATGTCGGTGCATTCGTCGGCTTTTATTTCGGAAATCATTTTTCCTTACAACCGGAAGCGCTTTTTTCAACACAGGGAACAGGGATTAAAGATTTATCGACAGGAGAAAAACACGATTTTAATCTCAACTATCTTACAATTCCGGTGATGGCAAAATTTGAATTTAATGGAGGATTTTATCTTGAAACCGGGCCGGAAGCGGGTATTAATGTCAGCTCAGCTCAATTCGAAAATCAGAAGGTAAAGGATATAACGAAAAATTCTGATTTTGCATGGGGATTTGGCCTGGGTTATCATGCTCCATTCGGATTGGGTATTGGTGCCCGTTATAATGTTGGATTATCCAAAGTGGCAGATTCAAACTTTGAAAATCCTGATTATAGGAATAGCGTTGCACAAATAGGACTTTTCTATACTTTTTTTAATAACCATATGCACAGATAGTGGCTAATGAATGGAGGGCCGGGAATATTCCCGATTTCTAATTCTAAAAAACATTATCCTTCAATGATGAGGGAGAAGACAATCATTCTCGAATTGAGTTTATCAATAACGCTTGAGTAGATGAGATTTGGATCGCGGCTATGCACATTGATCAATCCGTTGCTTATTTTTAATTCGGGAGATAAAATAATCATCGGCAAATAAAACTGAAGACCGACTCCAGCCTGTATACTGAAATCGTAAGGCTTTAATTTTACCAGGTCCTGTGCTTTTCTTGCAGTAGCATTGGAGGCGAGATCATATTGAAAACTTCCTCCGGCCAGCATGTACACACGGAAATTGTGAATACGGTCTGAACTAAACTTAACCTGAAGTGGAATTCCCGCTGTTATTGATTCGATTTGCTTCGTGGCACTTGAAGTGTTGCCTGTTGACGGATCCTTGAGAGTGTATACAAGATTTTGTGAAGAAAAGATCAGTTCTGGGAACACAACCCGGAATTGGAAATGTTTACTCAGCCGGAAATTAAAAAACCCGGTTAATCCAACACCACTATTGTTGGTGGAATTAACTGATAAGACACTATCGCTTTGCAAAAAATTCGGATGAGATGAAATCTGAAAATGTGCTCTCGAATAAATAATTCCAATGCCCAGATAAAATGGTTTATTATCACTTTCAGGAAGATTCAGATTATCCCTCAACTGGGCTGAAGCAGAGAATCCTGTCAACAATAATATTCCTAACCACAAATAAATTACCAAAGCTGCTGACCGATGCATTGAATTCATAAATTACTTGAAACCAATTATTTAATCTTGAAAAACGATAAAAATTCCGACCTGATATTCCTTACAGGACTTAACAACGTTTTGGGCACAATTTAATTGCGCTGATTTGCTGGCAGATTTCAACTGTTTCCAGATAAATAAAATTTAACATTTTCATTAGTGATTTGGGAGGGCTTTCCATGCACCATAGATGCTGCAGATTCCCAGAGTAAGTGCTTTGTAATAAGTATTGGTATAATTACATTTTTGTAAAATCCGAAGAAAGTTTTCCCCTTCAGGAAAGGCTTCGACCGATTTATCGAGATACTGATAGGCATCCCTGTTCTTTGAAACCAGTTTACCGATACCTGGTGTTATAAAACGGAAATAAAAATCACATATTTTTTTGAAAAATTTATTCTGTGGTTTGGAAAATTCCAATATGATCAGTTTACCACCGGGCTTCAATACACGAAAAATTTCCGTTAACCCCTTTTCAAGATTTTCAAAATTCCGGACACCGAAAGCAACTGTTATGGCATCAAAACAATTGTCGGAAAAATCGATTGATTCACTGTCACCGCTCTGCAATTCTATAAGACTCTCTGATTTTAAACCGGAAATTTTTTTTCTACCGATCTCCAGCATTTTTTCGGAAATATCAATACCTGTAATTTTTTTTGGCTGAAGGTATTTGATCATCATCAGGGGCATATCAGCAGTACCTGTTGCTACATCCAGGATAATTTGAGGATTGATTTCTGCTAATTCCCTGATCGCTCTTCTCCGCCAGGATACATCAATGCCTCCGCTTAAGAAATGGTTCAGGAAATCATAGCGGAATGCAATCCGGTCAAACATTTCAGCCACCTGTTGCTTTTTTGTCTGGGACGAATCTTTAAATGGAACTACTGTATCATGTTTGTATTCAGCCATGCGCGCGAAGATAATGCATCATTCTTCAAGTATTTTTTTAAATCGGACGTGAAATGTTGAAGAATTATTTAGGAATTTTGATTACTTATTGCATTTTTGCTACTGCACCGTTTATTTTTGATTTATTGTAAATTAATATTCCGCTTGAAGTAATCCCTTCAATCGTAACTGTATAAGGTCCCTTCGAATCTGCAGTAAAATAATTTACAGATGCTGTTCCCTTACTATCTGTTAAAATATTTCCATTCCAGTAGATGGTTGATCGCCGGTCAGGATAAGGAGACTTTTTTATTTCCTTTTTGTCATAATCAGGCATTGCAAATTCAGACGCTGTAAAATATGTTTTTGGATAATAGGTTATCATACCTGTGCCTTCCTTTGTCGTTCTCAACTTAGTTCCGGTGTTAATGAGGATGACACCATTTCCAGCCTGTACTCCATATACCGCTGCCTCACCTCCTGTCAGGACTTCAATGAAATCGATTGTAGCAGGAGCGAATTGTTCGATGTATTGGATGATCGGACTGGGATACATTTTCGGATTCCATTGGCTTATAATAGTATTGGGATCGATCGCTATTCCATCAATCACCAGCAGAGGCTCAATATTAGGTCCCGCTGAAAAACCCCCACTGCCTCCGACTACAAGGAACCCTCCTTTCAAATGTACTCCGGGAACCATTAAAAGAGAATTGACAACGGAATTGGTTCCCCCCTTATCGAACTGTTCGTGTGTGACTATCCGTGAGAAAGAACTCACCCTTTTTGCCTCATCATATTCAAGGGGCTTTTTTCTGTATCCTTTAACGATTACTTCTTTCAACCATTCCTTACCTGTTCCAATTCTGACCGTGTCAAGCTGGTTGACTTTAAAATTGTTTAAGGTTTTTTCCTGGATGAGAGAAAATCTTCTTTTCAATGCACAAGGAGTGGGTATTCTGGGAAATTCCGGCGCTTGTATGACGATCCTGTCTCGCTGTTGGATGCCTTTCAGATTAGTTACCTGCAATACAAACAAAGTGCTGTCTACTATTTCCGGAAGGGGAAAATGAACGCCACCCTGGGTATCTGTCGTATCCGTTTCAATAATGACTGTATTCTTATTGGAGATAAGTGTAACGATCCGGTTTGGGACAGGTTGATTTTTTCCATCCAGAATTCTTGCATTGATATTGGAAATATTGTAGTCTACACTGCTGTCGTTAAAGGATGAAAAAGTAGAGGCGTCGGGTTTCTTTTGCCATTCCTTAAAGAGTTCTTTTTGCGTAAGCATGATCAGATCCCACTGATCATTTGTATAATGGCTCAATGCACTGTCGGAAATATCTGGGTCATAAAATGAAATGTTGTCGTTCATGATTTGATTTACGATATCCAAACCGACAGTTCCCTTTGCCAGTGAATCATTTGTAACAGACATGGAAAACAATGCAACCACCGCGCGGTCATTTGAATCTGTCAGGGCTATATCCAGGTTTGCTTTCTCTCTGGGGCCATATATTTCCTTATCCGGGCGCACACTGAGCTTGAGATTATTCCTGTCTATATAAATATTTCTTTCACTGACCACCTGCTTCCTTTCATCAAATAAAACCAGCATAGATTTTCCTCTTGGAAAATTTCTTTTTGGAATAAAAACCTCATACATATCCGTTCCGGCTGCGGCAAAACATAAACTGTCGCGGCTGATCCCCAGTAAATAAGTTGGCCTGTTTTTTTTGTATAGAGAGTCTCCCAGCGATACAATTACCCGAAAGAAATTCTCATTTTCTTCAGCAATGGATATCTGGCTGGCGAACTGATTCACAAACGGGAGGGGATAGGGAATATCTTTTTCATTCCATTTGATAAAAGCAGTATATTTTCTCGACTTCCAGACAAAAAAATTAAACTTTCCTATTCCCTTCATACTGGTTGCAAAACTTGCAACTACTGAATCCAGCCCGTCTTTTACATAACCCCTGATTGAAAGCGGTTGACCTTTTTTATCTGTACAAGTAAATGCAACTGTTGTATTGGTGCCGGAAATCAAGGCTCCCCCTTCAGGGTAAAAAACTAATCGAGGAGGCCCGGAATCTGTTGTGTTGTTGTCGTTTAGTTTTTCCACTTCAGGCTCATTTAAAGAGGAAGTCCGGTTTTTTGAGTTGAAGATGTAAATGGGCTGAACAAATATGTTAGTACTATCCTGAGCCAGCATTAGCCGTGTGAATGCACGAAGCCAGTAATATCCTTCATGCAAATTCGGCGAAAGCAAGATGTTTCCCTCTAGTCTTAACTTAGAATTATCCAAAAAAAACTGGCTAATCGAACTGTCTTTGTCGTCAACTAGTTCGACAAACACTGTTTTGCTGTGGCGGGATATTTTATGTGAGAGTGAATTGATGCAATATGAACGGAACCTGAGGTCTTCTCCTGCAACATAGAACCATTTGTCTGTCTGCAAAAAGATTTTTTCTCTGTATTCAGAGCGAATGCTTTTTATGAATTGACCCGCCAGTGAGTCAATACTCACAAAAGCAGGAGTTTGACTGAATGCTTTTGCTGAAGATAAAAAAGATAAAAAACAAATTATTTTTTTCAACGCATTCATAAATCATTCCCTGTTTATCTTCGATTTTTCGTAGATCAATTCGCCGGTATTGGTGATCCCTGTAACCGTAACTGTATAAGTTGTTTTCCTGTCAGAAGTATAAAAACTGAGAGAAGCTTTTCCTTCATTGTTTGTCAGCAGACTTCCATTCCAATACAGGGTAGACCGCTGATCAGGATAGGGAGAATTCTTTAATTCTTTTTGACTATAATCAGGAGACAAAAAGGAAGGAGGAGTATGAAAGCCTTTTGGTCTGTATTCCATCCTCCCCGAATTGTTATCCACTTGCCTTAATGTGTTTCTGGTATTTACTAGTATTACACCATTGCCTCCCCTGATACCATAGGAAGCCGCTTCCGGACCCGTCAATACTTCTATAAAATCTATAAATTCAGGATTCAACGTATTTAAATAAGCGATAACCGGACTTCGCTCTCCAATTGGTTTGATTTGAGAAAGAAATCCAGCGTCTATTGGAATTCCGTCTATGACGAGTAAAGGTTCAATTCCCGGACCTTCATTTGGAGAGCCACCACCAAATACCAAATATCCTGATTTAAAATGAACGCCGGGAACCATTAATAGGGAATTGCCTACACTGTTAAAGCCACCACTTTTAAATTGATCATATGTTACAACATGAGAAAAATTGCTCACCCTTTTTTGCTCATCAAAAGCGGACGGCTTTTTTTTATATCCTTTGACTGTGACTTCTTTTAGCCATCCTTTTCCATTCCAATTGCGAATAGTATCCAAATCAGATCTTTTAAAGTTATTCAATGCCTGCAACTGATCTGATGCAAATCTTTTTTTTAATTGGATTGCAGTATTAAAGCGGGGAAATGCAAATGTATCCGGGATGATTTTATCATCCTGGAGAATTCCTTTAGAATTTGTAACCTGGATGGTAAACTCCGTGCTGTCTGGATAGTCAGGCAATTGGAAATGGAAACGGCCTGATTCGTCTGTCGTATCAGTTTCAAGGATCATAAAATTCTTAAAACAATAAAGTGTTACGATACGATTTTTTTGTGGATGACCTTTGCTGTCAAGAATTTTTCCTTTTATGACCGAAATGCTGCTATCAGGATCATCATTTATCGCATGACTATCGATTTGCTGTTTTTCGAAATCGCTTTTTTGTGTAAGCATGATCAGATCCCGTTGTTCCTTCGAATATTGATTAATCAGTTTGTCAGAGTCGTAATTTTCGGGTATTTCTATATTGTCATTTATTAAAGAGTTCAAATAACCGGGCATTGGTAATTCTTTTACAAGAGAATCGTCAGTTACAGAAACAGATAATAAAGCCAGGATGGGATGTTCTTTGAAGTCCGTGACTTTCATATGCAGTTTAACCTTTTCCCGGGTAGCATAATCTTCTTTGTCAGCATGTATGATAAATTGTAAGTCTTTTCTATCAATATAAATATCCCGCATACTGACCAACTGCATTTTTTGATTAAATAGCATTAGGGTCGCTTTGCCCTGGGGGAAATTATTTTTTGGAACAGATACCTGATACATATCATTGCCCCAGGCAGCAAAACACAGACTATCCCTGCTGAACCCTAATAAATAAGTGGGGAGATTTTTCCTATAGAGAGAATCTCCTAATAATACCTCTGCCTTGAAAAATTGGTCATCTTCGCTAACTATGGATAGTTTGGTCGCAAAAGGATCAGCAAGTGGAATAGGAAAAGTGAAATCTTTTCCATTCCATTTCATGTAAGCAAAATATTTTTTCCCCTCTTCTACAAAAAGGCTGAATTTTCCGAGCCCCGGCAAATCAGTTTTGATGTCTGCAACTAAAGAATCGTTGGCGTCTTTGATGGATCCATGAATTTCCAGTGGATGACCCCATTGGTCAGTACAACGGAAAGCTATAACCGAATTAGCCGCTTCAACCAGAGCACCTCCCTCAGGGTAAAATTTTATTTGGGGAATCATAGAATCCTTTAATTCAGTAATCTGTTTTTTTATCCGGTCTTCTGAAATCTTCAATTGCCGGTTGTTGGGACTGAAAACATAGACAGGCTTTACACAAATATGGCTGGAGTCATGATGGAGCATCTGGGAGGTAAACGCCCTCACCCAATAGTATCCTTCAGGAAGATTTGATGGCAAAGGAATAACCCCCTCCATTTGCAGTTGTTCATTATTTAATAGTAATTGTTGAACTACGTGATCACTGTCATCCACCAGATCCACATAAACAATCTTGCTATGGCGGGATACTTTATGGGAGATTTGGTTTATGCAATAAAGCCTGAACCATACGTCCTCTCCGGCAACAAAGAACCACTTGTTTGTTTGCAAAAATAATTCTTCGTGTTTATCAGCACGAAATTCCTTAGTTAATTGTAAGGCCAGCGAGTCTAATTTCTCAAGGTGAGAATTTTGAGTAAAAGCATTAAAACTTTTCAACAGAAGCAGGAAATAATATATTTTCTTTAATCCATTCATGAGGTGAGATAATTGAAAATGGATAAAACACTTACCTCATTTTAAATGCGACCCACAAAGAATTTTATTTTCTTAGGATTGAAATGACCTGAGACCTCTTTTATAACTCTAAATTTAAACTATATTTTAATTGCTTATTGCCTATTGTCCATTGTCTATTATTATTAATATATTACACAATCATGATCATCCGGTCTTCAAAATACCTGATCAGCAGTCCTGATTATAAAGCCTGTCCAAAACCAGACAGGCCGGAATATGCATTCATTGGCCGGAGTAATGTTGGCAAATCATCACTGATCAATATGATCTGCAATCATGATCACCTGGCGAAGACTTCAGGATCTCCCGGAAAAACACAATTGATCAATCATTTTGAAATTGAAAGCATCCTTTCATCGGCTCAAAAAAATAAAATTGAACGCTGGTATATTGTGGATTTACCAGGATATGGATTTGCAAAGGTTTCACAGTCTCAAAGAAAGAAATGGCAAAGGATGATTGAGGATTACCTTCGCAAAAGAGAAAATCTTGTAAATGTTTTTTTGTTAATCGATAGCCGTCATTCACCTCAAAAAATAGATATTGATTTTGTCAGTCAGCTGGGAGAATGGCAGGTTCCTTTTTGCCTGATTTTTACCAAAGCAGATAAAGAAAACCAGCGTACCGTAAATAGTAATGTAAAATCATTTTTAGGAAAGATGAAAGAAAGCTGGCAGTTTTTGCCCCGGCATATCATTACGAGCGCAGTTAAAAAAACCGGCAGGGAAAAAATACTGGAATTAATTGAGGAGATAAACCTCCAGCCCCTAAAGGGGCGATGAAGTAAGTTTTTAATTTCACCTTTAGGGGTAAATGGTGGTTTAATTAACTACCTTATTTGCACAACTGCTGCTGGCAAATGCTTCCGGTTTTGCTTTGAAGGCAAAACCCATACCGAGAATATATCCCATTGCTTCCTTGAGTGCATCGTTGCTTTTGAAATGCGGGTTGGTATTGATATCGGCATGCACTTCCATGTCCACATCATACTTGTTGAACAGGTTGCAGAGTTCGTAAGCAATTTCAATGCTTTTCGCAACTTCAACCAGCATACGTTCTTTAATCGTATACTGTGTTTTTGTTTTTTCATTGTGAATGAACATAAAGCCTCCATGTCCTTCGCGCAGAAAAACAATGACGGTTGCAAATTCAGTTTCAATGCCTTTTACCTGGGAATCTGTGCCAATGCAGACTTTCAGATGGTAGCCTTTTTCGGTTTCACGCCGGATTGCGTTTTCAACGGCATGGGCAATCGGAAGTTCAATCGGGTCGCCATTAAATTTTCGCCATAACATATTTAAATAGGTTTGTCGAATTTACCAAAAAACCGGATACACACAAAATCGCATATGGATTATCGTTTTATTATTTTTTACCGGATTGCTAATTGTTGTAATTCTTCGGTAGATATTAATAAGCCACTCAGCGCATAGAATTTTGTTGTAAAATGATTGCGCCGATCTTTATCGCAAGCATCCTCAACAATTAAAAAATATGTTCCCGGATCAAGAACAAGATCAATATTTTTCTGAAGCAGTCCGGAGTAATTATATGTGGCTATTGTTTCTGATTTTGCGTCGCAGATATTGACTTTAATATTTTTTTCTGTAATTCCCGTAATTAAGTTTACAATTATTTCCGAACGTGCATGCATATCTATTTTGAAAACGTCTTTATCAGTTCGAAAATTAATAATGCCCTTTATTGAAAATTCCTGTCCATATATATTAACCGGATCAGCTTTCGTCTGGTCATCACCGTAATCATCCGGTCGCAGACCAAAATTGTTCGGACTTCCTGCGATAATTTTCATATCACTTTGAATGGAATCGCAACGAACAGCACAGGTACCAGTATTCCACGTGGTACAGTTCTTATAAAAATTAATACCCATGATAGGAGCCCAGCCTGTTTTCTCATTACCAGATCCGCTGTTATATTCGGTGATTTTGTGTCCTTTAGTATCATAGATACTCTGGTGTTGGAGCCCCAGTGTATGACCAATTTCATGCGATGCGCAGGCTGCGAGCAATTTTGGATTATTTCCTAAAAAATCGCTGAATACCCAGGCCGGTGTATCATCCCCCCAGGTAAATGAACGGACGAAAGAAACACCCGGGGCAATTCCATACCAATTGCTGCTGGAAGTAAAAATGACCCTTATTCTTTGGAGTATGGGCGCTTTATTGAACACGGCCGCATCGGTGGTGATATTGATATTGAATGGATGATAATCGTCAGAAATTCGGTTAAATATTTCCGTTATATCTCGGACAGATAAACCGGCTGGTTTTGCAGTGATGGGACCACCCTGGTTCCAGATAGTGCCTGCCACATATTCTCCGTCAAAATCCAGGTAAACCGTTGCATGGGCAGAGGGATAACTATTCATAATGGGTATCTGTGCTTCCAGGGTGCCGGCATCCGGCATTACTCCAATGAGTAATATCATCAGATAATTGAGTTTCATGGTACGGATATTTATTCAGGGCTTCTAAAAGTTTTTCATGGGTACGAATCAGGCATTGGCTAGGGTTTAGTATGAATAATTTATTCAGTTAATAATAATCGTTGTTCTGTTTTGATAAAGAAATATTTTCCTTCCTCTCTTGATAATATCAAAGCATCCTGGCTCCGGAAACTGAATATATGAGCCGTATATTGAATGGATCCATCTTCTTGCAGGATACGCGAAATTGTGAATAAGGACTGAGGAAAATCATACAGGCTGATATTCATTGTTTCTGCACTTGGATTTGGATGCGATCTTGAAATAATTTCCCCTTTGAATTCGTATATGGGTGACAGTGATAATACAATTTTGTCTGATGAAGAAAATAATTTTCCGAGCGACTCAGTATTGCAGGAAATCTTTTGGGGAAGTCCGTTGAACAATAAAACCTGCCGGGGATTGATTTCGGATCCTGTAAGTGTCAATGGCTGGGCTGTTGTTGCACCTGTCAGAAGAAAACAGGCAACTATGCATCCGAAGAGCCTCCGGTTATTCATGGATATTTGTTTATAGTTGCTTATGCTGACAATCAGGGACAAACGCACTGATTCTCGCATCTATTTAAACGGGAAACCATTGTCATTATTGCTTAAAACTGGCCTGTACTCAAAAGGACAAGGGTGCAGGCTTCCATGGGTTGAATACCATTGGCTTTTGCCAGTTCGGCCAGCTCGTTATTTTCGGCGCCCGGATTGAAAATGATGCGTTTGGGATGTAATGATAAGATGTAATCGTGGTACCCTTTCTGGTTTTTAGGATTGAGGTAAATGGATACAGTATGAATATCCGTATATGGTTTTTTTTCCGTGTCAATATCAACATCGGCTACCCTTGCTTTTTTAATACCGATGCCAACAACCGGATGATTTTTTGCCCGGAGCCGGTTTACAGCCAGGTAACTATAACGTTCAGGGTTATCCGATGCGCCGAGGACGAGGGTTTTTTTTGGAGTAGAATCCATATTCATATTAACATCCGCCCGAGGAAATGGTTTAAACTATAGTTGAAGTTAATTCTTTATTCAAGTCTAAAATAGATAGGCTGTATTTTATAGGATTTCACTTTTCTGTTATCCTCAATCGCCGGCTCCCATTTCCCGGAATTACGAATAATTCTCAAAGCCTCTTCGTCGAGAGAGAATTCGACAGATTTAGCTACATAGCTGTCTTCAATTTTGCCCTCTGTATCTACAATAAAAGCGATGCGAACAGCTCCTTCTATTTTGTTGTTAATTGCGCGGTCCGGATATCTTATATTTTTTATCAGGAATTTTTGCCATGCTTTAATGCCTCCAGGGTATTCGGATTCGGTTTCAACTTCAAACTTTGCTTCTTCATCGTCATTTTTCTTTTGCTTATTGTCCTCAATATCCACTTCCTTCAATTCATTGTTATGATATACATATTTAATCTTCCATCTAAGTGAATCTTCTTCTAATTTCCAAAAATCGCCCTCTTTCAGACCATTCTTATACATGCCTGTTGAATCCAGATAACCATTTGCTGAGTAATATGCGACCGCACCATTTAGAATAGTTGCCTGCTTATCTTTATAACGCTCTGTTTTTATAAGCGGACCGAACATATTATAATAATCCCATTGCCAGGTGCTGTCATTCTTTCGTTGGACATGAAGGAAAAACTTTGCGTTTTTCATATCTGTCGGTTTCCAGTCAGCATTGAATACATAAAAGAGATCATTTCCCTGACTATGAGTGAATAGAGAAAGGCTTAGGAAAAATGTAAAGAGAAATATTTTCATCTTGTCAAAATAAAAATAATTCTGAACAATCCAAATACGAAATGGAATTAAAAAGCAATCAAAAAGGCTGACCATGCGTTTGCCTGATCAGGTAAGAAATAAATTTAGGAAAGGGTTTCACTGAACGGATCAATAAATTGGACAGAGATTCATCTCCGAAAAACCTTTGAATAATTCTTCCTGCCTGCAATCTTTTTCTGAAATATTTGTTCCACTCATCAGAATACTGTTGTTCCATCTCATATCTTTTTATTTCCTGTTGGAGGAAGGAATGAATTTGGGTAAAGGCAATCTTACTTGCATGCATCGCCATGCTCATTCCATTGCCGCAAAGTGGTGTGATCATACCGGCAGCATCCCCGACAAAGAGGATATGATTTTCAACCTGTGATTTTTTTTCGAAACTGATCTGGGAAATTGTTACGGGCTCGTCGAGTAAAAAGAGGGAGGAAGAAAAAATTTTTTCAAGAAAAGGATTCTGTCTTAATATTCTTCTTTCCATTTCTTCAATCGAGTTATTACAATCGCTGAGGTTTTTCGCTGTAGTCAGGTAACACAGACAATATTGATGGTCTTCAATTTGCGAGATCCCGCAGTATCCGCTCCTGAAATTATGCAATGCAATCATATCGGACGGAAAATCTGTTTGTATATGATATTTTATTCCGACATAATTATTAAGCTTATTATTTTTTTGCCTTGCAAAATTTCTTTTCCATTTAACATCAAGGTTACTTCTTTTTCCGAATGCGCCGCATACGATTTTAGCCTCGCATGCAAATGCAGTGGTCTGTATGTTAAATTGCGTTTTTTCGAAGCGGACTTCATTCACTTTTGTCAGTTCATATAATTCCACTCCTTCCAATTTTGCAATCTGTGCTAAAGTTGCATCCAGCTTATACCTGCTGATTCCAAATCCCCCTAAGGGCAGGTCATGTTCAATATATTTTCCGTTGGGAGCAGAAACCTGCAACCTGTTGATGAGTGGCAAATCCCAATCACTCAATGGAACTCCCAATTCCTCCAGGAAATTCCAGCTTTCAAGGCTGATATATTCGCCACATACCTTATGAAATGGATATTTTTCTTTTTCAAAAAGAACAACCCGGTGCCCGGCTTTTGCAAGCTGAATCGAAAGAGACAAACCTCCAAGCCCTCCACCGATGATCGCAACATCATATATCTCCGGCTCTACATTTAGTATCGGATGAGCAGCAGGGTTATATCCGGGATTTTCTCTTGTCATTGTTTATGAATAATGATCAGCCACCGGAAAGCCCATTTCCATTGTAACTCATAATGAGCCATTCCTGACCGTTCCAATAACTGTTCCCATTCCTTCCTGATAAATCCCCTTGAAACAGACAATGGGGCATCATTTTTTACGAGATATGATTTAGAAAAAAGCTGAGTTAATATTTTAATAGAATGATAAGCCAGGAAATGCCGGTGCAGGTCATTGATAAAAAAACCGAGGCGGCAATTTGATTCCATCCATTGCAGCATACTGATTAAATCGTCATTGCTGAAGTGATGGCAAAACAAAGAAGAAAAAATGATATCTGGTTTTTTAGTTAGGAAGACATATTTTTTGTAATCCGAAACAATAAAAGAAGAATGTTGATCTGAAAATTTTGATTTAGCTATTTGTATACAATCGGGATTAATATCTATACCGATACAATCGACCCCGATATTATTCTTATTACACCATTTTTTTATGGCCAGCAAGTTGTCACCTCCACCACAACCAATCTCACAGACCGTAATTTCTTTTCTTCCCCCTAATATTTGTTTTAATCCTTGTATAGTGATATGATGTCCTCCCAGCCAGGTATTGATAATATTCAGCTCATGCATATTTCTCTCAATATCATCAAACGGAATATCAAGACCATCTAATAATTCGGGCTTATATGAACGCACGGAAAGATTCATAAGACAATTTAATATATTATTAAAAGCAAGAAGCAGAAGAAAGAGGGTTTAGATTTGGGATTTGAAGCTGATCTCAATCTTTTAACGTAGTACCAACAAATGTTTCCATTGTCAGGCCGGGACCGAATGCAGCTCCAAAAATATTTTTTGGAACCTGGTAATTGAAAGAATCCATCATTTTTCTCAAGACAAATAAAATAGAAGCGGATGACATGTTTCCATACTGCTCCAATACCTCATATGATTTTTCTAAATGTCCATTATTAAAATGAAGGCTTTTATGAATCGCTTCGAGTATTTTTTTCCCTCCGGGATGAATGCACCAATATGAAATGTCGCTTTGTGAAAGGTTTGCTTTTTTAAGTGCTTTAGTGACGAGGGTTTCAAAATCTTCTTCGATTAGATCGGGTATATAATTGCTTAATGTCATAGAGAATCCTGTGGAAGATAATTCCCAGGCCATATCCTTTTTTCCTTTTGGCAATACTTCTGAATAGAAATCGGCGAGATAAATGCCTCTTGCATTTTTATCATTTGTAATCAGTGCTGCTGCAGATCCATCTGCAAATAGAAGGCTCGAAGCAATATTATCCATTGTCGGCTCTCTCTGAAAATGAAGCGTACATAATTCGGTACAAACGACCAGCACTTTTGCATCAAGGTCCCGGTGACAAATTGCATCTGCCAGTTTCAATGCATGAATAGCACCGTAACATCCCATAAAGTTGATGGATGTCCGAAAAATATTTTTTGGAAGATCCATCAAATCCATAATCTGTAAATCCAGACCGGGCGCACTCATGCCTGTGCAGCTTACAGTTATAAGGTGTGTGATCTCAGAGGCATGAATTTTATTAATAATGCATTTACGGATTGCATCTATGGAAAGCGGAGCAGCATATTTATTATACCAAAGCATTCTTTGCTCCAGGGAGGGAAATGGTTCGAGGTTTTCCGAATGAGGATAAAATTTCCATTCGGGAAGAGGGCGGCTATAATCAGCAATGATTGAATACCGGTAACGGATACCACTATGATGATATAAAAATTTCAGTTTTCGCTTGTCCGTTTCATTGTAAGAATAGATGCGAGTCATGAATTCCAGAATGTCTTCCTGTTGATGCCTGAATGAAGGGACCGCTATTCCTATTGATGTTATTTTACTCAAGCTGATATCAATTAAATCTAAAAAAATAATTGTGATTGGAGAAGCTTATTTCATAAAAAGTACAACAATGAAGCCAATATTTGTACAACAGGAGGCAAGAATATTCATCCTCATGGTGTTTTTAAAATTAGCTTCTTTTTCATTTTTCCAAACTTTTGATGCCCATATGAAAAAATATACGAGTACAGGAAGCATACAGGTTGCCAGTGCGTAGAATTCATTTATTTCCAGTGATGAAAAAAAATAAAATCCCAGAGTCAAAAAAGCGATACAATATACAACCATTGCAAAAATAAAAGTGCCTCTGTATCCGAGCATATAACTGATTGTTTTGATGCCATCCTTTAGGTCAGCCTCGTGTTGATACACTTGTGTCAACGGATAGAATCCTCCAATCAGCAAAGAACTTGCTATCATTGCAGCAATGGGGACAGAGAGTGTTTTATTTTCATCGCTGCCATGATATACTAAAAAAAAACTTACTGCTCCCTGAAATATGATTACAGTCAGGTATCCGATGACAGGATATTTTTTTAAGCGTAATCCACGATAGCTATAAGCTCTTGATGAAAGTATATATGCTGTAATTCCCAGAATGAAATATATACTGATGAAACTACCCAGCGAAATAGCTAAGATGTCCATCAGAACTGTGATATTGAAAAGCTGCTTTGTCGGCAGTAAAGGATTTTTCAGGCCGCCAATGCTTGTCTGATCACGATCCATATAACTATTATATCCATTGCTGGATGGATAAACCAATATATGTAAGATAAAAAATACGAGAATTGCTCTTGGCCAGTTTTTATCAGCCACCTGGCTCAGGGCAAACCAATACACAGGCATCAGGAATAAAGAAAAATGAAATCTTAATAATTGTATTGTCGATCGTTGTATCACCAGCTAAAATAAATGCGATGGGTAAATGATTTGTACAATCGAAAATAGAATATTTCCTTTTTACGGAATCAATTCCCGAAAATGGTTTTTTTAATCTCTGGTTCAGGTCAATTTCTACTGATAATCAGTCTATTGCATTTTGGTATGCAGGTTGAAATATTAAGATCGGTTTTATATCCAATTAGTATGAAAAACCTTTTCTTCCTTACTACTACGACTATGCGAAAAATAGCGTTGCTTATTTTTCTGCTTCTTACCGGAGTATGTGTAATGGTTCAAGCACAGTCGGTTGGTAACTGGACTTTCAATAATGTTCTATCAGGAACTCCTTCTTCTTCCAATACTGTATCTGCTGCATCACTTGGCAGTAATATTACATCAGGCGCTTTTAACGGTGGAACCGTTTATTATGGCGAGGATGGCTGGCCTTCAGGTGCAATGAGCACAAATGCATATTTAGAATTTTCATTAACTCCCAATAGTGGTCATACATTGAGCCTTTCTGGAATCGTGATGAATATCCGCAGAAGCACTACAGGTACTCCCTCCGGATCCGGGCCAAACACTTGGTCCCTACGTTCCAGTCTTGACGGATACAGCACAGACATTACCAGCGGTACGCTGACGACAAATTCAACGCCATCCATTACGGTTGCATTGCCGGGCGCATTCACGGGCCTTAGCTCTGCAGTTAGTTTTCGCTTGTATGGATACAATGCAACTGTAACTTCAGGTGGTTTAAACCGTTTCGTGTATGATAATATTACCGTAAATGGATTGGTGACGCTGGCTGCGGTGATAGAAAATTTCAAAGCGAATATTGTGAATAATGATGCAGTTACACTCAACTGGACAATGAGTTCGGACGAATTTACCAGTGCGTCCGTTGAGCGTTCAACAAACGGATCTGATTATTTCCCGGTTAAAGATATTACTCCTGCGCAAAATGGAATACGACAGGAATATTCATTTGTCGATGAGCCTGCTGTTACCCGTAAGATGGATTTCTTTTATCGTATCAAGATGAGTACAGCCGGTGGAAATATCTCCTATTCTCCGGTTCAAAAAATTACTGTTGAAGGAAAGAATGAACCTGATATCATTCCACTTGCAACAAACCACGGAGGTAGTGTCCGGTTTAAAATAAAGATTGATGAAACCGGCAATTATCAGTTCTCATTATTTAATACAAATGGTACAAGAGTAGCTGCAAGCGCTGAGACTCTTGGCGGCGGTATGCAGTTGGTAACTATGAATAACCAACCTTTAATTACAGGTGTATATATTTTGCTTGCAGAAAAAAATGGGAAAAAAATATCTTCAAAAATTTGGATAGAGTAATCAATATTTTCATGGACAGCTGGACCGAAGGCCTCATTTCAATGAGGCTTTCTTTTTTCAGCAATTGGAAACGAGATCAGTTTTTTTTAAAAAAAGGAATTAGAATTGGATGGATATTTGACAGTAACGTTGATGCCTATACTAATGCCTTTATATTCTTTCCATTTTGCCTGGCTTGTTGTGCGGTAATAAGTAGGAGCACCCAGAAGCGATGCTGATACAAAAACACCACTCTTGACATTTCCCTTTCCTTCTATAAATTCAAACGCAACAAGGATATCATCATGAACACGGATTTTATATTTTGAAAGATCGATTTCTATATTCCCCGTTTGTTTATTGAGAAGCTGAACAATGATATTTTCCGGCAGGATATTTTCTCCCGGCTCTCCATTGTGCATGGCGTAAATATTTAATCTCAGCTTGATACTATCCAGTTTATTAAAAGAAATATGAAAATCTACTTTTTGGAGATAAACTTCTTTTTTTATTTTGATGCGCGTACCTGCTTCGCCGCCAAGATCATTTGATGAAAACCCTCCGCTCATAAATGTGGAGCGTGTGGTATTACCTAAAACTTTTGTTCGCATTTGATTGGGAACAATCACAATATCCTGCAATGACTGATATAAGATTTCAAGTTTTATTTCAGTCATCTGATTCGAATCTGAATTCACGAGTTCCTGAATAGTATAATTCCTTGACTGATAGCCAATGCTGGAAATTTCCAGTTTTTCGGAAAGAAATTCTTTTGGGATTTTTATTTCGAAATTCCCTGAGATATCAGAAACGGTCCCGATATCCTTTGCCGGAATGCCAATATTGGCATAAGCGATGGGCTTACCATTTGAATCAATAATTTTTCCTCTGATCAAAATATGATTACTGTCTGACTGACTATACAAAGAAGAACTAAAAAGAAAAAATACCGGAATAAAAAAGGCAGGTAGAAGTTGGGTCATGAGTAGGTTTGAATAAAACTACAGCGGGAGATAAAATAAAAAATGTTAAATAAAGAATACAAAAATTTGGATTCCATATTTAACATTTCTAATTAACCTAAATTATACAAGCATTCGCAGGGGTTCTTCCAGCAGACCTTTCAAGGTCTGGAGGAAAGCAGCTCCGGTTGCACCATCAACAACACGATGATCACAACTCATTGTCAGTTTCATTATATTACCCGGAACGATTGCTCCATTTTTTACAACCGGAATTTGCTGAATGGCGCCCACTGCTAAAATACATGAATCCGGAGGATTGATAATAGCCGTGAAATCATCAATGCCAAACATGCCGAGGTTTGAAATAGTAAAAGTGCTTCCTTCCCAATCACTGGGTTGCAATTTTTTGTTCTTTGCTCTTTGTGCAAAATCTTTTACTTCAGCAGCAATCTGCGATAAAGATTTGGTATCCGCGAAACGTACAACAGGAACGAGTAATCCATCTTCTACCGCTACTGCCACCCCAATATTAATATGATGATTCACCCGGATTTTATCACCAAGCCAACTGCTGTTAACAGCGGGGTGTTGTTTCAATGCAACGGCAACGGCTTTCAGAACGATATCATTGAATGAAATTTTTACGGGAGCTACTTCATTCAACCTGGTTCTACTTTCTACTGCTTTATCCATATCAATACTCATCGTCAGGTAGAAATGAGGAGCAGAGAATTTACTTTCTGCAAGACGTTTGGCAATTATCTTACGCATCTGCGAAACAGGTACTTCATCAAAACTTACTTGTCCGGCAGAAGATGAGGGAGCCACCATTTGTTTTGCAGGCTGGGCCTGAACGGAAGCAGCGGATGGAACAAAACTGTCAATATCTTTTTTTATGATCCTGCCCCCATCGCCTGATCCAAGAACCTGCGAGATATCAATTCCTTTTTCAGCTGCCAGTTTTTTTGCGAGAGGTGACGCTTTTATTCTCCCATCACCATTCAGCGAAACATGAGGAGCAGTGGTTTGAACAGGAGCATTTGCCTGAGCATTTTTTGCAGGCTCACTGGCTTGTGTAGCCGCTGAAGAACTTTCTCTTGTTTTTGAAGCCTCAACGATTTTCTTAACATCTACTTTTTTCTCGTCACCGATGATTGCCAGCAAATCATTGACAGCAATTTTTTCTCCTTTTTGTGCACCAACATACAGCAGTTTTCCATCCTTATAACTTTCTAATTCCATTGTGGCTTTATCTGTTTCAATATCGGCAAGGATATCTCCTTTTTTAACTGTATCCCCAATTTTTTTATGCCAGTCTGCTATCACTCCTTCGGTCATTGTATCACTGAGCCTGGGCATCAGGATTACTTCCTGGATAGTGGAAAGATCGATTGAAGTCCCGGATGAAGCAGCTGGTTTGGAAGCGGGTTGAGCAGATCCTTCTGCTTTAGCAGGAGCAACTGATTTTGATTCTGCCGGTGAAGGAGCACTTGACTGCTTACCACTTTTTACCAATGAAGAAATATCTTCACCAGGAGATCCGATAATAGCAAGCAGGTCATTCACCTGTATCTTGCCGCCTTTATCGGTTCCGGTATATAATAAAGTACCATCCTTATAACTTTCGAGATCCATTGTGGCTTTGTCTGTTTCTACTTCGGCGAGCAGATCACCTTTTTTAACAGAGTCACCTATTTTTTTATGCCATGCGGCAATGACCCCTTCAGTCATGGTATCACTTAAACGCGGCATCAAAATAACTTCAGCCATAATATGCGGGTAATTTGATTTGTAAAGAAGCCCCGAAATTAATGCAAAAATGGGAATCAGGGAGAAGAAGTCCGGAGTACTTAGTCTGGAGCCAGGAGACCCTGATGTCTAAATCATCCTGCCTACTATCGACTCATGACTACTGACTCTCTCAGGCTCTCGCCGAAGAAACAATCTCCTTTACGTTTCCGGTGCGCTTCAAAACACCCCAGTTCTGCAATTCCCCTTTGATAGCCCTTCTGAATGCTTTGAATAACACGCCCCACATCAGCCATCGCCAGACAAGTCTTTGCGGAATCAGCCAGATAAGTCTTGATTTCTTCTCCTTTTCAAAACTAAAAGCAAGAATGGCCACGGCAACATCGACCAGCATAAATACGAGATAATACCAACCAATCTTGGCAGCATTTCCTGTTGCGAGGCCGACAATCATAAAAAAGTCAGCCAGGGGGATGATTGATGGAATGATATATTGAAAGATAAGAATATTGGGCATGGCAATCCATCCGAGTGATTTGTATTTCATATTGAATAATACGTCACGGTTCTTCCAAAAAGTCTGCATAACGCCAAAGCACCAGCGAAAACGTTGCTTAAAAAACATTTTTAAAGTTTCAGGAGCTTCCGTCATAGCAATTGCCTGCGGTTCATTTTTGATAATATAGTTGCAACGAAGAATGCGGATGGTCAGGTCACAGTCTTCAGCAAGAGTATCTATTGTAAAACCGCCGGCATCTTCAATTGCTTTTTTGCGGAATGCACCAATAGCCCCCGGAACAACAGTGATTGCATTGAGATATGCAAAAGCCTTCCGGTCAAAATTCTGACTGCTGACATATTCTATCGCCTGCCACTTAGTGAGTAGGTTGACCTGATTACCCACTTTTACATTTCCTGCTACAGCACCTACTTTATCTCCTCCGGCGACGGAAGAAAAATGAGCCATTAATTTCGAAACAGCATCCGGCAATAATTTGGTATCTGCATCAATACAAACAACGTATTCAGCTTCTGATTGCCGGATCCCAAAATTTAATGCGGATGCTTTGCCTCCATTGGTTTTTGTGAACACTCTTACTTTTGTGTTATTTGCAAATGCGTGGCTGACTTTTGCATAAGTATCGTCCTTGCTGCCGTCGTCGACGAAAATGATTTCGAAATTCGGATAATCAGTTTTTAATAAATTTTGTAAAGAACTCACTGCATTGACTTCTTCATTGTATGCAGGCACGATGATACTCACGAGCGGCGCTTTTCCGGGTGAGTATGACCATGTGGTGAATAGATGTTTTAATTTCTTTTCATACCGATATTCCTCTGTAGCAATGAAACCCACAAAAATAATCCTGGATAGAGAAAGAATAATGAAAACGATAAACAGGGAACCCAGTATATGACTTCCCAGGTATGCACTCATAGCGAGATAATAATTCAGTTGCAATAGATAATAACCGCTTCCTTTTGGAACAGGAGGCATCAGGTCATCTTTCTTTTTGCCTAACAGGTCGGCAACTGTCGTAAATGTATATCCGCGCTCTTTAAAATAATGTATAATTCTTGGCAATGCCTCGACTGTAGCCGCACGGCTGTCTCCTCCGGCATCATGTAACAGAATAATATTTCCGCTCAGATCCAGTTTGGTCATATCTTCTTTTCGCTGAATGACTCTTGCGACAATCGAATCGGCAGATGTTCCGGGAACCCAATCCAGCGGATCAATCGATTCCCCGATATCCAGATAATTTTTTTCATGGGCGATGGCAACCGGAATTAATTCTTCAGCTTTCTGCGGTTCAAAATCCGCATTGAAAGGCGCGCGGAACATGATGGTGGAATGACCAGTGATACATTCAATCAATAAACGTGTGGCTTCCATTTCGAGTATGGCTCTTTTCCGGCTTACTTTGGCAATATTGGGATGAGTGAAAGTATGATTTCCAATTTCATGTCCTTCTTTATATATACGCTTTACGATGGGAATATTATTTTCAGCATTGATGCCAACCAGGAAGAAAGCTGCCGGAACATGCTCACGGCTAAGGATATCCAAAATTTCGGGAGTATAGACCGGATCGGGACCATCATCAAAAGTCAATACCAGTTTCTTTTTGTCCTGGGTCCCATATTTTCTTGCGAGCCATTTCGAAGGAAGGCTATCATATAATTCTTCACTGATCAGCATTTCAAGTGTATCCAGTTCCGGAGTAATTTTGCCGCTTGTCGGACCTCCGATCACTTCCAACACTTCTCCTTCACCAGAATATGCCGGTGTTTCATCGGTTCCAAATGCTTTTACTGTATTAAAGATTCTGAAATCAAAATTGCGGATGCTGTCCTTGCTCATGTCATGGTCATAAAAATCCCATAGTCGAAAATCTTCAGATCCAAGTCTCCAAAGAGATACTCCGCTCAATCCATATTCGGTTGCGAAACGCATTGAATTGAATGTGGTGGCAGCATCTGTAAAATGCACCTGGTGTGTGGCTCCGTTATCATCGTCGTAGGTAAAATGGAGATTATAGGAATCATTATCGAAATCAATATTTCCTCCATAGCTGCGCGCAGTCGTCAAAGCTTCCTGGTATGTAATGGATTTTGCAGAAACAACTTTTCCATTGTCATCCATTTTCCAATCGTAACCAAAACCTGCAACTGCAAGAATCAGTTTACGGATAGGAATTTTCTGAACTGCATTATCAATGGCGCCTTCAATCCATTTTTGATGGCAGATCGGTCCCGGAACCGTTGATTCGGAATACTGATCATATGCCATGACAAATACATAATCGTTGTATTTGCTGAGTTCTTTGAAATTATAATCTTCATTGAAAGGCACTACATCCTGTGTTACGAGCAAACCCTTTGCATGTAATTTTTCATATAGTGCCTTCTGGAATAAAACCAGGGTTTCATTCTTTTTTTCCTGCAGCTCTTCAAAATCAATATTGATACCATCGAAATGGTTTTTTTGAATGACATTGAGAATGTCGTCAATCAACCGGTTTCTTTTTTTAGGATCTGTCAAAATGCGATGCACTACATCACCACGAAAAATCTCTTTAATGTTATTGGTCAGCAACGGAACAATTTTAACACCGGACTTAGTCATTATATCCAACGCCTTAGGATCTATATCGGCATGCAATGTGTCGGCATTTGGATTGATTGACAGCCATTCGGGAACAACCATATTCAGATGGCTGATATTTTGTTCGAGTGAAGTATATGAACGCGGGTCCCAGTTGACATAAAAAGCGGCGCGGATGCCTGCCCCGAATTTTTTGAACGAATAGAAACTAGAGTCCGCCTGTACGATAATTCCATTCTTTTTTCTGAATCGTTTGGGGATCGGATAACCACCAGCCTTATACGCTTCCTTTTCATTGATGAATTTGCGAAAACCTCCATATTGCCTTCCGATCTTACTTTTGCTGAAAAGCCAGCTGCTTGTGCTATCCAGCAGGGCCTGCTTTTCCTGGGCGCTGATCATGTTGGGCAGATTAGGAGTGTATACCCGCGATAGTGTGATGATGATTGTTACAATCCCAAGTATGATAATCAATAATAAAAGCCTGCTGCTCCATTTAAAACGTTGCCATCTCGAGGGTGAATTGGTCTGGAAAACCTGGGTTGTAGAGTTAGCTGCCATATAATAGTGATGACAAATTTCCCGCCATTCCTCAACTTGTCAAAATTGTAAACGGCAATTTAACGAGATTTAAACTTGAATGACCCAATTTTGGTGGTCTGGAAGAATTTGGGTGGGTGGTTGTTAAATTGTTTGATGGTTTGATGGCTGTTGATTTCTCATAACAATCAAACAATTCAACCATCTAACCATCAATAATCCAGTTCAAGCTTCAACCTGTCTTTCAATTCTTTAACAAGGGGATATTGCTCAGCCATGAGCTGGTATTGTTCTCTTTTTGTGAGCATTTTTTCAGAGTGGTTGCCCGTATCACTCTTTTCGGAAATGGTGATAAAAAAAGAAAGTGTCTTGTCATTGAATAGCTGTTGCAAGTAGTCGGAGAAATTTCTTTTTTCCTGCTCAATAAATTTTTGTTCCAGGTTATTATTTGTAATGACTTCAAAACTATGCTGGTCTCTGATCTTTAAAGCAGCTCTCTGAAAACTTTCAGTCGCAGAATTTTTGTTTTGTTTTAATTGCTGCGTAAAATTCTGCCATGCCTGCTCCAGGTCTTCCTGTACTAATGGTTTAGATCCATTTTCCTGGTTTGTATTTTGACGGTTTGCTAATTGTTGCCGGATTTTTGATAAAGCTCCCAACGCCGGATCGGGAGACGCTGACTTATTCTCATTTGCCGGCTGGACCGGATGAACAGTTTTTGTTTCTGCCTTTTCTTTTTGGAGATTCAGCTTGCCGGTTTCTATAATAAGCTTTGCCTGATCATCTTTCCCGGAACTCCCGGATTCTTTTTTATGAATCTCCACAGGTACAATACTCCGGAATGCTACAGGCTTTACTGTTTCAGTTAGTTTTTTTTTATCAGTTATTTCACCTTTGCTGACAAGTTCAATGGCTTGTTTCAGATAACAAAGCCTGATCAATGCTAGTTCAACATGGAGTCTTTTATTTCTTGCAAGTTTATAGTTGATTTCTGCTTCACTCAATACATTCAGTGCACTGATCAGGAAAGCGGCATCTGTTTTTTTAGCTGTTTCAATATACTTTTCTTTGAAGCTTTCAACCACTTCCAGCAGGCGGGCTGCATTTTCATCCTTACTTACCAATAAGTTTCTGATAAACTCTGCGAATCCATTCAATACAAGATCACCATCAAATCCCTTGCGGTTAATGCCATCATATAATAACATGGCCTCTGCCAGGTTCTGCTTAAGCATGGCATCCATCAGTTTAAAATAATAGTCTGCATCCAGGATATTGAGATGTTCCAGGGTATCCTGGTAAGTTATTTTGCCATTGGTGAAACTGACAATCTTATCGAGAATGCTTAATGCATCCCGCATGCAACCTTCGCTTTTTTGTGAAATGACTTCCAGCGAAGCCTTATCCGCTTTGATATTTTCTTTCTCACATATTTCTTGTAAATGACTCACAGTATCACTAACAGTAATACGCTTGAAATCGAATATCTGGCACCTGCTTAAAATTGTGGGAAGGATCTTGTGTTTCTCAGTAGTAGCCAAAATAAAAATCGCATAAGGAGGTGGTTCTTCCAGTGTTTTCAAAAAAGCATTGAAAGCGGAGGAACTCAGCATATGTACTTCGTCGATGATATATACTTTGTATTTACCCGCTTGCGGAGCGAATCTGATCTGTTCTACCAATGTTCTGATATCATCGACGGAATTATTGCTCGCAGCATCCAGCTCATGAATGTTGAGTGAAGTTCCTTCATTGAAAGAAATACAGGAATTGCACTGATTGCATGCCTCACCTGCAGCTGTCCTGTTTTCGCAATTGATAGTCTTTGCAAGAATTCTGGCACAGGTTGTTTTCCCAACTCCCCGTGGTCCGCAAAATAAAAATGCATGTGCAAGCTGATTGTTTTTGATGGCATTTTTCAGGGTAGTGGTAATATGTGATTGCCCCACAACAGTATAAAAATTCTGCGGCCTGTATTTTCTTGCTGAAACAATGAACTTGTCCATGATGCTGCAATAATAATGAAATAGTTTGGAGTTTTTTTCAGTTTCGGGTTTACAGTTCTCAGGTTACAGTTTGATTATGTGTTCAGATTCAGGAATTACAAACTATAAACCCAAATCTTCAAACTCTAAACTGAAAACTCATCCCAGCATTGGATGCCTTTTAAATTCTTTTGTCCGGTCGAATAAATACCTGTAGGTGGTGAGAATCCTGCTCCGGAAAGTTTCGCCCAGTGTTTCAGCCACATTGATCATTTTGGGATTGAAATCCCCAATCCACTGCATCTCATATTCTGTATACGGCGTATCTGGCTGAATAATTTTTGCTCCTTCAACAATCATAAATGCATCTACCCCCTTGCCCTGGTATTCCGGAACGATACCAAAAACCAATCCGGTAAATTTTTTATTCGGTTTTGTTTTTTTTACCCAGAGAAATTTAAGTTTATGCAATAATCCGAATTTCCCATCCAGGTATTTGAACCACTGATTCAGGTCGGGTAAATTCACCCACATCGCCACAGGCTCCTCATTATAATAGGCAAACCAGATTACTTTTTCATCCATCACCATTTTCATTTGCCGGAACATAATGGATACCTGCTCTTCTTTCAATTGTTTCAAACCTCCATGACCGGCCCAGGCTTTATTATAGATAATCGTAAAATCCTTTACAAACTTGTCCAGGTTGTTTTTACGTATATGCATAGCCGTGAATGCTGGATTTGCTGCCAAACTATTATGCCTGTCGTACAGTTTTTGGGTTAATTTTTTTTTCGGATCCAGGCCAAAACATACCTGATCGAAAAAAAGCCTGAACCCATAGTTTTCAAAAAGTGTTTTATAATACGGGGGATTAAAATTCATTCGATACAATGGTTCATGAAAGCCCTGGGTTACCAATCCCCACCAGGTATCACGTTCGCCAAAATTGATTGGACCATCCATTGCTTCCACGCCTCTCTGCAAAAGCCAATGTTTGGCCACATCAAAAAGCATGTCGGCAGCTTCCTGGCTGTTAATGCAATCAAAAAAACCAATTCCACCAACCGGAACATCATCTCCTTTGGATTTATATCTTTTGTTTACAAATGCAGCAATGCGTCCGATTAGTTTTCCATCGCTATCTTTTAGAATCCACCTGGTACATTCTCCATGCCGGAAAGCTTTGTTTTTTTTCTCGTCGAATACCAGATGAATATCTTTATCAAGCGGGCGAATATAATTCGGATCTCCCGTATTCAATTCTACATTCGTTCGGATAAATTCCTCAACGGTCTTTGGATCTTTAACCTCGGTTAACTGCATAATTTTCCAAGTTAATTTATTGTTCTTCAGGACGGCAGAAAAAAATATTTCGTTTGTTATCTGAAAAAATTCATCTTTTTTTCAGCTACCAAAAATAAAGATATTGCTGTATTGAATACTTGCGGATACTGGCTCTGAAGCGCTGGAATTTTATTTTCTGATTAAACAGTTTCATTTCGGATTTTTGATTTAGCTCCCTTACCTTTGCAGCCGATTTTCGATCTTCACATTAAACAATTAATATATGCCTCAAGCCGGGAAGATAAAGCAGATCATCGGTGCCGTAATAGATGTTCAATTTGAAGGAAAGCTCCCCGAAATTTATAATGCATTGGAGCTCAAGAGACCCAATGGAGAAAATTTGGTGCTGGAAGTAGAGCAGCATCTGGGTGAAGATAGTGTCCGTTGTATAGCCATGGATGTAACAGAAGGCCTGGTAAGGGGATTGGAAGTGATAGATACCGGAGCCGCGATTGCCATGCCCGTGGGGGAGGCTATCAAGGGTAGATTGTTCAATGTTACCGGCGATGCAATTGACGGCTTACCAGCCGTATCGAAGGAGGATAGCAGACCCATTCATAGTAAACCTCCCGCTTTTGAAAATTTGAGTATGTCCACAGAAATATTGTTTACCGGCATCAAGGTTATTGATCTGATAGAACCTTATGCAAAAGGTGGTAAGATTGGTTTGTTTGGTGGGGCTGGTGTTGGAAAAACAGTGTTGATCCAGGAGTTGATTAATAATATCGCGAAAGCATATTCCGGTTTATCAGTTTTTGCTGGTGTGGGTGAACGTACCCGTGAAGGAAATGACCTGATGCGCGAAATGATCGAAGCTGGGATCATGAAATATGGAGATGAATTTAAACATAGCATGGAAAAAGGTGGTTGGGATTTAAGTAAAGTTAATTTGAAAGAACTGTCAGAATCCAAAGCCACTTTCGTATTTGGACAAATGAATGAACCACCCGGAGCCCGTGCACGTGTGGCATTGAGTGGATTGACGATTGCAGAATATTTCCGTGACGGAGATGGTAAGGGACAGGGACGCGATATTCTTTTCTTTGTTGACAATATTTTCCGTTTCACACAAGCTGGTTCCGAAGTGTCTGCTCTTCTTGGGCGTATGCCATCAGCCGTAGGTTATCAACCAACACTGGCTACTGAAATGGGATTGATGCAGGAAAGAATTACTTCTACAAAAAATGGATCCATCACTTCTGTTCAGGCAGTATATGTTCCGGCCGATGACCTTACGGATCCTGCTCCTGCAACTACATTTGCACACCTCGATGCAACAACGGTATTGGATCGTAAGATTGCGGACCTTGGTATTTATCCGGCCGTGAATCCGCTGGATTCAACTTCACGAATTCTCACTCCGAAGATTGTCGGTGATGCTCATTATAATTGCGCTAACCGCGTGAAGTTTGTCTTGCAGCGTTATAAGGAATTGCAGGATATCATTGCCATTCTTGGTCTGGATGAATTAAGCGATGAAGATAAATTAACCGTATCAAGAGCACGCAGAGTACAGCGTTTCCTTTCACAACCTTTCCATGTTGCTGAAGCATTCACAGGATTGAAGGGAGTATTGGTTCCGATCGAAGAAACAATCCGTGGTTTCAATATGATCATGGATGGAGAAGTAGATGAATATCCGGAAGCAGCTTTTAACCTCGTCGGTACAATCGATGACGCAATCGAAAAGGGAAAAAAGTTATTGGCACAAGCGCAACAATAGTAGTTTTGAGTTTACAGTTTGGAGTTGGATTAAAAGAAATCATCAACTTTAAACGCTAAACTCGAAATTGTAAACCCGAAACTGAAATTATGAATCTCGAAATACTTACACCGGAAAAAAAGCTATTCAGTGATGAAGTTTTTGGCGTTCAGTTGCCGGGAGTAACAGGACTTTTTGAGGTATTGGACAAGCATGCCCCGCTGGTCAGCGCTTTAAAGGATGGAAGGATCAAGGTCCTGAAAGATAAAAACAATCATGCCGCCTTTTTTGATGTTCAGAATGGAGTCATTGAAGTCGTTTCAAATCATGTGACGGTATTGGTTGAAAAAGGAACCCTTGTCGACGAATAGTCAATAACAGTTTGTTTTATTGAACCTGCGCATTATTACGTTCTTAGAAATATTCAACACCCAATATTCAATGTCAATGAGAATTAATATTTTCTTGATTATTGGATATTCAGGTTACATTGAACCTTGCCCATTGAGTATTGATGATTGATTGTTCAGTGAGAAACAGTGGGCGACGGGAGCTGATTCTGCTTTTCTTGTTAGCTAGTTTAACTGGGGATCTGTAGGAAAATTAATCATCATTTCGTAGTCGCCGCCGAGATGGCGCAGAGCCTCTTTCCATACTTCATCGATTTTGGTATTGAAAATTAATTTGCGGTTAGCCTTCACCGATAGCCATGATTTTTCTTTCAATTCATCAGCCAGTTGACCGCCTGACCATCCGGAATAACCGATGTAAAACCTGATCTTATTGACAGTGATTTCCCCGGAACGGAGTAATGATACTGCTTTTTCAAAATCACCGCCCCAATATATGCCATCCACAATTTCATAACCACCGGATATTTTATCCGGATACTGATGTAAAAAATGAATGGTATCCATTTGAACCGGACCTCCGAAAAATACAGGAATTTTAAGATCGTCAATCCCATTAACAAGTTCATTCAGGGTGTAGTCATAATTTTTGTTCAGGACGAAACCAAAACTACCCTCATCCTGATGCTCGCAAAGAAAAACAACAGACCTTTTGAAATTGGGATCTTTCAAAAAAGGGTCGGCTATCAACAATATGCCCGCTGCTGGCTCTTCCATATAATCTAAATTAATCAATTTCAACAAAAAATATTTATTCCAGCAAAATTTTGGGAAATCGCTGTGAGCAGGCTGTAATATTACATGGATCAGCCAACCGGTTCTGTTTCTTTTTCATATGTGTATTTTTACTTTGTGAAACCTTAGTTAAATAGCATATTTGCATGAATGAAAGCTATGTAAGGCTTATACTCTTTGATAAATTTGTGATGCAGACAGGCTTCGATTCTACCGGTATGTCAAAAAAATTAAATGCTTTTGGGATTAAATCTTAAAAAATAGTGAAAAAAAACTTTCCTATTATTTTTATACTGATTAGTTTTTCGCTTGTCGGAATCATCTTTATCCAATGGAACTGGATATTGACGATGGTTGAAAACAAGAACGAAGAATTACATCATAAGCTAATCTATGCAACGAGCGATGTTGGCAGGGACTTAATTGCATACAAGGAAGCTACGGCTCCGATGAAAAATCTTTCTTTACAGCCTGGTTTCAATTGGCGGCCCTCTGATCAGTTCAGGATGGAATTAATGAGATCTACCAAGATCGCACAAAAATTTACAAAGGAAGAAATCAGTGATAAACTGAAAAAAGCTTTTGAAAGGGAGGGATTGAAAGATACAAAATTTGAATTCTGTATTTCCTCTGAGTCTGATAATTCTTCTCAACTATTCTCCAACAACTATGAAATAAGATCAGCTAATTTTCTTAATGCAGCATTTGAAGACAGTCTCCATAGCCTTCAAACTGTTTTTTTTCTCGTAGCAAATAATAGTGATCTGGAAAGTTCTGATCCGATAGAGACCCTGGCAGTCGTAATTCCCAATTATAAATCTGTTGTGATGAAACAAATGCGATGGATGATATTGGGAGTCGTCTTTTTTACCCTGGTAATCATTGCGGCATTTTATGTTACAGTCAGCACTCTGTTGAGACAAAAAAAGCTGAGCGAGATCAAGAATGATTTTATCAACAATATGACTCATGAGTTCAAGACCCCGCTCGCTACAATTTCGCTGGCAGTGGATGCGCTGAGAAATGAAAAAGTGGTACATGATAAAATGAAATCTGATTACTTCAGTGGAATTATCAAAGAAGAAAACCGGAGGATGAATAAACAGGTAGAAACAATTTTGCAGGCGGCCCTTCTTGATAAGCAGGAATTACAATTGAATCTTCAGCCTATTCATGTGCATGATATCATACGTGATGTGTTGGAGAATTTTGAACTTCAGCTCCAGGAGAAGAAAGCAAAAACAGAATTATTATTCAATGCGAAGCAGGATCTTTTAGAAGCCGACGAAGTACATTTTACGAATCTGATCTCCAACCTTATTGACAATGCGATTAAGTATTCAAAGGATCAGCTTTCAATAAAAATTACGACGAGTAATACCAGCAAAAGTCTTTCCATCCGGATAGAGGACAATGGTATTGGAATGAATAAGGAAACCCAAAGACGCATCTTCGAGAAATTTTTCCGGGCGCATACGGGTAATATCCATAACGTAAAAGGATTCGGACTTGGATTGAGCTATGTCAAAAATGTTGTGGATGCTCATCAAGGCAAGATCAAAGTGGATAGTACTATTGGAAAAGGCACCGTATTTACACTGGAATTTCCTCTAAAAAAGCTTTCCGGGGTTCCGAATTGAATATTGCATTGAGTATTCATGGAAAATTTTTCAATAACAATAATTTTTATATCATCAATAGGCAGCCATCTCCATAACTCAAAAAACGAAATTCATTTTCTAAAGCATATCGGTAAACTTTTTTCCAGTCATCATGAATCAATGCAGCAACCAGTAACAATAAGGTGGATTGGGGCTGATGAAAATTGGTAATAATTCCATTGATAATCCTAAACTTATACCCTGGTGCAATCAGCAAATGTGTTTTGGTAACCACCCGATCCAGCTTTTCTTTAGCGAGGCAGTCTAAAACTGCATGAAGAGAAGATTCAGCTGAAACACCGGCACTGTTTAATTCATAAGGATCCCATTGATGAATCGTAAATGATTCCATTGGCAACCCGGGTTGTTGAAGAATTTTTACGCCGAGCCAATATAAACTTTCAATAGTACGGAGAGAAGTAGTACCGACCGCAATGACTCTTGTTCTCAGTCGGGCAATCAGTTTTTCAATAGTTTTTGCGGATATTTCAATAAACTCTCCGTGCATTTCATGTTGTTCCATGGTTTTTGTTTTTACCGGCTGAAAAGTTCCTGCTCCAACATGTAAGGTCACAAAATCCCAGGCTATATTTTTCTGATTTAATTTTTTAAAAATGGCATTGGTAAAATGAAGTCCTGCGGTAGGTGCTGCAACCGAACCTTCCTGCCTTGCATAAATTGTCTGGTATCTTTCCGCATCAGTTTCTTCCGGCTTTCTTTTTATATAGGGTGGCAATGGCACAAGCCCCGCATGATGAAGCAATTCAGCAAAAGAGAGTGAAGAGGGTCGCCATGAAAATTCAATAATAAAATAGTTGTTTCTTTTTTCGATATAAGAAGCATTTAAATCAATGGTCCTTGCCCCCTGTTCAATTTTTTTTTCGAGCACCTGTCCTTTTTTCCATTTGGAAGCACCGCCAATCAGGCATTTCCATAAAACCTTTGCTTTTTGCAACATGGCTGCCGTAATATCCGGATATTGTTCATGTGGTTCAAGACAAAAAATTTCAATCACACCACCTGTTGGTTTTTGAAACAATAATCTTGCTTCAATAACTTTTGTATCATTGAACAGGAGAAATGTTTTTTGGGGAAGATAGTTGGCGATATTACTGTACACATCTTCGGTTATACTTCCCTGTTGATATACCAGTAATTTGGAGGCATCTCTTTCTGCCAGGGGATATTTTGCAATGCAGATATCAGGCAGATCGTAACTAAAGTCAAGAATGTTGATATTTTTCGGATGCATGGTCAAATGCGGCTAACTGCTGCAGTTTACATGGCAAAGATAGTGGATGTGGTTGTATGCCGACTCTATGTATTGCAGGAATGGAGCTACGGAAACAGGGAGATTATTCTCTGTCCTCTTGGCTAAACATTTTAAAAATTATCT
>DATJXY010000106.1:0-79271 GCA_035499855.1 Puia sp. | reverse complement strand
GTGGAGGTGAGGGGAATCGAACCCCTGTCCAAACATATTCCTCAAAAGCTTTCTACATGCTTATTTGCAAATTATTTGTCGGGAAATAACAGGAATGCAACAAACCAATTATTTCCTTAGCTGTATTGTCTTAAGCTGCAGTCACAGCCCAGCCTGCCGGCAGGCAGGCTTCTGCAGCAGCAACCCGTATTCTTTTTGATTGGGCGGAGGAACGCGGTTACAGGTCTACCTGTTCACTCGGCCATAATGGATGCACTAATCACTGATTAGGCAGCCATGGCGTAAGAATTATCGCCATTTAAATTTTGAGTATTCAGATTTGCGTGCTAATTACACAACGCACGACATGCTTACACTTTCAAAGACCTATGCTGTCAAAACCAGGCACCCCCGGGTTAGTTCATAGTCGACAGACGATGGACAATAGTCTGCAAATTTACAATCTTATTTTGGTGATACGTAAAGAAGAAACTGAAGTCTCCTGACTCCGCTCTCCGGACTTCAGACTCACTCTACTTCCCTCTTCCCCAACCAAACCAGTCATTCCCATTGGCGTATAGCATCAGGGCGAGTAATAAGATCATGCCGACTACCTGGGCATATTCTAAAAGTTTCTGGCTGGGTTTTCTTCCCGTGATCATTTCGAGAACAGTGAATAAAACATGACCTCCGTCCAGAGCAGGAATTGGGAGGATATTCATGAAAGCAAGCGCTATGGATAAGAATGCAGTGATGGTCCAGAAGGATTGCCAATCCCAGGCAGATGGGAAAATGGATCCAATTGCCTTGAACCCTCCTACTCCTTTATATCCTTCTGTTTTGGGAGTGAGAATTTTTTTGAACTGATCGATATATGACTTCAATGTTTCTCCGGCCAGCTGAACTCCTGCAGGAAAAGATTCCCAAAAACCATAATCCCGTTTTTCGATATGGATATATCCCAGGCTATCCAGACTCTCAGGATCAGTACCAACACGGAGAAATCCCAGCGTGGCGTCATTCTTCACAAAAGCATGAAGCGTATCCATGGCGTGATTTCTTTCAACAACCAGCTGAACTCTCTGCCCTCTTCGTTTATTCATGACCGTTCTATACTGGTCATAAAAATCAGTTTGGACGGAATCCACACTGACGATCCTGTCAGATCTTTTCAATCCTGCTTTTGCTGCATTGGAAGTATCCGGCACAATATCCGCGATAACAGGAATTCTTGGTATGAAAAGTGGTTGCCCGCTTCTTTTTTTCTCCACCAGTTTACCGATCAGATTGACTGGAAGGTCAATGGTTTTTTGCTGACCGTCTCTTTCAACTACGACACTCTCGCTTAGTATTAGTTTTTTGGGGATATCATCATAGTAAGCGACTGGTTCATTATTGATGGCAACGAACTTATCTCCATCCTTAAATCCGAAATCATACATCAGGCTATCGGCAATGGATATCCCATTTTTAATGCTGGAAATCGGGATCTTTCTTTCTCCCCACGTATAGAGCACCATTGCATATATAATAAATGCAAGCAAAACATTCATCGTCACACCGCCCACCATGATGATCAGTCTCTGCCAGGCAGGTTTGCTTCGAAATTCCCAGGGTTGTGGAGGCTGGCTCATCTGGGCCTTATCCATGCTCTCATCAATCATCCCTGAAATTTTTACATATCCGCCTAACGGCAGCCATCCGATTCCATATACAGTTTCCCCAATCTTTTTCTTCACCAGCGCAAACCAGGGATCGAAGAATAAGAAAAATTTCTCCACCCTGCATTTGAATATCTTGGCAGGAATATAATGACCTGCTTCGTGAACGATCACAATCAGTGAAAGCGATAAGATTAACTGGAAAGCTTTAATACCCACATTCGACCAATCAATTGCCAATAGTATCATACCCTGAATCCCTAAAGGAGCTTTTAAAAATAAAAAAATTACAATATCATAAGAAGTCCAACTTCTTTTTTACCTCACATATAATTTGTGAAATAATAAACATTCTCACCTCTCCCCTTCAGGGGCGGGGGTTTTTTATAGTTTTATCAACGAAGCCGCGAAGTTACGCGCCTCACCATCGCTGGCAAAATAATCTTCCAGTGTTGGCTGCTCAATGAAAGGAATTTGCTGCATGGTCCTTTCTATCAGATCCGTCATATCCAGGAAGCCGATCCTGTTCTTCAGAAATGCATATACTGCAATTTCATTCGCTGCATTCAATATGCAGGGAAGATTGCCGCCTTTAAATAAAGCTTCAGATGCCAGTGTCAGGTTACGGAATGTTTTCAAATCAGGATCTTCGAATGTCAGCTTATCAGGTTTTTTAAAATTATAACGGGGCAAGTCATTCGTAATTCGCTTGGGAAATGACAATGCATACTGAATGGGTAATTTCATATCAGGCAATCCCATTTGTGCTTTGATACTTCCATCCTCAAATTGTACCATGCTATGAATAATGCTTTGCGGATGTATGATCACCTGTACCTGGTCTGGTTTCAGATTGAATAACCATTTGGCTTCGATCATCTCCAATCCTTTATTCATCAGTGTTGCGGAATCAATGGAAATTTTTGCGCCCATATTCCAGTTCGGATGTTGCAGCGCATGATCTCTTTTCACATTGACAAGAAAATTGGGTTTCTTTCCCAGGAAGGGTCCACCTGATGCAGTCAGAACAATTTTTTCAATCTTGCTTCTTGTTTCTCCGACCAGGCATTGAAAAATTGCTGAATGTTCTGAGTCGACCGGGATAATCGGCGCCCTGTTCTCTACCGCTTTGCGCATGATGATATCTCCTGCTACTACCAATGTTTCCTTATTGGCAAGTGCAACCGTCTTTCCATTTTCGATGGCTCTCAGTGTTGGCAACAGTCCCGCAAATCCCACGATTGCGGCAAGCATGATATCATAATTGTCCATCGCTGCAACCCCTTCCAGCGATTGTTCACCGGTAAATACTTTTATGGGATGAGCGGCCAGCGCTTCTTTTACTTTCGGATATTTTTTTTCATCGCCAATGATCACCATATTGGGAGAAAATGCCAATGCCTGCTTCACCAGCAATTCATCATTGGTCTGCGCCGTCAATATCTCAACAGAAAATTTATCCGCATTGACGGCGATTACTTCCAATGCCTGTCTGCCTACTGAGCCGGTTGAACCGAAAATAGCAACACGTTTCTTATATTGATCTTCTGGCATATTCCCTTATTAAAATTGGAAGTTTAAAAATAAGAAATCGGGAGGAATGGGCAATAGACCATAGTTGATAGACCATGGACCATAGTAAGGGCAATGGTCAAAGGCCAAAGTTTTTATCTAAAAATATTTCCTCTACCATGGCTATGGTCTATGATCCATGGTCTCTTCCACGTATTTTTCCAATTCATCCGCGAAGCTGCGGTCATTGCTCAGGTGGGGCACTTTATTCTGACCGCCGAGTTTGCCGATTGATTTCATATAATCGATGAATCCATTTTTCTTGACCGGATGAATCTGCAGTGGTTCCAATATATTTCCTGAAATCAAATCATCATAATAAATATTTTTTTCGCGCAAGTTGCTGTCCACTTTCATTGCAAACCGGCCGATATCTGCCGGCCTGTTTCCAAATTCAACAAACCATTCGTGAAACGATTTTCCCTCCCCCTGTGTTCTGATCATGGGTGCTACAGTGAATTCGGTAATGTGAACGCCTTCTTCCTTTGCAGCTTTCATCAGGCTGTATTCCACTTCTTCCCCGATCACATGTTCTCCAAATGCAGAAATAAAATGCTTGATTCTACCGGTAACGACCAACCGATATGGATCCACTGATACAAATTTTACCGTATCGCCGATATTATATCCCCATAATCCCGCATTGCTGTTGATGATCACGGCATAATTCTCCCCGACTTTGACATCTTTGAGAGATAAACGGGTAGGATTTTCATTCAACACTTCAGCCGCTGGAATAAATTCAAAGAAAATCCCGCTATTGGTATTGAGCAAAAGTCCTTCAGCTTCACGCGTATCCTGGAATGCCAGGAATCCTTCCGATGCCGGATAGGTCTCGATGGTATCGATTTGTTTGCCAATACTGTCAAATAATTTGGCTTTATATGGCTCGAAGTTTACTCCTCCGTGCACAAGCACAGAAAAATTAGGGAAGATTTCTGCTATTTTTTTTCCGCTGCGATGGATCAGGCTCTCGAAATACATTTGTACCCATGGCGGAATCCCGCTGATCAGGGTCATATCTTTCTGAATGGTCTCTTCCACAATTTTTTCGAGCTTGGTTTCCCATTCTTCAATACAATTGGTTTCATAAGAAGGCAGTTGATTGGTACGGAGATAATGAGGAACATGATGATTGACGATACCGCTTAGCCTGCCTGTAGGAATACCACCAATTCTTTCCAGTTCAGGAGAACCCGACAAAAAAATCATCTTCCCATCCGAAAATTTTGTGTTGCCGGTTTCGGCCATATAACAGAGTAAAGCATTGCGTGCCGTGTTGATATGGTTATCGATCGAATCTTTGGTAATGGGAATATATTTAACCCCGCTTGTAGTACCCGAGGTCTTCGCAAAATAAATGGGGAGGCCTTTCCATAATATATTATGCTTCCCTTCTTTTATCTGATCGATATAGGATTTGAATTGTTCATAATCCCTGACAGGAATCGCTTTGCGGAACTCATCATAACCCTTTACCTCGTTTAAATGATGCTCCTTTCCAAAAATGGTTTTAGTCCCTGTACGCAACAGGTTCTTGAGAATATTCTCCTGATCCGCTACTGCGGAGCCCATTTCTTTACGGATACTCCTGTATATATAGGAAGCGAAAGGCTTCGCTAAGAATGATTTAAATTTCATATAAGGCAGGCAAAAATACCAAACAAACCTACACCAAAAAAAGACCATCTGGAGGCTATATCGGATAAGCAGGCAGGATTTAAGTTTTTTTTGACTTTATCCTTCGAATTTTCGGCTAATACCCTTACCTTTGCAGCCCTAATATTGCATCGTTATGTTTGCAGTTGTAAAAATAGCCGGTCAGCAGTTCAGGGTCGAAAAAGACCAGACGCTCTTTGTTCCTCATGTTGAAGGAAATGCCGGCGACAAAATCGAATTCGCTGAAGTTCTACTAGCGAATAAAAAAGGTAAATTATCTGTCGGAGCCGATGTGAAAGCAAAGGTAAAAGCAGAAATCATTGATCAGGTAAAAGGTGATAAGGTGATTTCTTTTAAAATGAAAAGAAGAAAAGGATTCCGCAAGAAACACGGACACCGTACTCATTATACCAAGATTAAAATTAATGATATCGCTTGATGATTTGATGGACAGATTGTTTGATTGTCTCTTTTTCAGCCATCAAACAATATAGCAATCAAACAATCGCTCTAAGAAATAAACAATAAAGTTTATGGCACATAAAAAAGGTGAAGGCAGTGTAAAAAATGGTCGCGACTCCCAAAGTAAAAGACTGGGAGTAAAAATTTTTGGTGGCCAGCCTGTTGTTGCCGGTAATATCATCGTTCGTCAGCGTGGTA
Source organism: Puia sp. (assembly GCA_035499855.1). GTDB lineage: Bacteria > Bacteroidota > Bacteroidia > Chitinophagales > Chitinophagaceae > Puia. The sequence continues at coordinate 73,740 of DATJXY010000106.1, read as the reverse complement.
CTACTTATCATGCAGGAAAAAATGTTGGCGTAGGTAAGGATTTTACTTTGTTTGCACTGGCTGACGGCCTCGTTGAATTTAAGAAGGGAAAAGGTGACAGAACCTTTGTTAGCGTGAATGCGGTGGCAGTAAATGGATAGTATCCATAAAGAAATTTTGGAATAATTCAAAAAAAATTTTTGGATGTTTCAAAGAAATTTTTATTTTTACTATCGTAAATTAGTTTACTAACCAATTAAATTCAAAAAAATGGCAACTAAGAAGAAAGCCGCTAAGAAAAAAGCAACTAAGAAAAAAGCCGCTAAGAAAAAAGCAGCTAAGAAGAAATAGTTTTTTTAGTTCAAAATGAAATTAAAGTCTTCCCAGTCGGGAAGACTTTTTTCATTGGGGGATGTGTATGTACTGTGAAATAATTGAAGCACTACTTAATTACAATATGGAATTCAAATCCGGATAGTTCGGCACATTATTATAGTCTTTTGAAAAGCAGTCGCGTAAAACTTCGTAAGAATCGATTCTTCCCCGAAAGAATAAGCCACCCTGCTCAATACTTTTAAAAACCTGTCATCGCAAGGCCGTCAACTATTGGAATAATATTGGAGCTGTTTCTTTGGCAGATGCCAGAGATGCAGTCCTGATAGGCTTTAGAGACGAAAACTCCTTTGACAAAGCCAGACGAGAGGACTCCCGGCACTTGATTTTTCCTTTTCTGAATAAAAATGATAAATTTTATGTTCTACGATATGCTGATAAATAAAATTAATTTTATAGTTAGCAACGGATATCAGCTAGAGTTGATTAAGATTAAATTATATTCTTAATGCAAATATTGTTATATTAAGATAAGTCTTAGTTATGGCAAACGATAATTACTATATCGCCGACCAGTTTTCCCTCTTATCAAAACTGATGGACATCCATGGCGAAAACAGCTTCAAGGCCAAGTCCTATTCCATTGCAGCATTTACAATTGAGAAATTGCCCGAACAGCTATCCGCCATGCCCGAGGACAAGATTTTTGCAATTAAAGGAATCGGAAATACCATCGGGAAAAAAATCATGGAGATGTTGCAGACCGGGCACCTGCAGGCGCTGGAAGAAATCGTCAAGGCAACACCGCCCGGAGTCATTGAAATGCTCAATATAAAAGGCCTGGGTCCAAAAAAAATTGCGACTGTTTGGAAGGAAATGGAAATTGAATCGATCGGTGAACTGGAATATGCCTGCAATGAAAACCGGCTCCTCCTTTATAAAGGATTTGGGGAAAAAACGCAGCAGAATATCAGGGATACCATTGAATTCTACCTGAAAAATCAGGGAAGTCATCTTTATGGCGAAATAGAAAGCTATGTATTGACGATCGATAAAAAACTGAAAGAGCAATTTCCCGGAAAAAAATTTGAACTAACGGGTGAGTGGAGACGCCAGCTGGAAATTATCGACGAACTGGAATGGATTACTACGGCCGATATATCCGATCTGAAAGTCTTCCTGGAAAAAAATAATTTTACTGCTGAATCAGCAAATCTTCCTGCCGCTGACGAAAAAATTATTTTTAAAGGACCTGAAAATCTACGCCTTTCTTTTCTTGCCAGCGATGAAACATTTTTCCACGATGTTTTATTCAAAACCAGCTGTAGTAAGGAATTCCTGGAAACATGGAACAGCGAACAAAGAGGGAATGGCAAAGCGCATGCTTCGGAAGAAGAAATCTTTACAGCTGCAAATATTCATTTTATCCCTGCCTACCGGAGAGAAAAAGTTTCGATTATTGATAAAGCGAAGAAGTCAGATCTGCCAAAAGTCATTCAAGCTGAAGATATCAGGGCCATCATTCACAGCCATAGCAATTGGAGCGATGGATCCAATACTATTGAAGAAATGGCACGTGCATGCATCGACAGGGGATATGAATATCTTGTGCTCAGCGATCACAGCAAAAGCGCTTTCTATGCCAATGGCCTGACTGAGGAGCGGATCAGAGAACAACACCTCTATATTGATGAGTTGAATAAAAAATTATCTCCTTTTAAAATTTTCAAGAGTATCGAATGTGATATACTGAATGATGGCAACCTGGATTATTCAGACAATATTCTCTCCACTTTCGACCTGGTGATAACCTCTATTCATTCCAATCTCAAGATGACTGAGGATAAGGCAATGATGAGATTGCTTCGTGCAATTGAAAATCCTCATACAACGATCCTGGGACATATGACAGGCCGTTTATTATTGAGCCGTCCGGGTTATCCTGTTGATCATAAAAAAATAATCGATGCCTGTGCTGCCAACCATGTAGTGATCGAATTAAATGCACATCCGCGGAGACTGGATATCGACTGGAGATGGATTGACTATGCACTGGAAAAAGAAGTCTTAATTTCCATTGACCCGGATGCGCATACTGTTGATGGTTACAATGATGTCAAGTACGGAGTATTGGTTGCCCAAAAAGCCGGACTAACAAAAGAAAAAAACCTGAGCAGCTTCGGTTTGAAGGAAATGGAAGCATATTTGAAATTGTAAAAAGTGAAAGTTCAAAGGCCGAAGGTCAAAGTAGTACTTGATAAAACAAACAGCAAACTAATTCTCCATTTGCACATTGGTCATTGACCTTTGACCCTTTTCATCCCGCTGTCACTCTCAACACCGGTAATTCTACAAAAAAAGTCGTTCCTTTTCCGACTATGGTCTCAAACCATATCTTTCCTTTTGCCTGTTCTACAATTGTTTTACTCATTGCCAGCCCCAATCCTGTGCCGGATGATTTGGTAGTGAAATTGGGCATGAAAATTTTCGTGTGCATGGATTCGGGAATGCCTTCCCCGTTGTCTGTTACTTTAATTATTATTGATTCATCTTTCAGCTCTTCACTCACACTGACGACGCATTTTTCTTCGCTATTACAGGCTTCCAATGCATTCTGAAGCAGGTTAGTGAACAGACGGTTCAGCTGGGTCTTATCTGCATATACCATGATCCGTTGCGGAACAGGGACCCATTTGAACAATAAATTTTCTGTCGTTTCATATAAAGAAGTAAGCGAGTATAACATTTCATGCAAATCGAATACTTCATTTTTCGGATTGCCGATATTGGCAAATTGAGAAAAATCAGCAGCAATCTTGGACAGATGATCGATTTGTTCTACCAGTGTATTCGCCACATTGGCGGTGAGCTCCTTCACATTTACGGAATTATTTGTGATCGCTTTCTGAAGATACTGGATACTTAACTTCATCGGTGTGAGTGGATTTTTGATTTCATGCGCCACCTGCCTCGCCATTTCACGCCAGGCACCCTCACGTTCGCTTTTGGCAAGAGCGGCCGCACTTTCTTCCAGTTTTTCTACCATTTTATTGTATTCCCTGATCAATCCGCCAATCTCATCATTGGTTTTCCATTCTATGATTTCATTGGTTTTGCTGAGATTCATCTGCTGCATTTTTTCCGATATCAAAGTAAAAGAAGAAGTGATGCGGTTGGTGAGGAATAATGCAACTGTTCCGGCAATGAGGAAGATAAATACATTCAGGTTGATAATGGTGACGAGGAACTTGGAAATTTCATCGTTCAGTTCGTATTCGGTTTTGAAATAAGGGATATTCAGAAAAGCACATGCTTTGCCGCTTCCAAGACGAATAGGACAATAGATACTCAGATAAGAAAGCCCCCCTATTTTTTCATTGTTAAAATATTCAATGGAGCCCAACTGGTGCATATAATAATAGGCCAAGGGATGCATTCTTTCACTCAGTATTCCCTTCGTATATACAAAGGGGTTAGATGATACAATCATCCTCCCTTTTAAATTATACAGGTTGATATCCATTCCATGAATACTAGCGACACTATTCGCCAGTTTCTCCAATTCATCCCTGGAATAAACATCTTCCAGGTTTGCGTTATTGCTAACATCGGTCAGACCCGGTAATTTATTCTGTATTTCACTCACCATCACTTTTAAGGAATTACTCAGCTGGTCTTGGTTATTGCGGTTATACCGGTTGATCAGGAAAAAAATTGTTGCCACTCCAATCACAATAAATAAAAAAAGACTCACAAAAATGATCGTCGTATGGATTTGGGAACGGATATTCAGCTGAAGGTATTCCCTGAGCTGGCTCCAGTGCAGTCTTGTCTGGATAAGCACGGATGCAAACCAGAACAAAGCAACCAGTAAAAGAAATGAACTGAAGAGATAAGCAAATAAAGTAATTGCTTCGGTGACAAAATTATCTCTCTTGGCGATGACAATGATTTTATCCTCCGATATACTATGCCAAAGTTCGTCATAGGATCCGTTTCTCCTGGTTACAAAATCTTTTTTCGGAATCTGGCTTTCCGTCAATTCAATAGGAAATGGATAATTATCATAATTATTATAAAAAAAGCTCAGATTCATATCGCTGTAGATCGCGTATGAAGAGAAAGGAGAATACTCGGGAAGATATTCTGTTCTTTGTTGTGTGAGTTCAGGGACCAGGCCCCCGCTTTTATAATTTTTCGGTGTTGCCAGTATAAACAGGTAGCCGAAGATTTTTTTTGACGGACTTTCTATTGTTTTTTTATAGATATAAGTGAATTTATCAAATGATTTCTCATAATATTTCAGATCTGGGATGCTGGCTGGTTTTCCCTGTAATTTGAAAATGGTATTCAGTGTGTCGAAAGATACAGGATCCTTGTTATAGAGCGGCTTCTCTGTGGAATCATAAGTATAAATTTTAGTCTCGTATTTATCTGTATACCCGCTAAAATTATTATTGATCATGCTGTCTTTGATAAAGCGGTTAGCGGCAGGATCTTTCAAACGGTCAAAATTCTGATAGAGAAAATCGTTGTCGAAATAGATCAATGACATCGTAACCATCTTCTCGCTTGATGGATCGAACTGTTCAGCGAGCCTGTCTGCAAACTTGCGTCCCTGTTCAAATTCTATTTTTCTGTTTTCAAAAATGATGATAACAGATATGGAAATCGAAAAGACAAAGAGCCAGAATAATACTTCTGAAACATTCAGCCTGTAATTCAGACCGGAAAAAACATTCCGGAGCATTACCCACACATAAAGAAGAAGCCAGATCAATACATAAATATTCAGCTCTACGGCAGCGGTATCGTGATCAAAAGTCAGTATGGTAAGGCCTGCGAATGCAATTATGATATAGGCAATCATACTGCGGTTCACGATATATCCCCGGATCAGCTTGATCAGAATCTGTGTAAAGAAAAAATAGCTCAGGGCCAGTGCAGCTAATACGATAAATCCAATCACACTATAAATAGTGAGACTGAAAAAGTTGGTTACATTAAAAGAAATCCTTGCATCGGCTACAAGGCTTTGCACGATATCTGCGAAAACAAAAGTCGTGACGACCATCACAGCCAGTACGATTGTCACAATCAGCCAGCGTTTCCACCAGCTTCGAAATAACGGCAGGGAATATGCGGCAATTTCCTGTTTGATGAAGAGAATAATCCAGCAAAAAAGCAACGCATTGATCAAAAGATCTCCCAGTGATCGCAACACAAAATTGGAACTGTAAATCGTCGGATCAAACAGTTCATACTGGCGCAGATGCAGGAAAGAAGGAAACGAATAAATAAATGTTCTCAGCAACAATATTGCAACCACCAGAAATACAATGCCGGTAAACCTCCCGAATTGTTCCGCAATGGAACGGGCAATATTATGTAGCACCACCATCAGCAGCAATACCCCGCAAAGAATCAGGGTGAGCAATGGGCCGCTGTACTTTGCTGCATGATATCCTTCGACTTTCTGGAGATAAAATAAAATATTTCCGTACGAGCTGGTCACTGGCAATTCAGTTGGCACTGTTGAAATTCTCACCCGTCTTTCTGCCGAAGAAAAACGCACAAATTCAGGTTTTAGATTTTCCGGCGAAACATAATATTGCCAACGCACGGGAATCAGGGCAACCAGGTAAATCGGTTTGTAAAAAATATTATTAAATGTTTTCTTGACCAGCTCATATTGGCCATTGCTTAAAACGACAAAATAATTCCCATCAGGGCGGGCGAGTAAGCTGTCGGGAACCACCGAACTCTGATCACTCCAGAATTTAAGGGTATAGGCATTGGCAGAATCCTTCTGGTAGATCAGGATACCATATTGTTTTTCCACGAGTTTATCCAGTTCATTCTTCGTATACTCCTGACCGAAAAGATTCCTGATAAGATTGGTATCTTTTGAAAGACGATTAAAATCAGATTCTCTTTTCTGCAAAAAAGATTCGATGGAATTGCGCAGCAGTTTTGTGGAAGTATCGCCGGCGAGATAAAGAATAATGATATAGGCAACTGCAAATAATATGACAGTTCCCAGTATGAGATAGGCATTTTTGCGCAAGAAATTTTTTAGAAAAGATTTCAATCCTGCAATTTTTGCTTTTTAATTGAATCCCAGATGGCATCCATCTCTTCCAGTGTCATTTCAGATAGCGCTTTTCCATTAGATTTTGCCTGTTGCTCCATCCTGTTAAAGCGCCGGGTGAATTTTTTATTTGTTTTTTCCAGTGAATTCTCAGCGTCTATCTGCAAAAATCGTGCGTAATTGATCAGGGAAAAGATCAGGTCCCCAAACTCTTCTTCCATGGAAGCATGGTCATTGGTTTTTACGGCATCTTTCAGCTCTTTCATTTCTTCCTCCACCTTATCCCATACCTGGCCTGCATGATCCCATTCAAATCCTACTTGCCGGGCTTTTTCCTGCAGCCGGGTGGCTTTCACCACGGCAGGAAGTGAAACCGGAATTCCTCCCAGCACCGATTCCTTGCCCTCCTTCAGCTTGAGTTTTTCCCAGTTCTTTTTTACGTCTTCTTCATCATTCACCCTGACATCGCCATAGATATGCGGATGACGGAAAATTAATTTCTCGCAAATCGTGTGGATCACTTCTTCCAGAGAAAAACGATTTTGCTCCTTCCCGATTTTTGAATAAAACAGGATATGCAGCAATAAATCGCCCAGTTCTTCTTTGATACCCTTCCAGTCTTCCCCGGTAATCGCATCAGCGAGTTCATAGGTTTCCTCAATGGTCAAAGAACGTAGGGAATGAATGGTTTGTTTTTGATCCCATGGACATTTTTCCCGGAGATCATCCATTATCCCAACCAATCTGATAAATTCATCCACTACTTTGTCTTGTGACATATATTATACCTCCATAATTGAAAAAGCAAGAAAAAATATAAACAAAATTAGTATCGTTACAAACGATAAAAAAAGCAGGAACATGTATTTAAAAAAAGTTTTCGCACGACCCTGTTGATAAAAATTTCTCATCGCTTTGTAATAGTAATAAATAGTATACAAAATGATCGCCAGGTTGAGCAACCAAAGCCATCCCCAACCGGTCAGATTTGATATCGCATTAATTCCAAAAATAAATAACAGGGAAATAAAAGAATAGATATACACATGAATGGCAAATATTCCGTGATCCGCATAATAAAATTGTTTTCTCCGGCGGATATACAGGAGTTCCAGCAATAAAGCAAATACAGGCAGCGAAACAAATAATAATTTAGGGAAATTATGGAGCAGAACATTAAAGAATTCTTCAAAAAGGCCTTTCTTATCATCCTTATACCGAAGGTTCAAATCAATGGTTTTCCTTTTTGCCAGTCTTTTCAGCCACGAATCTCTTTTCTCTGGAGGCAGTGCATCCTCTACAGAGTCATATTCCTTTACAGATTTGTATTGACGTTCGCGAGCATTGAGTGTATCGAGTGAGAATGTTACTCCACCATTATTATCCTCAGAATCTTTAGAAGCCTTAGGGTGAAGTTCCAAATTCTTTACTTCCTTGAGAGCCTTTTCAATCGACGCTGAGTCTTCCTTTGTCTTGGCATTTTTTAAAGCGGCCTGCATCGCCTGTTCTACATTTTGTCCCGTATCTTTTGCCCGATCCCGGATTTTCAGGTTTTTTGCATTAAAAAGCGAAAAGAAAATGATGAAAAAAAATGCCGAGGTAAAAACATACATGCGGATGGGATGCAGGTAACTCATCCTTCTTCCTTTGATAAATTCAGCTGAAAGAAATCCGGGCTTTAACAGAAGATCTTTGAGTGTAGTAAAAAATTTGCCATCAAAATGAGTGATATCATAAAAAAAATGGGTGATTAAATGAAAGGCAGATTGCCTGGGTTCAATATTCTCCTGGCCACAAACATGACAATAACGGCCATGAAGAGCCGCATTGCAGTTCAAGCATATTTTTTCTTTTCTTTCCTCAGAATGTGACAATGCAAAATTTTAGCTAAAAATAAGAGATTTGGGGCAATAGTCGCGAGTCGGAAGTCAGGAGTCAGAAGTCAATAGTTTATTGGCCATGCCATGGTCAATGGTCAATGGTCTACCCCAGACATATTAAATAAGGTTTTTTTACGTTCTATAAATGCATGCTAATTTTATGATATGACAAATAAGGTAAGGATGAAAGGATTTATCGGATTATTGTTTCTGCTCCCTGTGAAAATGACCATGGCCCAATATTATTATAAGGATATTATTTTAAACAGCCAGGCAATTGAAAAATGGAAGGCATACAAACAAAATAAAACACGCGCAGTGGTATTGCATAGTTTTGAAGGTAACGGACAACCCACAGAAGGTTTTGAATGCACACAGACAATTGCCGGAGATTTTTCTACGATTATTACTTACACAAAAGCAGATAATCTCGGTCATGCTTCAACGCTGACAGCCATCTACAACACAAGTTCCGGTCTTCTGAAACAGACAATTGACACCAGTGATACTTACCAAAGCACAACAGATTATGATTATGATGCAAATGGAAAGATCTTATCGATTACAAATACATCACTCGAAACGGATAACCAGGTAAGGAGCGTGGAAAAACATATCTGGAAATACAATCAAAACGGCATTGCTTCAGCCATGCTGAAGATCAGAGATAATACAGATACAACCTATGTTCAATTTACAGCCGATGAAAAAGGCAATATTATAGAAGAACATCCCCGGCGAAATGGAGTTGCACTTCCTACTGTTTTCTATTACTATAATTCCGATAATCTTCTTACTGATATTGTGCGCTACAACCTGAAGGCAAAAAGACTTTTGCCCGATTATATGTTCGAATACGATAATAGCAAACGCTTATCCTCCATGCTTTTTGTGCATGAAGGCAGCAACGATTACCAGCGATGGATATATGAATACAATGAAAAAGGATTAAAAGCAAGAGAATCCTGCTACAACAAAAAAAAGGAATTGCTGGGAAAGATTGAATACGAGTATAACTACAAATAAGATCCTTCCAGACTCACCGACTCTTAAACATTTCCCGATCCGAACGGTTTTCAATTTCTATCTTTGATGGCAAATAAACCTTTCGTTGAGAAAGATCGAAAAGCCTTCAGAGGGAGAATATGCTCCTTATGCAATCATGTATATCGGCCTCTTACCAGATGATGGAATGGTATTGAAACACCTGAAAAATAATTTTAAGGTTACTAAGGAACTGATCCTGCCGCTTTCGGAAGAAAAATTATTGTACCGTTATGCTCCCGGAAAATGGACGATCAAAGAAATACTGGCTCATATTATTGACGACGAAAGAATCTACACATATCGGGCCCTGCGTTTTGCCAGGAATGACAAAACCGAATTGCCGGGTTTTGAACAGGATGATTATGCACTGCATTCCGGAGCAAATGACCGCAAGCTGAAAGATATTTTCAAGGAATATCAGGCCGTCAGAAATGCAACCATTGAATTTTTTAGCGGACTTGATAAAAAAGCATTGACATGGTCGGGAGTTGCTAATAAGAATATTATGAGTGTCCGGGCGGCAGTTTATCATATTGCTGGACATGAACTGCATCATATCAACCTGATCAAAGAAAGATATTTGTGAGTGATAAAATAATGATTGAGTACTGGGAATACTCAATAATCGACACAGGATTAGGTAGAATAAGCAAGAAAAAATATTATTAATTCTTCAAACGAGATAAATGAAAACAGTTATTATAACGGGAGCCAATGGTAATCTCGGCTCGGCAGTGACAAAAGAATTTTTGGACAAGGGTTATAAAGTAATTGTTACGGTAGCCATGGAATCAATGAAAAGCGATTTTACACCAACCAACAATCTTGATGTACAGGTGGTCGACCTGATGAAAGAAGATGAAGCAGGTTCCTTTGTTCAGTCAGTGATTGCCAGATATGGCAAAGTGGATGGAGCATTATTATTAGTCGGAGGATTTGCGATGGGAAATATTGCTGCAACTACAGGGGCAGATCTGAAAAAACAATTTTCCCTGAATTTCGAGACAGCCTATTATATAACCCGTCCTTTATTTCAACATATGCTTCAAAATAAAAACGGCAGGATTGTTTTTATTGGAGCCAGGCCTGCCCTGCTGGCTGAACAGGGGAAAAATTTAATTGCATACGGTCTGAGTAAATCATTGCTTTTTAAACTCGCTGAATACCTGAATGAAGAAGCAAAAGGAACAAATGTTACGGTAACTGTAGTAGCTCCCAGCACTCTTGATACAGCTTTAAACAGGAAGAGCATGCCTGATGTGGATCCGAATATCTGGGTAAAACCTCAGCAAATTGCCGAATTACTTGAATTTATTGTCTCGGATAAAAGCTCGCCATTGAGAGAAACAGTACTGAAAGTGTACAATAATGCTTGACGACCTGCAAAGTTTAACTATTTCAATTATCAATCCATGCTCTGCGCTTCCCCGTCTTTGCGGTTATAATTATTTTGAAAGGGGAAACGAAGAGACGCGGAGTATGAATCCGAACCCTAATCATAAGAAAATTCTAAGACTACCAAAATCCAAAGCTTTGGAGAAATAAAAAACTATCCATTCTCAGTAAACCCGGGGTACAAAAGCATTCCTCCATCCACAAACAGTGAAATACCATTTACATAATCGCTGTCATCGCTGGCCAGCCAGACAGCTACCTTTCCGATATCTTCGGGTATACCTATCCGTTGGTATGGTATCAGCGTCAGTAATTCTTTCAACGCTTCCGGAGTACTCCAGGCCTGGCGGTTGATTGGCGTCTGAATAGCTCCGGGACAAATACTATTGATACGAATTTTTTTATATGCAAATTCCTGCGCAATACTTTTCATAAGCAGCATGATTCCACCCTTTGAAGCGGCATAATTTGCATGTCCCGCCCAGGGAATTACTTCATGCACGCTGCTCATATGAATTATTTTTCCTGCAGCTTTTGATCGTTTGGGATCGACTCCCCTTCTCAGAAATTCCCTGATTGCTTCACGGGCGCACAGAAATTGTCCGGTCAAATTCACTCCTATTACAAAATTCCACTGATCCAAAGTCATTTCTTCGAAAGGAGCATCTTTTTGTAATCCGGCATTATTGACTAAAATATCGACGGTCCCAAATTGTTTAATAGTATCAGCAAACATTTTCTGAACATCTGCTTCCTTGCTCACATCACATTGTGCTGTTATCCCGATACCACCTGCTGCCGTAATTTCATCGAGGACCGCAGTTGCTGCATCCTTATTGGATGCCACAGGATAATTCACCACTACCGAAGCTCCCTCTTCTGCCAACGATTTGGCCACACCTGCACCGATGCCACTGCTGGCACCGGTAATAATAGCAACCTGGTTTTGTAATTTCTTTTCCATCTGGTTGTGGTTTTAATTATTTATCAGTTTCCAGGGTCTTCATAAAAAATATCTAAATATGATTGTGAAATGTATCAGCAGAATTCCAGAAATTTATATATTAAGAGTATCAGCCCGCCGGTAATTCACTAACAAGATACAGAGAATTCAAAAATCAGATTTCATGAAAATAATATCCCTGTTCGTTGTATTTCTTCTGATCGCTATCGGAAGTCTCATTTACATTAGTGTTCAGGCACAGACGGAACGCAAAGTCTGGTCTAAGGAAAAAGCCGCAGAATGGTACAAGCAATGGGGTTGGCTGAGGGGTTGCGATTTTATTCCAAGCACAGCCATCAATCAACTTGAAATGTGGCAGGCTGAAAGTTTTGATCCTGCCACCATCGACAGAGAGCTCGGATATGCCGAATCCATCGGACTGAATTGCATGCGTGTATTTCTTCATCACGCTGCATGGGAAATAGATCCTGATGGTTTCAAAAAAAGGATGGAACAATACCTGACTATTGCCGGCAAACATCATATCGTTACTTTATTTGTTTTCTTCGATGATTGCTGGAATGAAAGTTATAAAACAGGTAAACAACCGGCTCCAAAACCCGGCATTCATAATTCCGGATGGCTGCGTGATCCCGGAAAATTATTATACGATAATCCCGGCATTACTGTGGAGTTGGAAAAATATGTAAAAGATATTTTAACCACTTTCAAACATGACAAGAGAATCCTCATATGGGATTTATACAATGAACCCGGTAATTCAGGATACGGCAATAAAAGCATGGCATTATTGGAAAAAATATTTCATTGGGCAAGACAGATCAATCCGGATCAGCCTTTGTCTGCAGGACTATGGGATCAGGATTTACATGAATTAAATACATTTCAATTATCGAATGATGACGTGATCACTTATCATAATTATGGAGATGAAAAAGACCATCAGCGCTGTATTGATACTTTAAAAAAATATGGCCGCCCGCTGATCTGTACAGAATATATGGCAAGATTGCGCAATAGCCGTTTTGAGAACATAATGCCGATATTAAAAGAACAGAATATCGCAGCAATCAATTGGGGATTGGTAGCAGGAAAAACCAATACCATGTATGCCTGGGATACACCTGTTCCGGATGGTTCTGAGCCAAAGATCTGGTTCCATGATATTTTCAGGCCCAATGGCGTTCCTTTTGATGAAAAAGAAACGGCATTTATTAAGAGCCTTACGGGTAAAAAATAATATATCCCTCTACAAAAAAATATTTTCAATATTGTCCGGATTTGAAGAACCCATTCGTCATTGATTTGTACATCATTTATCATTTTCTAAAAAATCATGAACATGGAAAAGTTTATTTATTTATTCAGAGGCGGTGATATTGATACTAATTCACCGGAAGCCATGCAGGCAAATATGCAAAAATGGTACACCTGGATCGATTCCCTCAATAAAAAAGGAAGCTATGTTGCAGGTGATCCTTTACAAAGAACGGGCAAGCAGATTAATGGAAAAAAGAAAGCAGTAACAGATGGCCCATTTGTAGAAGCAAAAGAATCGGTAGGAGGATACATTATTGTCAATGCAAATAGTATTGATGAAGCAGTGGAAATTTCGATGGGATGTCCCATTTTTGATTACGACGGTAAAGTAGAAGTGCGTCCCGTCCAGAAAATGTAGAGAACAGATCATGGAACTTAGACCGTAGACTATGGTCCATGATCTATTAACTATGATCCAAAAAGATATCAATAAAACAATCGACCATCTCTTCCGTCACGAAGCCGGCAAGATGGTTGCAGTGCTGACAAGATTGTTTGGTTTTCCAAATATAGACCAGGCCGAGGATATTGTGCAGGACACGCTGTTGAAAGCCCTGGAGACATGGAAATATGGGAAGATGCCCGAGAACCCGAGAGCCTGGCTTTATTTAACTGCAAAAAACAAAGTCATTGATATCATCAGGCGGCAACAGGTAAAACATAAAATCAATACCGATATTTCTTATTTGCTGAAATCAGAATACACTTTGGTGCCGACAGTTCAGGAAATGTTTACCGAAAATGAAATTAAAGACAGCCAGTTGAGAATGATGTTTGCCTGCTGCCATCCTTCCTTTTCAAAAGAGGCTCAGATCACTCTTATATTGAATACACTTTGCGGGCTGAATACCCATGAAATTGCAGATGCATTTCTCAGTAATGAAGAAACCATTCAAAAAAGATTATACCGGACAAAAGAAAAATTGCGAAAGGAAAAAATATCGCTCGACTATCCAGGCACTGAGGCCATGGATGAAAGACTGGAAGCTGTTCTCAAAACACTTTATCTGCTTTTCAATGAAGGATATAATTCTTCACACCCCGAAAAACTCATACGTGAAGATCTTTGCGAGGAAGCTATGCGACTGACGATCCTGCTCACTGAAAATTCCAGAACCAACCTGCCTTATACCCATGCACTGCTTGCGCTTATGTGTTTCCACGCTTCCCGTTTTAATGCCCGCCTGGATGATAATGGATTTATCATTCTGCTCAAGGATCAGGACAGGAAACAGTGGAACCAATTCCTGATCCGGAAGGGAAACGAATATCTTTCCAAAGCTGCCAAGGGTGATCTCATTCACGAATTCCATGTTGAAGCTGCTATTGCCTCACTGCATGCGAATGCTTCATCATATGACCATACCGATTGGAAGATGATCCTTCAATTGTATAATAATCTGCTTGAAATGAATTTCAATCCTGTGGTTGCATTAAACAGATGTCTTGTTATCGGCGAGACAGAAGGATATGATGCTGCAATTCGGGAATTGGAAAAAATGAATGAACTGGAAGAGAATTGTCATTACAATACATCGCTGGGGGAAATGTATTTTAAAACCGGGAGAAAGGAAGAAGCTAAAAAATTCTTTACCAGGGCTCTTTCTTTGACTTCTTCTCATGCTGAAAAAAAACTGATCAATAATAAGATCAGCAAATGCGAAGAATGAGTTATTCCGGTTATTTTAAAAAATAAAAAACCCCCCGATTTACCGGGAGGCTTTTGAAAAATTGTTTTTGATTAGTAAGGAAGAATAATCGGGTAAGATCTTCCATTCGGAGCAGTCCAAACTACTTCCAGGTAATAATGACCTGAACCAGGACATGCCGACTCATTGCCATTTGCATCCAGTCCGAAAGTGATGTTAGAACTGATATTATCAGATCTGATAATCTGGTATTCCCCGCCTGTGATCCTGAAATCACAATCCTGGCGAATCACCATCGGTTGAAGAATCATGGCTATGAAACTAACTCCGAAACGGTTGGTTCCCCATTCTGCAATACCATTATGAGTTCCGTCAGAATGATTTCCGGTTGTCGTTAGCACAATGCCGTTATTATAGCTGAAAACTCTTGTTTTTGAAGCGTACCAGGTGCGTGTTGCACTGTCTGCAAAAGTAACCGTGAGGCTGTCGCTGATGGTATGTGTAATGCTTCCGAGATTTGCGAGATCTTTCAAGTCTCCTCCACTAGTATTAGTGATAGTTTTAAGACCATTTAAAGTAATGGATTTCCCATCTGACAAACGGGTGATGTTCAGGTTCTGAATACTCACGCTGACAACAGCGTTAGCGTCACGCCAATGAATACCCGCAGCCATGGAAATTACGACTTTACCGTTGCGTGTGCGATTGCCCCAGCAATTAGTTCCATTGTAAGTAATGGTAATTGTTCTGGGATCAGATGCTGTATCAAAAGCTACGGTCGCATCACAGATCAGGTCACCATTTACGGTACTAACTCCATTTACCTGTTCGGTGCTGTTGACGGCTGTGGTGCCGGAAATAATGGAGGCTGATTTCGAATCCCCATTGGTAGAAACCTGGCTGACCAATGCAGTATTGATATCATTGGAAACATTTTCATTTTCGTCTGATATCATTGTCTGGTCATCAGCCTGGGTTCCGAGACTGCTGGCAGTTTGCTCGTTACCCGAATCGTTCGAGTTGTTTTTATTACAGGCAAAGATCAATCCGGAAACAGCAATCCCGACGATTGCGATCCGGATGGCAAAGGTTGTTTTCATGTGTGGTTTTTTTAGTTTTTTACGTAGGATAATTCACCCATACCCAAACGCAAAACAACAGGCATTATTTCCCAAACTACCCGGATTAACTTGTTAATAAATTACTATTCCAAAAAATGGAAAATTCCAAAGTGCATGGCTCTTCGATCTGGCTCCTTCGCAAATACACACTAATAAATTCTTTATTGGAATGTAGCACTCGCAGGAGAGTCCCGCAAAGACTTTGTTCTTAAAAAGAACTCTCAATGCGGAGACTCGCATCGGAGAATAATTTGAGCCGTGCAACAAAGTCCATATTGGGGCTTTCTTTTTAATTTTGTTTTTTAAAATAACACAAATGAACCCAATTGTATCTGATATTTTCGAACGGCTAAGAAATGGACAAACTGTACTGTCCAATGATCCTCAAAGCTACAAATTGAGGGAGGCTTCTTATGCCACAAAAGAATTACTTGTCCGGATGAATAATGCTAACAATCCAGCTGAAATCAGAGACTTGTTGGGCAGGATTATAGGTTCACCAATTGATGAAAACACAGATGTGTTTACGCCCTTATACATCAACTACGGAAAAAATATTAAAATCGGCAAAAACGTATTTATTAACTTCGACTGCACCTTTCTTGACCTGGGTGGCATCACAATAGAAGACGACGTACTTATAGCACCGAAAGTTAGTCTATTATCAGAAGGACATCCGGTAGAGGTAAATAAAAGGCATTCACTTATAGTGGGCCATATTCGCATAAAAAGAAATGCCTGGATCGGAGCAAATGCTACGATCCTTCCCGGAGTGACGATTGGCGAAAATGCAGTTGTAGCGGCAAGTGCAGTCGTCTCAAAAGATGTTCCGGATAATGTTATTGTGGGTGGAATACCAGCGAAAATTATAAAGCATATCGCTCAAGAACCAATAAATTGAAAGTTAATTTTTCATTCATACTGTGTTCATTTTACGTTGCCCTTTGCCTCGGATGGCTATGTCAGAACGAAATTCGTAACCTATGCAAAGACTCCAGAATGCAATAACATGAAATTTAAGATTATCTTGAGCGCTCGGCATTAATAAAAATAACCCTCCTTTACAAGAGGGTTATTTTTATTCGTCAAACTTTAGCGTTTAACTTTTCTTACAACATCCTTTCGGGCAACCGTCGGAACAGGTCTGAGTTGTACAATGTTTGCCTGGACAATTCTTGGAGGATCCATGTTTGCCCTTTGCATAGGCTATGGTACCGGTAGTCAAAAGACCGGCAATAGCCAATAAAAATATCTTTTTCGTATTTTAATTGATTATATAATGAAAAAATTGAAATATCAAATTTAGATCTGTGATAAGAAATCCGGCGGCTTCCAGGATTCTGAAAAATAATCGGAGAGACCATTTACAGAAAATGAGGCATATGAATTATTGTAAATGGAAAAAGTATTTTCTATTGTTTGCAGAGATGAAATTGTCACTGTAAAACAAAGAGGACAGTTCATGCAATAAGCAGGCATATTGCAGTCCTTAGAATCATTCGGACATCTTTCAGGCAAATGATGGGCTGCTTCTCTATTCATTTTATTGGCACAACAAGAATGCATTTTTATTTCCGGTTTCAGATGAACAGGAAATAAGGCGAAATCTGAGAAGTAGATCAGCATTCCCACAAGTAGTATAGATGCCTTCAGCTTTTGCAATCCATCCTATTTTATCAGCGCTAAATTAGTAAAAGAACGGGTAATTTTGTACAAATGTTTGAGCCGGATCTTAAATCGCATTGGGAAAATATTTACAGAACCAAGAGAGAAAATGAATTCAGCTGGTTCCAGGAATATCCTGCAATTTCTATGGAATTCATCCAATCCTTTCAGATTCCCCCCGATGCAAAAATTCTTGATGTTGGTGGTGGCGATAGTCGTCTTGCCGATTCACTCCTCGCATTGGGCTATCGAAATATAAGTGTATTAGACATTTCGGAAAAGGCAATTGAAAGAGCAAAAAAAAGAATGGAAACAAAGGCGGAAAAAATAAATTGGATAATTGGCGATATCACTGAATTAAAGAGCGACATCAAATTTGACCTCTGGCATGACAGGGCTGTCTTCCATTTTTTAACAGACCCAAGTCAGGCGGGAAAATATTTATCAGTTGCAAGAAAAGAAATGAAGCCTGGAGGATATCTTGTAATTGGAACATTCTCTGAAAAGGGTCCAAAAAAATGCAGCGGACTTCCGGTCAAGCAGTATTCGGATAAATCGCTTTCCGCTTTTTTTGCAAATGGATTCAGCCGGATCAATTGTAAAGAACAAAATCATATCACCCCTTCGGCTAGCACTCAAAATTTTTTGTTTTGCAGCTTCAGGAAAATATAATTCCTCTTAGTACAATTAAATTTCAGGAAGGAAAATTGCGATAAAAAAAGAAGCTAATGATTAGCTTCCTTTAAATATCGAATGTAATGGGTTGATGTTAATTCTGTGGGCCAGATTTTTCTTTAATCAGATACGGTGCAAACAGTTTGCTGGCTTTTTGCAATTTGCGGTCAAATTTCTTGTTGCCTGAACCATTTTTATACTCACCGAGTACGCTGGCTAACTTATCGTAGATTTCTTTACGTGCTTGCTTTTTAGTCAGCTTTTTTGCTTTTTTAACTTCCTGTGTCATATTTGAATAGAATTAGATTAACAAGTTAACATAAAAATAATACAATCTTAACACCGGCAATGTTAAGTTTTGACCAAATCAAAAAAATCTACAAATAAGCAATAGCATTCATTCAATAAAAAAACTTCTCTAAGGCCAATGGCCTGAATGCAAATCATTATCAGTTAATGTTTTGCACTAAGACGAAAGAGTGAGCGGCTGAATTCCAATGAAAGGCCGGTAAATCCTGACAATTTTTATCACCGGGCAAAGACAAATTTTTTTTGAAGGATGTAATTATAACTGACTCCTAACAAAACAGAAGTAATCGTCTTTGAAATAATGTAGTTGATGCCCAGATTATGTGTGATCAGAAATACTCCTGCAGCGGATAACAATAAATTTCCAATAAATACCAATGCGAATTTAAATGCCTGGAAAGGAATTTTTCCTTCACCTGCACGGAATGCCCAGTTCCTGCATAAAATAAATTGCAGGGAACCACCGCAAATATTTCCGATAAAATTTGCAAGAATATACCAGCTATGAAAAAACTCAACAAGAATAATTGTTATAAAAAAGTCGGCCAGGGATCCCATTATGGAGGCAGCCTGTACTTTGATAAAAGTGATCATTTTAAAAAAAATAACGGATAAGATTCAGATATCATCACCACATGGGTAGATGGCTATTCTGTTTCTTACAATAAAATTCTGATTGCAAAATAGAATTCGCAGAGTTTCTAATCCAATATCTTCATATTATCTCAGTATTAAATTTTATATTTAGTTTAGTATTGAAATTTTTTAAACCATCGGGTGCAGGCCTGCATTGTTTTTCTGCAGATTCTGCAGGTCTTAAATCGGATAATGTATTCAAAGAATGTCGCCAACGTTTAAAGAAAAATATACTATAGGAAAAGAAATACGTTGCAGCCCGCAGAAAATTACTCCCCGAGCAATTTCGTGTGCAGGATATTGTATCCCCCGAAGTCGGTATGATGAATCAGTTTGCGCTTAGCCATTATGGTGAGTATTGCGGACGAGTGTTGGCAAAGCACATTTTAAGTTGCCGGGGCCAGTTATTCAGTGGATATATCGGAAAAGGTGGTGGTTTTGCGAAAGCAATCTCAAAGCTTGGAAAAGCTTATGCTGATCAAACGGAAAAAGATTATAATAAATTTATGAAAGCCATAAAGGCTGGAAAATTGATTGCCGAAGAAAACCCCCGATAATTGATTGAAAAAATAAATAACTGTAAGAAAAACATCAAAGAAAAGCAATCATAAAAAATAATTTGCTATTTTCCATCTTCTATTTGCTGCAGAAAATGTTTTGTTGACAATTTCTGAATCCTGTAATCCGTCTTATCCCTAAGAATCCATCCTTTTTTTATTAGTCCGCACTGAAGATTTTCAGTATTTAAGAATTAACGGTAAAATAGTCCCGGTAAAAGAGCATTCAAACATTTATGGGTAGCTTTAATATTCACTCTTGATAATAAAACTTCCGAATAGAAACTGATAATATATTTCCATGAAGCCATTACTAATTAGCATTACCATTTTTTTCTGCTTATTCCACTTTATTTCCTGCAAGGATAAAACTGCAGAAAATGTACAGCTGATTCCCGAGGTCAGTGTCGTTGAAGCGGGTCAGAAAACAGTTCCTGTTTTTGCAGAATATGTGGGTCAAACCTATGGACAGTCTGATATTGAGATCAGGCCAAGGGCCGAGGGTTGGATCCGGTCAGTCGATTTCAAAGAAGGAAGCCCCGTCAAACAAGGACAATTATTATATACCATTCAGGATGATGAGGCTCGTGACCGTGTAGAAGCAGCACAGGCAAGACTTAGTGAGGCGAAGGTTTTGCTGGTAAAAGCAAAATCTGACCTGGATCGGGTAAAGCCACTGGTGGAAATGAATGCCCTTAGTCAGAGAGATCTCGACGCAGCCCAGGCATCTTATGACGCACAGCAACAGGCTGTCTACTCCGCACAGGCCCTGGTTCACAATGCCGAAACACAATTGAGTTATACGAAGATCATTTCTCCCGTGACCGGTTATATCGGTATTTCCAAAGTGCAGGTAGGCGATTATGTGAGTAAGGGAGCGGGTCAGCAAGCCATCAATACAATTTCATCCCTGGGATCTATGCGTGTTCGTTTTGCCATTCCGGAAAGTGATTATATTAAATACAAAGAGAAAATCAATCCTGCACAGGTCAGAAATACAGAAGTACAGTTTATTCTCAATGATGGATCCATATTTCCGGAAACCGGTAAGCTCGATTTTACAAACCGCGAAATAGATCCTTCCACCGGTTCATTGCTTGTCCAGGCAACTGTAGAGAACAAAACGCATTTGCTTCGTCCTGGACAATACCTTAAAGTCCGTTTCAAATCCGATGAAATACCTAATGCAGTTTTGGTTCCGCAGCAAGCCATCAACCAACTGCAAAATATTTTTATGGCCTATTTGGTAAATGACAGCAATCAAATCAACCCGAAACCAGTCAAAGCGGGTATTCGTATTGGCAGCAATTGGGTAATCAATTCAGGATTGAAGCCCGGTGAGAAAGTAGCACTGATAGGAAATATTATTATCAAGCCGGGTATGACTATCAAACCCGCGATGATCCCATATTCATATGATTCAACATCGACAGCCAAATAATGACTGTTAAAGAAAATTCTTAATCGTTCAAACCTATTCATGAGTGAATTTTTCATCCGCCGGCCCATCGTTGCAATGGTTATTTCCATTCTGATGGTAGTTCTTGGTCTGATTGTCTTAAGGGGAATTCCCATTTCCCAGTACCCTGAGATTGTTCCGCCCATGGTTCAGGTGAATGCGACCTATACCGGGGCCAATGCAGTGAACATGGAGCAAACAGTTGCAACACCTATCGAGCAACAGGTGAACGGTGTAGAAAGGATGATTTATATGCGTTCAGTAAATGCGAGTGATGGTACCATGCGCCTGGAAGTTTCATTTGAAGTCGGAACGAATCTGGACAATGCAAATATGCTTACTCAGAACAGGGTTTCACAGGCGAGTCCTTTTCTTCCTCCTGAGGTAACTCAACAGGGTGTGACCATTAAGAAATCGCTCACATTTCCGCTCATGCTGGTCTCGATTTCTTCTCCGAAGAATACTTATGACAGCAAGTTCCTGAATAATTATGCTTTTATCAATATCGTCGATGAACTCAAACGCATCAATGGCGTTGGTGATGTTTCTGTTTTTGGCGGCTATGAATATGCCATGAGGGTCTGGATAAAACCGGATGCGCTTTCCCGTTATAATCTTACTGTACAGGATGTGATCAATAACCTGAAGGAACAAAATGTGATTAAGCCGGGTGGCAAACTGGGCGATGAACCTGCAGTGAGCGGTACACAAAACACCTATACAACCCTGCTTCAAAGCAGGCTGGTTACAGAAGAAGAATTTGGAAATATTATTCTGAAATCGGATGCCAATGGTGCAATCGTACATATGAGAGATGTTGCGAGAATTGAATTGGGAACAGAAAATTATAGTCAGAATAGCCGTATCAATGGCGCCAATGCTTCGACCGTTGCTGTTTATCAGATCCCCGGATCCAACGCTATTGCGGTGGCCGCTGCTGTAAGAAAAAAAATGGAAGAACTCAAGAACCGATTTCCACCGGATATGGCCCTGTTTTTTTCCCTGGATACAACTTTAGCCGTCAATGCCGGCATTGAAGAAATTCTACATACGTTGCTGGAAGCAGTAGTACTTGTGATCCTTGTAGTTTTTTTATTTCTTCAAAACTGGAGAGCAACACTTATTCCACTTCTCACCGTTCCTGTTTCATTGATCGGAACTTTTATCGTATTTCCTTTACTCGGATTCTCTGTCAACGTTCTTTCCCTGCTTGGGTTGGTACTCGCAATTGGACTGGTGGTGGACGATGCAATCGTTGTTGTGGAGGCAGTGATGCATAATATCGAACATGGCATGGCACCGAAAGAAGCCACCAGCAAGGCGATGAAGGAGGTAGGCGGACCCGTTATTGCGATTGCCCTGATTCTCGCAGCCGTTTTTATTCCGGTTGCGCTTACTCCCGGCATTGTAGGAAGGCTTTATCAGCAATTCGCCATCACCATTGCGATTTCCGTTATTTTTTCCGCTTTCAATGCCCTCACACTGAGTCCTGCACTTTCAGCTTTGCTGCTGAAACCTGCTTCTACCAAGAAGACAGGATTACTTGACAGATTTTTTGCAGCCTTCAATCGCATGTTTGACCGGTTTACGAATGGATATGTAAAAGTTGCAGGATTCTTCGCACGCAAAATTCTTATTTCACTGATTGTACTTGGAGGAATTGTTTTTGCAACTGTATTACTTGGGAAAAAAATACCAGGTGGCTTTGTTCCTGAAGAGGACCAGGGTTATTTTCTCGTCAGCGTTTTACTGCCCGATGCAGCTTCATTACAACGTACCGATGGTGTGACCAGAAAAGTGGAAGCACTGCTCAGCCAAATTCCGGAAATAGAATTGTACACGACTGTCAACGGAAACAATATATTGAACAGCACAGTGGCTCCCAATGCTGCTACTTTTTTTATAACACTGAAGAATTGGTCAGATAGAAAGAAAACTGCAAATACAATAGTTGCAGAGATCAATGCCATGGCCATGAAATCTGTTTCTGAAGCTACAGTGATTGCTGTGGGACCTCCACCGATTGTTGGTTTGGGAACTGCAGCCGGATTTACTTTTATGTTGCAGGACCGTGTTGGCAATACACCGCAATATCTTGCAGAGCAGGCACAGAAATTTATTGCTACAGCGAGTAAGCGTCCCGAGATCGGAAAAATTTATACTTTGTACAGGGCCAATGTTCCACAAAAAAGTGTGCTGGTTGATAAGCAAAAAGTAGAAAAACTCGGTTTGGATTTGAACAATGTCAACGGTACCATTTCTACTTTATTAGGAGGATCATTTGTCAATAATTTCAATTTATTCGGGCGACAATACAAGACCTATGTAATGGCTGATTCAAATTACCGGATGAGGCCTGAAGATCTTCAACAGTTTTATGTTCGCGACCGGCAGGGCAATATGGTTCCGGTCGGAACGGTCATCCAGGTAAGGGATACCAGCGGACCACAGTATACCAATCATTTCAATATTTATCGGGCCGCTGAAATCAGTGGCAGCCCTGCTCCTGGTTATAGTTCTGCACAGGCAACGACTGCGCTCGAAGAAGTTGCCAAAGAAGTGTTGCCTGCAGATATGGGATATCAATGGAGCAATGTGTCATACCAGGAAAAAGCGGCAGAAGGAAGTGCCGGAGCGATTTTCGGCGCTGCATTATTTTTTGTATTCCTGATTCTCGCGGCACAATATGAAAGCTGGAAACTACCATTCAGTGTTTTGTTGGGAACCCCATGGGCCGCAATGGGAGCATTCCTGGGTTTGTTTATCGGAGGTTTGTATTCTTTGAGTTATGTCAATAATGTCTTTTCACAAATCGGATTGGTGATGCTCATCGGGTTGAATGCAAAGAATGCAATTCTCATTGTTGAATTTGCAAAGATGGAACATGAGAGCGGTCAGGACGTTATGCATGCTGCACTGAATGGAGCAAAGCTCCGCTTCCGGCCAATACTTATGACATCATTTGCTTTTATTCTCGGGGTTGTACCACTTTTGACTGCTTCAGGCGCCGGTGCAGAAGGAAGAAAAGTGATGGGCATGGCCGTATTCAGCGGTATGCTGGTAGCGACCATTATCGGCGTAATTCTCATTCCTGCATTTTTTGTATTGATAGAAAAAAAGAAGAAAAAAAAAATAAACCCAACAACAATTGATGCTGATAAAGCTTCAAATCAAATATAATGAAGAATAAAAAAATATATTGGGCGATTGGAATTGCAAGTATTGTTTTCAGTAGTTGCATGGTTGGACCTAAATACAGCAGACCTGCAATCAACACGCCGTCCACTTACAGCGAAACTGCCGACCTGGATACATTACCTATTATCAAATGGTTCGATCTTTTTCATGACACGGTATTATTACGCCTTATTAAAACGACACTGGAAAATAATAAGGACCTCATGACCGCTACGGCAAGAATACAGGAAGCCCAATACAATGCCAATATTATCAAAACGAATCTTTACCCTTCTCTTTCCTATGATGTTCTGGGTGGCGGTGGCAAGGCTGGCACGGATGCACAAAAAATTGCTGCGGGTATTGATGGAGGTTATATTAGAACTGCCGGCGTATTGAATTGGGAAATTGATTTATGGGGTAAATTGAGACATGCAACCAGGGCTGCGCAGGCACAGTTCCTTGCCGAAATTGATAATAGTAATGCCATACGGGTAAGCCTGGTGGCACAGGTTGCATCTTCCTATTTTTTATTGTGTGACCTGGATAATCGTTTGAGCATCGCAGTGAGAACAGTCACTTCCCGAAAAGAAAGCACCCGTATTAATACCGACAGGTTTGAAAAAGGATACAGCGCTGAATTAGACAAACTGCAAGCCATTCAACAGGAAACTACTGCAGCTGCAACGATTCCTGCCATTCAACGGCAGATCATACAAACAGAAAATTCAATCCGGACATTGATGGGACTCGGTCCGGGGCATATTGAAAGAGGTGATTCTTTGTATGCGCAAACATTGCCTCCCGCTATTCCTGTAGGTCTTCCTTCACAACTTCTTCAGAGAAGGCCCGATATCAGGTCGGCCGAACAATCATTGAAAGCACAGTTTGAATTGATAGGAGTAGCACAGGCAAATTTATATCCTAATCTGAGTCTTACAGGTTTACTTGGTTTTGCAAGTCCTCAGTTAAGCACCCTTCTTAGTTCAGGCGGATTTATTGCAAATGGTTTTGCAGAACTGACCGGACCTATTTTTCAATTCAATAAAAACAGGATGAATATAGAAGCGCAAAAAGCAAAGACAAGGCAGGTAGCTTACCAGTATGAACAAACAGTATTGATTGGAATGGGTGAGGTAGATAATGCTCTGGCTGAAGTGAGGACTTTCGCAGATGAATACAATATCCGTCAGCAGGAAGTAGAGGCATCTCGTAAAGCACTGCTACTTTCGAAAGCCAGGTATGATTACGGTTATACCTCTTATCTTGAAGTGGTAGTACAGGAAACCAATTTATTTGATGCAGAATTAGAAGCCTCTGCGGCTTTCCAGGGCAGGCTCAACGGTATAGTGGATCTTTATAAAGCATTGGGTGGAGGTTGGGATGTAACACAACCATAACTTAATTTTATCATCTGCTCCGCGAACTAATTGTATCAGGAACTGATATTTGCTCTATAGAATAGTCATTCATTCTATCATCCGACAAAAAATTCTTTTAAAAAAGTTAAAGGAGTCAACAAATTCAAAAATAAATTATCATTAAATCCAGAATAATGAAACGGCTTACACCATTTTTTTTGTCCTTCATCTTCATCATATATATGATTTCGTGCAGCACACCTTTAAAAACAACGGCTACCTGGTGGGATAAGGAAAAATTAGATTCGATCAGATCAAAAGTAAAAACAGTATTCATTGCCGTTATGGCTCAAAACATAGAAGTGAAATCGACACTGGAAAATGATCTCTATAAAACAGCTGCAGCACATGGAATCAAGGCAATCAGAAGCATTGACGTGTACCCGCCCGGGCTGCTCAGACAAAGTTTACCAACAAAAGATGCTATCCTGAAAAAAATAAGAGAGCTGAACTGCGATGCCATATTTACGGTTGCAATGGTTGATCATAAATCCGAGACAAGATATGTATCCACGACAACAGCTTATGCCCCCTATCCTTATTATGGATATTATGGAACATTTGGCACTTATTATGATTATAGTTCGGTAGTATATAGTCCGGGATATTATTCTACAGATAATACTTATTACCTGGAAAGCAATTTGTACAATGCAAGAACAGAAGCGCTGGTGATGTCTATGCAGTCCAAAGCAGTCAATCCGTCTTCCATTGAAAAATCAAGCAAGGAGTACACAGATGCACTTCTGCAGGAATTGGATAAACAGGGGCTTTTGAAAAAAAATTAGTAGGAATCGAATAAAAATAAATCTGATTTTAAACTTTTTAAAAAAATATAAAAACTATTGTTATGAAAATACAACATTTCTGCACTGCCATCCTTTCTTCCTGCATTCTTCTTTCCTGCGTAAGCAATAAGAAATTCGCAGCTATGCAGGCAGCCGCACAAAAAAGATTTGATTCGTTGAGTTCGGAATATTCCAAAGTACAAAATGCATTGAAATCCTGCACTGACCAGACCACAGACCTGACCACCAGGAATACAGCACTTCAGGGACAGGTCGATGACATGACTAAACAAATGGCTTTATTAAAAGAAAACAATACGCAGGCTCTGAAACAATTACAGGATCTTTCTGTGATTTCAAGCACTCAGGCTGAAAGCATCAAGAAATCATTGGAAAATATCGGAGCGAAAGATGTTTATATTACTGACCTGCAAAAAGAAATGGCAAGAAAAGATTCTCTGAATATGGCTCTTGTCATGAATCTCAAAGGTGCTATCGGAAATATGGATGATCAGGATATCAATATTAAAGTGGATAAAGGAGTTGTTTTTATTGATATTTCGGATAAGTTATTATTCAAGAGTGGTAAATATGATATTACTTCACGTGCAAGTGAGGTTTTGGGAAAAGTAGCCACAGTATTGAAAGCCCAGCCTGATATTGAATTCATGGTGGAAGGGCATACTGATAATGTCGCTTATAAACATCCTCCGTTAATGGACAACTGGGATTTAAGTGTAAAACGCGCAACAGCTGTTGTAAGAGTTCTTCAAAATAAATATGGTTTGCCTCCTGCGCATATGACAGCTGCCGGGCGCAGTGAATATATAAATGTTGCGAGCAATGATACCCCCGAAGGCCGGGCTGCGAACAGAAGAACAAGAATCGTGATTTTACCACAATTGGATCAGTTCTTTAAATTGTTGGAACCTGGTAATAAGTAGAGAGAATGGATCATAGATCATAGACCATCGACCATCGACGATGGACCATGGTCTATGATCTCTTCTTCGAAGCCTTTGCCTTCTTATTAAACTCCAGGCAAAGATTAATCCAGAACTCGAAATCTTTTTTCGCCTTAATCCCTTCCGGACTGACATATATAAACCCCTTCATGGTTTTTCCACCGTGAATCATTTCCCTGCAACCTTTTTTTTCCAGCAGTTCATCATGTTGCGCAGGATTCACGCGGCACATCAATTCATTCCCACTGACACTCACACACATCTTTCCCTTTACCATAAATGTGATTCCGCGAAACATCTTTTTTTCTTCTATCCCTCGGATATGGGCAAGCGCTTCTCTTACCCTGCCTGCAAGTTTTTCATCATATGCCATAGGAAATAGATATTATCACAAAAATACTTATGCTTATGATAACGCCGTAAAAACAAAATTGCCACGGAAGTTCGGAAAAATATTCCAGCTCCGTGGCAAAATAGGATAAGGCCTGCATAGGGGAAATCCAGTTAACAATTCTTAACTGAACTGACACTCATTTTAACAGAGAGACGATTACTAAAACCAATGCCAGCAAAAAACAGAGTATGGACAGAAACAGAAAAAGCGAAGGAACCCATTTTGTATTTCGCTTCCCTGTCATATATATCATACTATTTTGATTTAAACAAAGTCTTTGGCAAGTTCCTAAGTCCGGTATAGAAAATAATCATTTCTATTTGGCTAAGATGTGAATTTATAAGAGGCCTTTAAAAAATACCCGATGAACGTATATTTAAAATCGTCAAAAAAGTAATTGTTAAAACGGTGGTTCACTTACCAGTTTAATACAGCAGTAATAGTGTGTTCGCTCTCCTGATGGAAAGATATTTTTGTGTCAATGGATCTGGCAAGGTCCCGGACAATTTGCAACCCAAGTCCGGAGCCTTTACTATCTATCTCTGCATTATTCAGTCTTATGTTTAATATGCCGGCATCCATTGAACTGCACCGGTTCGAAACAGATAATTTCTGTTCATTTGCATCTACTCTGATAATACTGTTTTCTTCGCTATATTTTATTGCATTCTGTAAAAGATTTCTGAAAATAATTGCAATAAAATTTTCGTCTGTTTTTTTTATGAGTCCTTCCGCAGTAAATAAATCTACACTTAGTTTTTTATCAGTCAGTTGCTCACGCAAAAAATTGATCTCCTTCTGAAGCAGGGGCATGATATTGATATTTGTAAACTGAGGTTTGAAATGCAGCATCTGGCTCTTACTCCAAAGCAGCAGGTCTTCCATTGTCTCCAGCACATTTTCAGAAGCTGTTCTCAATTTTTCTTCATGCTTTTGGCGTGCTTCAACACTAAGCGATTGCGGGTTTTCTTTTTGCAACTGTAATAATTGCACAATTTTACTGACAGGTGATCTCAGATCATGTCCGATAATGCCAAATAATTTCGCTTTTGTTTCATTGGCGACGGCAAGCTGGGCATTCAGATCTCCCAATTGCTCGTTCTGGGCATTTAATATTTTATTGAGTTTTTCCTTATTCCGGTAAATAAAATAGAGAAGTAATGCGATTATCCCAAATGCAACCAGCGCCAGCACCAGCAATAGCCTTGTCCTCATCGCATTTTGCAATTCGAGCGCTTCCAACTGATTTTCTTTTCCGAGCGCTACAATTCTTAATTCCTTCTGATTGGTCTGATATCTTGTTTCCTGGTCTGCGAAATTCCGGGAGATTTTTTCTTTTGTGAGCGAATCCTCCTGCTGAACATATTGCTCATAATATTGCAGAGCTGCGGTAGAATTCCCTAATCCCTTTTCCGCGATCGCCATATATTTCAATATATCTGCATACTGCTCTTTACTGATTTGCTGTGCTACTTTTATCGCAAGTGATAATTGTTTAATTGCCTGATCAAATTTACCTGTCTCTTCAAAATATCTTCCGGCAATCATTTGCGCCTGGTAAATCAGGAGGGGCGATTTGCTTTTTGTAGCCAATGTATCTGCCTTGTTTACATAAGGAAGTGCTTTGACAGGCTCATGGTGGTTCATATAATATTGCGCAATGTTCATATTGGCCGAAACCATTTCTGAAGGAACGGTCGGACTGTTTTTGGTGCGCTCTTCCAGCAGTTTCTCATATTGCAACGCAGAGTCAATATTCCCCAATAAACAATAGATATCGTTAAATGCACTCAGGTAACGTATATCCACAGTCGAGGCGATCGGAGAAAAACGTCTTCCTTCCTGCAATATGGCAAGACTCTTATCATACAAATCCGTATTCTCGTATTGTTTGGAAAGTGCATAACATTGAACGGCATAATCAGCCTTCAGTTTTGGATTGGTGGTTGTATCTACCTGCGCCTTGCGAAGCTCAATGCTTTTCAGAAAAAAATCCTGGGCCGTACTGTAGTAAGATTTCTGCTGATAATAAACTCCCATTGCATAATAACCATCCTGTAAAATGATTTTGTCATGTGCTGTGTCGAGAATCGATTGCAAAATATTTTTGCAGCTGTCTACTTTATCCTGCTGGCGCAACTGAAAGTTGACAGGTATGAGCGCTACACAGGCATTTTCCATCAGCCTTCCTGAATTTGCTTTCTGTGCAGCATGAAGACTTTGATAAAAATAATACTGCGCACTGTCGAATTTTACCTGGAAATAATATCCGAATGCGGCGTAAAAGAAAAAATGAGCGCTGTCCTCCGCGCTTTCTGATTTTGAAATAGAAAGCCCCTGAATGGCATCCCGCTGCAGTTGCAGATAATTGCTTTTTGAACCCTGCTGGTTCAATCTTAAAGATTCACAATAATCTATCCATGCTTTTATTTTTTTTTGATCATCCGCAAGCTTTGAGAGATCCGGCGGCTGTGCAGTTGCAACCAAAGGTCCTGTCAGCAATAAAATAAAAAACAAAAAGCAATAGCCTCTCATCTGACTTCAGGTTGAAGTATAATAAACTAAGAAACGGGAGTTAATATTCAAGGTCAGCCAAGAAAAGTCTTTAGTGCATTTCGGTATAATTTTCCAACAGGAAGGATTTGAGATTGCACGCTCAGCTCGTCTTTTTTTACCACATCCACTTTTTCAAAGTTTACCGCATAACTCCGATGTATCCTCACAAATAATTCAGGAGGTAATTTATTCAATATACCACTTAAAGTAGTCAGTACCAAATATTGTCCCGAAACAGTTTTAATCCGGGTATAATCTTTCATTGCTTCAAGGTATAAAATATCATGAACAGGCAATTTATATTTATCATGTCCCTGCTTGATCATGATCGATCCTGATTCCTGTTCATTCTCGAAGGCATAAGCTTTTGTACGCATCTGGCAAAAAGCCTGAAGGCGCAATGCGCAATGGGCAAAACGTTCTGCTGAAATGGGTTTCAATATATAATCAAATGCATCGAGTTCATAGCTTTCAATTGCAAATTCAGGATGGGAAGTAATTAATACCGGCAATATATTTTCCATCCGTTTCATCCGGAGCATTTCCACTCCACTCATATCAGGCATTTCAATATCCAGGAAAATAATATCAGGCTGGGTTTTTGAAATCATCTCAAAAGCCTCGATCGGATGGGAACAGGATGCAATTTTCTGAAGGAAAGGAAATTTTGCAGCTTCTGTTTCGATGGCGAGGCGGCTTATTTCTTCATCATCTACAATCACGTATCTGAGGAGAGAATCAGTCATATGATAAGTTAGGCATGGAGGAACCCGGTTATTACTAAACTACAAAAATAATTTTTACGTCATTTTAAGCGGAATAATCATTCCTTTTTTCCTCTCAAGGATTTCACGGATTGTCACAGATTTTTGGTGGGATAGCCATCTGTATATACCTGTGCAATCTGTGAGAAAATTCTTCATTAGCATGGAGGCACGGAATATTTTTCCTCGTTCCAGTAATTAAAAAATTGAAATTAATTGGTTTTATCCGGCAATGCTTCAAGCAGAGCGAGGGATGCCCAGTTTGTTGCAGTAGCTGAGATATACTGATTTTCATTATAGGGCGGAAATTCACTGTTGAAATATGGTTGTATCGGGTATGACCTGGTTTCAACTATCCATGCGCCACTCTCATCCTGTGTTTTTAGCAGGTAAGAAATTCCGTTTTGATATACTTCATCCTCCGCTTTCATCATTCCACTTTCAAACAAGGCATATAAAACCTGCCCGGTTGCATATGCATCACTTGACATAGTAGGCAATTGTGACCATCCGCCATCTGCATGCTGTATGGATTTAAGTTTATCCACCACTGTTTGCTTCATCTCCCTGCTACTGCCGCACCAATGCATCCCAAGCAATTGAAAAGCCAGTTCCTGTTCTTCATTAGGGTGAATATTTTCCAACCAGTGCCTGGACCGGCTGACCAGTTTATCGACCAATGCTTTTTTTGAAGGAGATGCATATAGCTGAATAGCACGTATGGTCATTGCCGTTAGATGCGCTTCGCCTGTCTCCAGGGGGTTTCTTCCGGATTCTGCCTGGAAACTGCCATCAGCAATTTGCTGACCGGCCATATAATCAACTATAATATCGGTAGAAGGGCTTGCGGGAATTTTTTCTGCAGCCATCGCTAACAACAGATAGGGGCCAATAAATTTTGCGCTTATAAACTGGTCGGGAAGATTGATATTAAAAAACTTTACTACCTCATTCATCGTTTCGACTCTTGCGACTGTGAACGAATCTGTCACAGGTATTCCTTTTAGTTTTGCTTTTTCTGCAACCATGGAGGTTAAAGTATTATGATGGCAGGAAACGCATTTCGGTCTGCTGCGATTGATAAAAACCTGCCCGCTTTTTTCCAGAAGCCTCAGGCTTTTACTCACTGATTTTTCTATATCAGCGGCTTTGACATCGGCAGGAATTTCCTTCCATCCCGTCAATACATTCAATAAAAAAATACAGGCGGCAAGAATAAATGTTATCAAAAATGTTTTTGATCTCATATGATCTAAGTTAAGGAGTTAGTTATTGATATGTTGTTTTAATATCGCAACTGATTCTGAATTTCCTCTTTTCTCTGCAAAATACAGTGCATCCGATCCATCCGGCGCCTTTGTATGTACGTTAGCTCCGTGTTTGATCAGGGCAAGAGTCATTTCGGGATCATCTGTGTCTGCCTGCTGAAGGAACATTAAAGGCGTGTATCCCATAGTACTTTTTGCATTGGGATCTGCGCCCTTTTCAAGCAGGTAAAGAAAAGCCCGTTTATTATTAGTCCATGCAGCGTACATCAGGGGCGTCACTCCATTGAAAGCATTTAAACGGAATCCGGAAGGGTTTACATTCACATTCGCTCCATTTTCAACCAGCATCTTTACCAAATCATAACAACGGAAACTCAATGCCGAATTAATCGGGTAATCACCAAAAGCAACAGTATCATTCGCCTTTAAGCCACTTCGAAAAAGTGTACCCAGGACCGCGGTATCGCAGGAACTGGCTGCTTCATATACCAGTGTATTGTCCGGTGCACATTTCTTCGGATCAAGCCCTCTATCTATAAATAACTGCAGCAATTTCGCAGTGCCTGGAAAATTGACCAGCTTCGCCAATACTGTATATCCTTCTTTAGACCGCATCTGTATATCGGCTCCATGATCTATCAATAAAACTGTTTTATCCCAATCGGGTATTGCATACCAGAGAGCAGTCAGGCTGTCCTTATCTGCATAATTTACATTCGCTCCGTGATCGATCAGCAATTTCATTTGTTCTGCCGATCCATTGAGGGTAACAGACATCAATGCAGAGCAACTGTTCAGCGTTGCATTAACATTTGCTCCTTCTTTGATCTTTTTTTCGAGTGCAGTTACATCACCCGACCTGATCACCTGAAACAATTCGATACTCTTCAGGCTGTCAGCAATACTTGTCGTTTGAGCAAAAAGACTGGCTGAAAAAGAATTGGATGCAAGGCAAAAAGAAAGAAGAAAAAGTGTTTTTCTATAAAATCCGTAGCAGGAACCCATCTTCATGGTTTTTAATTGATTGGTTCAAAAAATAAAACCCGAAAGGCCGGATCAGGTTTCGCCTGGAAATTAGATTTTATCAAAGGAAGAACTATATTAAATATACAATTTAATAAATCGACGAAACGACTTTTTAAATCGTTGGAAGAAAGCATGAACAGATCACATTCAACTTAGTCGTTATTTTGCTTTATCCGGTAACGCTTCGAGCAGGGCAAGCGTTGCCCAGTTAGTTCCCGCTGCTGAAATAAACTGGTTCTCATCATAGGGAGGGAAGCTATTGATTCAAGTGAACCATTGAGAGTGGCAGCCATAGGCCTGCGTGTTATTGTCTGTGGATAGTCCTGCATCCAAAGACTCTCCCTGCGGTTTTATTATAATTAGCTTCTATCCTGACACTTATTTGAGCTTTATTCCCAATTAATGAATCCGGAATTAAATATTCAATATTATAAAATTTGTTTGCCTGTCCTCCTTTCCAGTCTTCGGTTGCTATTTTTGTCCCATCCACCAGGATATCGAATTTTCTGTTCTTATCATCACCGATATAAGTCAACAGCAAACTGTTGCCAATTCCCGGCTGCACTTTCATATCGAAGGAAAAATAATTACCGGCCCTGGCCTCACGTCCGTTGATTCCCAATGCATCACTTGTGTATGACTTTTCACTGGCCTGCAGATGATGGTCTCTCTCGGGTTGCATTTCACCGATCCTGAAATAGTCAATGGTTTTTTCTTCTATTTCTTTCTGTTTCTTTTTCTCATTTTCATATTCGGCCTGCCTCGCTGTCCATTCATCATTGCTAAAATAGTCCCAGTAAACAGAATAATATTGATCATAAGTTTTATAAAAAGGGATCAGCTTCGCTCCGGCAGGTTTCGCAATATCTTTTAATTCAAAGGTCAATGGCTGATTGATCATGGGCTTCACCCAATCTTTTATCTGTTTATCATCGGTCAGCAGAACGGGAATACCGTAAACAGGATCTGGCATGTCATTTCCCAATTGTCCGGCTAAGACCAACGGCCCATACATCAGGGCAATTCTATTGCTATTATCCGGCATACTCTCTGAATACAAAGACATGGGGAAATGGATTTCGATCCTATCATCGTTTGTCCAAAGACGTTGGATATAGATATACCCGTCGGCTTCTTTATTCGCCGGAATATTTTTCCCATTGAGCTTTATTCCGACCTCTCCCCTTGCCCACCAGGGATCCCGGATGCGGATGGGAAATAGTTTTGGAGACGCAGTCTGAATGATCAGAACCGTACCCGCAGTTTCAGGGAAAGAAGTCTCCTGCCGGATGGTAATTTTTTTCTCTTTCCAGTTTAATTCGGAAGGAATAAAAAGATTTACATAGAGTCCTCCGTCCTTTCCTTCATAATAAATACTTTCTGCGTATTTGGAATGATTCTCCATTCCGCTACCCACGCAGCAGGTGAAAGTGTTAAAAGAATCACTGAATTGTTTTTTTGATCCCATCCGAAGCGGAACAAAATAACACATCATTCCGGTGTTCGGATTCTGCGAAGAAAGAATATGATTGTACAATGCCCTTTCGTAAAAATCAGCGAAGCTGCTATTCGGTTGCCAGCAAAACAAATGCCTTGTAAGCTTTAGCATATTATAGGTATTACAGCTCTCGCAGGTATTATCACTTAACTGATCATTGAGTTTTCCAGGCTCACCGCAATATTCATAATTGCTGTTCCCACCGATCACATAACTGTGATCATGGACCATCCGGTCCCAGAAAAAAGAGGCAATTGTTTTTTCTCTTTCATTCCCCGTCAATTCATATTGACGGGCAGATCCGATTGCTTTTGGGATATTGGTATTAGAATGTTTTCCCGGCATCGGATCGATTTTTTCCGACAAAGGCTTCATCACAAAATCATCAAAAAATTTATAAGAAAGGTCCAGCCATTTTTTGTTGCCCGTAATCGCATAGAGATTCGCTAACACTTCATTCATTCCACCGAATTCGCATTTCAACATTTTCTGCCATTCTTCCGGACTTAAATTCTTCAATGTGTTATCAGCCCAGGATGCCATACCGATCACAACCTGCAGTGCTTTTTGATTATCGGCATATAAATAAGCATCCAGCAATCCTGCCATGAGTTTGTGCACCGTATACCATGGCGACCATCCTCCATTCAGATCGAAACCCGATGATTTTATTTCTCCTCTTGATAATTTTCCAAAGATTGAATCTTCATTTGGGATCGCTCCCACATAACCTGTTTTTCTTGCCTGCTGACATTCTGCCAATGCATCCACAATATGATCCACTCGTTTTTTGAATTCAATATTTCCTGTCGATGCATACATCATGGAACAGGCCGAGAGATAATGTCCTAATGTATGACCCGATAGTCCTTCGCTCTCCCAACCTCCATAGACATCACCCCGTGTTGGCAGACCTGCATTTTTAAAAAACCTGTGAAGCAATCTGTCAGGTTCGAGGATTAAGAGATAAGCTCCATCCTTATCCATTGCATTTTTAAAAGGACTTCCATCCAGCAGCTTCACATCTTTCAAATTGAAAGCATAAGCATTCAATGAAGGAACCGGCTTTATTTTTATTTTATTGTTTGATTTTTCGGGAACATAGGATTGTCCGATAATGTGAGAAGAAAGGAGAATGCCGAGAAGAATAGTGGATGATTTTTTCATTTCTTATTTAAAGAGGGTCAAAGGTCAAGGGAATTATTTATTTTATCGCTTAATTTATTAATTAATACCTTGACCATTGACCTTCGTACTTTGACATTTCACTTCTAACGACTAGTAATTCAGCTTCACGTCAGTTATCTTTCTTGGCAGCCAGACCTGCATCTGGTCGCTTCCACGGTTGCACCAGGTATAATATGGAATGGCAGTAATTTCCTTCATTTCTGTTTTTACTGTTTGTCCATCTTCGTCAATCCTGATAACAGGAACTGTTGCCTTTATTGCTATCACGGGTTCCGACAAAATAGTTTGCTGGGAAACATGCAAGGGAGTGTCATCAGGCAAAATAAAATTCCATGCCTTCCCATTATTGTCGGCTCCTTCCGCACAATAAACAAGCGGCCCCATTTGCAATGCCACCCGGTTCTGATCGAATTTGAGTTCGGGTCTTGCCACTACCCTTCTTATTTCCATTGGAAGGATCAATTCTACCTTATCATTTTTTTTCCATTCACGATCGATCACCGCATATCCTTTTTCCATTCTGTACTCAGCTTTTTTATTGTTGAGAAGGATATCAAAATGATTTTTACTGCTGTCTGCAAAACGATACAGGCCGCCGGGCACGGCTTCATCACGAGCCCATCCCGGGATCCTCAAATGCAAAGCATATTTTATTTTTTTTGCAGGATTGAAATGGATCGTAACGGACCCGCTCAATGGATAATTGGTTTCCATCTCCACCGGTAATTCTCCATTTGCCAACGATATCGTAGTATTACTGCCCACGAATAGATTGATCCAGATCGCATCCCCGGATTTTGCGTAAACGTAATTTCCCAATGAAGCTACCAGCCTCGCAATATTCGCAGGACAACAGGCTGTCCCGAACCATTCTCTCCTTGCATTTTTTCCCGTCGATGCAAGTGGATTTCCGTAGAAAAAATGATCCCCGCTCAATGACAATCCATCCAAAGCTCCATTGTAGAGGCTTCTCTCCAGGATGTCGATATACTTACTCTCACCAGTAAGCGCATTCATCCGCTGGTTCCAGAATACCATGCCCACCGAAGCGCAGGTTTCGCAATATGCCTGTTCATTCGGCAAATCATAATCCACACTGAATCCTTCATTGTTGCCCGAAGAACCGATTCCTCCCGTGATATACATATTCCGGTAAACCACATCTTCCCAAACTGTTTTCATCGCTTTCATATATCCTTCATCGCCTGTCAATGCAGCAACATCAGCCGCACCGGTATACATATACATTGCACGAACAGCATGACCTGTAATTTTTGTCTGATCACGAACAGGAACCAGGTCCTGCGCATATGCAGTGTCTTTCCATTCTGTCCAGGTATATCCTTTGGCCAGGCGGTGTCCTCTTTCTTCGAGAAGCCAGTGAGCAAGTTTTAAATATTTTTCATTCTTTGTGGTCTTGTACAATTTCACCAATGCGAGTTCTAATTCCTGGTGACCGGTTACCCAGTCTCTTTTTCCCGGACCGAAAATAGAATCAAAATAATCAGCCCACTTGATCACCACATCGAGAAATTTTCTTTTGCCAGTTGCATCATAATAAGCGACGGCCGCTTCAATCATATGACCTGCATTGTAATCCTCATGCATGCTCATATCTGTCCATCTTGCGTTGAGATCGCGGAGGGTGAAATAAGTATTCAGGTAACCATCGGGCAATTGTGCTGCTGCAATTTTGTCGATCCATTCATCCGCTTTTTTCTCCAGCTCAGGATTCGGATGATATTTCAAAGTATAAGAAATGGCTTCGAGTGCTTTGAATACATCTGAATCGTCATAAAAAATACCTTCATGCTGCTCGCCTTTTTTTCTCGCTACTTTTTCAAAATTCCTGATGCGCGGAGTGTTGATTTCTGTCTGGTAAATGCATGCAGCCAGTGTTGTCGTTGCGACCTTGTCCATTTTCGGTTTCCAGAAATTGTCGGTGATATTCACCTGTGAAAAACTGACGGGTTCTAACTGGAGAAAGGAAGATTGAGCACTTGAAGTCCCGGAGACCATGAAACAAATTATACCCGGGAACAATATTTTTTTTGGCAGCATATGACTCACTTGACTTTAAAATGATTGAATAAATATAAGATTTCTTTGAGGCTTATATTCATTAATCAAATTTCAAGTAGTGTCTCATTTCGAAAATTATTAAAACCCCTTGGCTTCCTGCATGACAGGCATGGCTGAATAGTGTACGTGGACTAAATGCCATTCATTTTCCGACTTTCTCCAAATCTGGGTTTCCCTGCCTTTTGTTTGAAGGGGGAAGTTTCCTTTCTTAAATGTCGCATCAAATACCCAATAAAATTCTGCCCAGGCAACATCACCATAAACAGTAATATGTTCGCTAACGATATTGAGCTTTCGTTTCGAAAAGGTTTCACCAAAGAAATCATAAATCTGGTGTCGTATTTCATTCCATCCATGCTGATGACCTCTCGGTTGTATAAAAGAAACTTCCGGCGAATGAGAAAATAATTTTGAACCGAGTACGGTGTCCGCGTTGTTTATAGATTCAGCATATTTTTCTATTAACTGTTTAATCAAAATTGTATCCTTTTGATTGATTTGTGAAAAAGCTGCTAAAGCACAAAATGAAAAAACTAAATGGAGTATAGCTCCTTTCATGATTTTATAAAGTCTAATGTTTGCTAATTTTTAAACTCTTTTCCAAAATCATTCGAAGTTCTCCAGAGGCAATGGATATGATTGTCATAATTCTCGTATTCGATCATTTGTTTTCCGTTCTCCATCCTGTAATAATGCGCTTTCCCTTTCTGGCGGCTGTCCATATAAAAAAATCTCAGTTTATTATTGCAGAACTGATCGACAGAAATAATTTCTCCCGGATTAAAATTATTGAAATATTCAGTCACTAATTGTTTTAAGAGATATTGCTGGTCTTTCGTTAGGCGGGAAAAATAAATTCCTTCATCAGGCACGCTGATCCTTTCTTTATCATGTTCTCCGTAAACACTATCCGGTTTTTTGCGATCAGTATATGCCAGCTTCAACTGTTCGGGTGATAATAAATTCAAAAAGTCCCTGGCCATTTCTTCTTCCTTATATAAAATGATCAATCCTGCGCGTACACTGTCGGTAATAGAATTGGAGGGATTGGTCGCCATTAAAAAAGGGCTGTTTGAGATCATTTTATTTCCTTTGAATGTAAAGTTCATGGAGAGATGATGACCCTCGAGTTTCCATCCCCAGAAATGATCGGCAGAAGGCTCGCCAAAAAATTCTATCCAGTATTCATTTCTGCCGAGATTGGGTTCAAATTTTTTCTGGATATCCTCATTAAACATAATGGAAGTGACCGTCAGATATCCCTGTGTGCTCAGGCAGCTTCGCATCAATTCATGAAATAATATTTTCTGTTTTTCCGAAAAGAAAGAAAGTTTCAATCCTTGTCTCAGACCGGGCAATCTTTCAAATCTCTGCCTCAAACTATCATCAAAAGGAAAATGAAAAATCTTCAGCGTATCTGAAGGGAAAGAGGAAAGAAAATTATTTGCCCGAATCGTATAACTTGTATTGATATTAATATTTGATTGCCCGAAGGAAAAAAAAGAAACAAGGAAAATGATCTGGGAAATAATCAATGATTTCTTCATATTTAAAATTCATTTTTGAATAGCCGGGCCTTTAAAGGGCCGGCTATTAATAGCCGGGCTATAATGCCGGGCTATTTAATTTTTTTTAACGTTTAAGTTATTCAACTGCGCTATACGACACGGATTGTTGTATATCAATTTGTTTTTCCGCATCGATACCCAGCCAGATCAAACAGCCAAGAACCAATACCGATGCCAGGACAAACATGGGTGCATTGAAACTATGTGTTGCATCTGCAATCTTCCCAAATATAATTGCAAGGAAAAAAGAGCCCATCTGTCCAAAAAAATTCATCGCACCGGCAACCGTTCCTGCATTATTGCGACCGATATCAGCGCAAACTATAAAAGAAATGAGTACGCAGAAACCAAAGAACCAGTTAGCAAGAATCAGGCAAAGAGTTGTGATATTTTTTCCCGGAGAAATTGCAGCGAACAATACCAGCAATCCGCACATGCCCAGACCGAGCATGCCAACAGATCGTCTTCCAAATCGGAGACCTTTTCTCCGCACCAGCACGTCACTCGCATATCCTCCAACAAGGATCCCCGCAACACCTCCCAGAAATACCAAAAAAGTAGTTGTCTTCATTTCGTTTTCGGTAAAATGTTTTCCTTCCTGCAGGTATACCGGCATCCAGGCAATAAAAAAATAATTCGCCCACTGGTTACAGAAAAACATTCCCATCAATGCCCAAAGAGTAGGATGCCTGAAAATATATTTCCAGGGAATGAGACGTTGATTTGGCCGATGACGGCAGCTGCCTTCAATATATTCTTTTTCTTTTTGAGAAATATTTTTCATCTCTGAAGGAGAATTTCTGAACCAATAGAAACATATCGCCACCCAGATCAATCCGATCACACCATTTACAAAAAATGGCATTCTCCAGCCGTAAGCAACAGCGAGGGGGACAATGAAGAGCGGAGCAAGTGCTGAGCCGAGATGTGCCCCGACTCCAATCCTGGTGATAGCGCGTCCCATTTCATTGACGGGAAACCACCGCGAAATAACAATGGAAATATTTGGATAAGAGCCCGACTCGCCGATACCGAACAAAAAGCGTATAAGTATCAACGATAGTAAGCCGGTCGCTAACCCGGTTAACATTGTAAACAAAGACCAAAGCAGGACGATCCGGATAAAAACAGCACGTGGTCCGAATCGATC
Source organism: Puia sp. (assembly GCA_035499855.1). Lineage (GTDB taxonomy): Bacteria > Bacteroidota > Bacteroidia > Chitinophagales > Chitinophagaceae > Puia. The sequence goes on along the minus strand of DATJXY010000106.1, from coordinate 32,815 downwards.
ACCCAAAGCGCCTGAAGGAATTTCAAACAATGCGTATGCTAAAGCGAAAGATGCAAGTACCCAGCCAAATTGTTCATTGCTTAATCCGAGATCTGATTTTATCCTGACTCCAACAAGCGAAATACAGATACGATCGATATAAGTCAATGCAGTCAGACCGAAAAGCAATAATACAACCCTGTATCGGTATGGGAATTTTCCGGTCATTGACTAAACCTACACTAAAAATCGGGATATCAGCTAAAATATTTTTTTATTGCATCCGGATAAGCGGCGATTGCAATTTCGGGTTCTGCGATTTCAGGATGCCAGAGTTTTTCCCATTCGAAACTGTAAAAACCATTGTAGCCACCTTTCCGGAGCGCGCCAATTGCTTCTGAAAGCGGGGCCTCTCCTGTTCCTAATAAAACATAATGGATTTGTCCGTCTGTTATTTTCACATCTTTGACATGTGTGTGCCTGATATATTTTTTGAGTTTATCATATACCATGGAGGGAGGCTCTTTGGTGATCGTCCACATGTTGCAGATATCCCATACAAGACCTGCATGGGGATGTTCGGCATGCTGCATGATCTCAGCCAATTCACTTGTTACTACTGCATCGCCATGCGTTTCCATTAATACAGTTACATTGGTTCCCTTTGCATAATCAGCTAATTCCATCAGGTTTTTGCTGATCAGATCCTTCGTTTCTTTTCTTTCCTTGTCTTCTTTCGGAAGTTTATTTGGAAAAACCCGGATATAAGGACAATTCAGTTTCTGGGCTAAATCAATAAATTTTTTTGCCTGGTCGAGATTGTTTTTTCTTTCTGTCGCATCGGTATGATGCATTTCGGCCGAAGATCCCAGGTCCACGAAACGCAATTTGTTATCTTCCATCATGCGCATGGTAGCGGCAATCTGGTCATTGCCGAATTCAGGAACTTTGGTTAGATCCATCTCGGCAAGAATGCCTCTTACTTCAATGCCATTGTATCGGTTTTTGGATGCGAAGCTTACAATTTCAGGAAAAGTCCATTTAGGACAACCAAGCGTAGAAAACGAGAGTTGATAGCCGGTGGCTTTTAGCGTGGATATATTACCGTTATACATCATTCCTGCGAGAGCAACAGATGAGCTCTTTACAAAAGACCTCCTGCTGATTTTTTTCATAATAGATATCTTTTGTCAAATTTAATCATATTGAGGATAGTTAGGAGTCTGAAGTCTGGGTGCGGAGTGCGGAGAGTCGGAGTTGCCAATTGCATATTAGCTGTTGCTCATCGCTTATTTTCCAAAATATTCCTGCAGCAACCCGATCCCCCGCTGTATCTGCTCTCTTCCTCTCGACTCAATTCCATACCATCCCTGGTATCCTGAATTCATGCATAGTTCAATCATTTTACGCGTGAGTTTTTCATCGGGCTGATTCCTGTACGACATTCCTTTTGCGTAAGGAAGCATTTTCCCGAGGTAAATATAGTTGTCGTATCCAAAATTGTCCGGATCTCTCCAATCAGGATAAGTGCCGAACAAAGGATCATTGACTTCCTGCATCAATGCCAGCATCCAGTCTGCATCATCGGAAACGCCTCCATGATTTTCAATTGTAATTCCGATTCCGGAAAATTTTGCATATTCCAAAAGCATATGATAAGATTCGGCGGCCCATTTCAGTGCTTCCTGTTTATTTACACCTTCTGGTCCCCTGCAATTTGTCCGCAAAGCATGACAGCCGAGATAGTGCGCGATATCCACCCACTTACGATGATTGATCGCAAATTGTTTTCTTCCTTCCTTTGAGTCGGCACAACCATCTCCTTCGTCATCCACCATGATCAATACCATGGCGACTCCATAATCGGAGGCATTTTGTTTTAATTTTTTGAGATATTCTTCCGTAGGAACTTCAAAAAGAGTGTTGACAAATTCTATCCCATTCAAGTTAAAATCCTCACGGGCGATCCGGGGAAAATCAAGGTTTTTCCATTTGCCCGCACGGATTTCTTCGACAAGCGCCCATTCGGCCAGTGAGATATCGTTATTGATAAGAATAAAATGCTGTTTCAGGATTCTGTGTCGCAAAAAAAAACTCTCCAAACAATTCTTCCATTGATATTGGTTGCTGATTCAGTCAACCACGGGTTCAAGTCTTGTCAATGACAAAGGAAAAAAGTCCGAAGAGAGGAATAGTAGAAACCGCCTTAGAAATAAAATGCAAAAATTACTTTACGTGCTTGTTCACTACTTTCGCTAATTCAAACATTGAGATCTGTTCTTTTCCCAAAACAGGTTTCAATTTTGCATCAGCGTTAATCATTCTTCTATTCTTGCTGTCCTGCAGGCCGTTCTTCTTAATGTATTCCCAAATCTTTTTCACGATTTCTGTTCTTGGAATCGGTTTGCTTCCGATTACTGCTGCCAGTGATTCAGATGGAGTCAGCGGAGTCATGAACGCTGCATTTGGTTTTCTGGCAGATTTTTTAGCGGCTTTTTTTGCTTTTTTTGGAGCTGCTTTTTTCTTAGCTGCTTTTGCGGGTTTCTTTGCCTTTTTTTTACTTGTTTTTTTTGCTGCTTTCTTTGACGCTTTTGCCATAAGAAGAATTTAATGAATAATTAGAGATTGTTTAGAACGCACTAATGTAAGTCAACTTTCAAATAAAACAAAAAGCATTTTCCCCCTTTTGTCCACTATGATCTTTTTTAATATCGTTGAAGCCGCTTATTGGGTTTGCAGGCAGGGCGAATACCCCGGTTTTTGCAATTTTTTACCCAATTCCATTGGGAAAAGCTTATTTTATTTGTGAAATCCATTGGGTGCCCGGCTGATCATGAAAGGACCAAAGACTGGATTTGCAAAGGCTAAATCATCTCTTCAAAGCTTCGGTTATACCCATAAATGATTATTTCTGATGCGGAGTTTTGCGATTTCTACCAGTTCATGATATGTGAGATGTCCATTCAAAATGGATTGAATAAACCGGTCAATCATGACCGTATCCCGATAGGATTTTATGATATATCGACCATTTTCCTCGAAAATAATCACTTCAACAGGTTTCCCATTATGATCATATTCTTCCCGATATATTTCATGCATATTGTCGAATTTGTCTGCCTTATTTCATTAATTATTTCGCAAACTCTTATCGCTAAATGCCCAGATCATTCAAAATAATATTATCCTGAAATTTTCTATTGCCGTACAAAACGGGAATAAGTATGATTCCAACGGTGATAATAATGATAATTCCGGATAACAATCCGCGGAAATGTTGTGATATAATTTGTATGTCCGAACGCTGAATGCTTCCTACTTTCCACAGACCAAAAAGTGCAATTGCTATAAAGAGAATGACAAAAAAAACATTTCCGTACCTGAAATTTTTTTTGAACCCTGAATAGACAATCCCTGCGGTGAGCAGCGCGAGATTACAACCAAAAATAATCCAGGTGACATTGACAAAAAATGAAAGATAGAAACTCGTGATTGATCTGTAAGTAATCGAGTAGATAAAACAAACAAGAGTAGCGCAGATCCCAAGGAAAAGGCCTGTAAGGATGGCTCTCGAAAATGAATTGTCCAATTTGATCTGATTATTGTTGCGCATAGAATGACATTTACTGGTGAAGAAATATAATTGCGCGGTGTTCGGTCACAGGCGGGTATTACAAAATTAACACATCGCAGAAGATTATATTCCAAAATCTTAATTAAATAGTAATGCTTTAACAATATTTTTTTATTACAGATTTTTGTGAGGATTAAAATTCACAATAATCAATTGCGTAATTTCGATGTCTGCAAAATCCGAATTGAAATGGCCATTCGCGTGATCACCACAAGTATTGCCCCCTGGTTATCTGTCAAAAACAGTCCCCGGGCAGTTGACTTTTATAAATCTGCATTTGGAGCTGTTGAATCCTACCGGCTCGAAGCTCCTGATGGCGGGCTGGTCGTAAGACTCTCCGTTTCCGGCGCCGAATTCTGGCTCAGCAACGAGTCTACCGGTGATCAACAACCGAATAAAGAACCGCTTGGCGGCGATTCTGTACGAATGATTTTGACCGTTCCAGACCCCGATTCGATATTCGCGAAAGCATTGGAAGCAGGTGCGAAGCCGGTGTTCCCCGTGGGTGAAGAACATGGCTGGAGACTGGGAAGACTGATAGATCCCTTTGGCCTTCACTGGGAGATCGGAAAGCCGATCGATGGCCATTGAACAAATGATCCAAAATCTATTTTTTTGAATAGAAATCCTATTTTCTTTTAACAATAAATATTTATCGTAATATTGCGATTAATATGGGTCTTACTAAAACCGGAATATTTACAGAAAAACAAAATAAGCTGGCGCTGATGATGAAAGCCCTTGCACACCCCGCCCGCATTTCTATTATCCAATATTTAGTAAAAGCAAATGCCTGTATCTGCGGAGATATAGTGGATGAATTAGGTCTTGCGCAGGCTACTATCTCGCAACATTTGAAGGAATTAAAAAATGCAGGGCTGATCAAAGGAACGATTGAAGGCACCAGTGTTTGTTATTGCATCGATGAAAAAGTGTGGAAACAATATAAAAAAGAAATGGAAATGTTTTTTGTGGCTTACGAAAATAAGGATAGTTGTTGCTGATATTTTTTTACCTATATAAATCGCAATATTGCAATAAAACAATAAATAATTTCTTATGCCTCCCATTGTACGGAAAGTTCTTTTTGTATGTGTCCATAATTCTGCAAGAAGCCAAATGGCAGAGGCCTTTTTAAATAAATACGGCAAAGATTATTTCATAGCAGAGAGTGCAGGGATTGAACCAGGAAGGCTCAATCCCAATGTAATTGAAGTGCTGAAAGAGATTGATATTGACATAAGCAATAAAAGTACACAGGGAGTATTTGACCTTTTTTCAAAGGGCAAAACTTATAACGCTGTTATTACTGTTTGCGATGAAGCAAGTGCAGAACGTTGCCCTATTTTCCCGGGAGTAACTAAAAGAATTGCCTGGTCTTTTGCTGATCCTTCAACATTCAAAGGAACTCAGGATGAAGTTTTGGAAAAAACCCGGAAGGTGCGAGATGAAATCAAAAGCAAAGTTTTAGAATTTATTAAAGATGCGAGCCAGCTGGATTATTGGGTAAAGTCTTCAGTCAGTAAAACTAAGTGACCCAGTAAAAATATTTATCTAATGAGCTCAACATTCTAAACTCAACCAAAAAAGTCATGGAAACTTCTGATCAAATAAAAGAACTCGTAAAACAGAAATATGGCGAAATCGCTCAACAGGAAAAAAGCGAGAACCCATCATCCTGCTGTGGTTCTGGTTGCTGTTCTTCTGATATTTCGAACATTATGACCGACGATTACTCTGAACTCAAAGGCTATAACCCGGATGCGGATTTAGGTTTGGGATGCGGGCTGCCTACTCAATTTGCCAAAATAAAAAAAGGAGACGTTGTAATCGATCTGCTTGATTCAGAATGCTGCCAGTAATTCTTTTTGAATATAAAGTCGCATCAGCCAATGTTAAAGAAATCTGTCGCAGAAATAATTGGAACCTTTGGACTGGTCTTTTGTGGAACCGGCTCAATTGTGATCGACAAAGAAAGTGGTGGAGCTGTTACTCATATTGGGATCGCAATTACTTTCGGACTAATTGTTATGAGCATGATTTATGCTCTCGGAAACATTTCAGGTGCGCATCTAAACCCTGCCGTTAGTATTGCATTTACTGTTGCTCGAAGACTGCCTCTTAAACTAATGGCTTTATATATTATAAGCCAGATTTGTGGTGCACTATTAGCAAGTGAAGTATTGAAACAATTATTCCCTGCAAATGATTTACTGGGAACGACATTACCCGCCGGATCTGCAATGCAATCATTCGTATTAGAATTTATCCTTACATTTTTTTTGATGTTTGTTATTATAAACGTTTCCACCGGGTCCAAAGAACAAGGGTTATTTGCAGGAATTGCGATTGGCTCAGTTATTTTATTAGAAGCTATGTTTGCAGGGCCGGTTACCGGGGCATCGATGAATCCGGCAAGATCATTTGCCCCTGCTGTAGTTTCAGGTCATACAGAATATCTCTGGGTGTATTTAACCGCACCAATTTTTGGAGCTTCGACTTCAATACTTATTTGGAAATTCCTCAAAAATTAAAGAATAACACTTTTTAGTAAACTTGAATAAACCCTGTCCTCATCAGATATTTTCAATCTTGATCACGTAAGCATATTCGCTCTTCAATTTCGAAGGCTCAAATTCCGGGAGCTGAATTTCAACATTGTTTCCTTTGTTTGAAAATTTTAATGCCCGCCCGCTTTCGAGTAAACTTACTTTCTGTGAAGTAAAATGCATATCTTTTAATATCACTTTCCCGGAAGCCGGCCATTGTGGTAAGATCGCATAGAGATCTTTATTTTTGGAAGTAAAGAAAATTTCTCTCACTGCAAATCCCGGATCGGGGTTCATTGTCAGTTTCAACATCACATCTCCGCCCGTTTTCCAGTCATCGTTTTTTGGCTTATAATCTCTCCTGCCCTCACTCCATTGAAAAGGAGTTTTCCACCTGGTGGTGCCATAGATTGCTTCTCCATTTATTTTCATCCATTTTCCGATTTCCATCAGTCTCTGTTCCATGATGGGTGGAATTTTTCCATCCGCATCAGGACCGATATCCAACAGGAAATTTCCACCGCGACTTACTTTATCCAAGAGATGTAATATCAGTACCTGGGTTGAATTATAATCCCAGGCATCTTCTTCACGGTTATATCCATATGAAAATCCCATTCCCCTGCTTTCCTCAAAATAATGATCTGCAAAATCCAATTCGGGTTGATACTCGGGCGTGTAAAAACCTGCATGATGAAAACGGATTTCTTTCCCCCATCGATCATTGACGACAACCTTGTCTTTCACGGAGCTTTCATTAAACAACCAGCTTAAAAATTCTTTTGAACGCCATAATGTATCGCTTCCATCCCATTCCCCATCTGTCCAGAAAACATCGGGCTGATAAGTATTGATCAGATCCTTCATCTGTGGCCACATATGTTCTTTCACATAAAGTTCCCTATCAAAACGCCAGAGCGGATTGTACCATTCATAAAGGGAATAATACATGCCTGCATGGACTGATGTTTTTCTCACTGCTTTGAAAAGATCTCCAAGCAAATCTCTATGTGGACCGGTCTCCATTGCATTCCAGGGAAATCCCCAGGTCTTCGAAGCTTCCTTACTCGGCCACAATGCAAATCCATCATGATGCTTAGATGTCAGCACAATATATTTTGCTCCGGACTCTTCAAATAATTTCGCCCATGCATCGGGATCGAATAATATTGCTTTGAACATCGGACCAAACTGGTAATAAGAAAAATCGGCCCCGTATTTTTTCCGGTGATATTCCGCCACCTGGCCATTATAATCATTTGTCTGCAATGCATGCTGATACCATTCGGCATACTGTCCCTTGGGCGACCATGCGGGAACCGAATATACTCCCCAATGAATGAATATGCCGAACTTGGCATCCTTGTACCACTGCGGAATCGGTCTTTTATCTAAAGATTCCCAGCTGGGCTGATAATTTTGACAAAATGAGTAAAGCGGGAAAAATAAAAGGAAAACAAAAAATGTTTTTTTGATCTTTTTCATTGCAGAAGATTGAAGGGGAAATTTAAAAATACTGAATAATTCAAAAACGGATCGAATTGTTTATTCCCTCTCCCGGCGAGTGTGTCTGACAGCGATTGAATATGCTTGATTCCAATGCAAGATAGTCGACACGCTTGCGCCTGAGTTAAACTTAAGAAATTCCGGCTGGAACCTCAGCCGCTCTATGGGTTACTATCAAGTATAACCGCAGAGACGCGAAGAACGCAGGGTAAAAATAATTTTCATAATAGCCTTTTATTAGATATTATCGATACTTTAGCCGCTTAAAAACTTCTGTATGAAAATGACCGCCTGCTTCGCCTTCGCTTTTTTTATTTTGTCGTCCTGTGAAACTAAAAAAAATTCCCTGCCGCTTCCGGGAACCTGGCAATTGATCTCCGGAACATTGATTGAAAAGAATGATACTACCGTTACCGATTATACGAAGACCAAAAAATTCATCAAGATCATTGACGATACTCATTTTGCATTCCTGGGTCATGACCTGGATAAGGGCAGGGACTCCGCGAATGCATTCTTCAGCTCCGGAGGAGGAACTTATTCCCTGGCCGACAGCACTTATACCGAACACCTTGAATTTTGCAGCGACCGTGCATGGGAACACAGTGATTTTTCATTCACCATCACGATCAACAATGATACTCTTGTTCAAAAAGGAGTAGAAAAAGTAGCTGATAAAGGGATTGAGAGACTGAATATTGAAAAATATGTGAGGGTGAAGAACTAAAATCGTCATCCATTAACTTCTATATTTCACGACTGAATCTGTCCTCAGCAATCCGGGCATTACAGATTTTCCCTTATTGCCCGGATTGCTAAAACTATTTACCTTTCTTAAAATTTCTTCGTCGCCCGGGATTCTCCAACCTATCAGAACTTTTGAAGCATTACTGATGTAACCATAAGGATCATTTTCTGAACCTTTAAACATTCATTCCATGAAAGAAGATTTCCAGGTCAGCGCCAACAATGCTGCTGCCCAGTTTTCGCTTACCCTTCACCGTGGGGAAGGGATGTTGCTCCTTGCAATGAATTGGAAACAGGGGAAACCACCTGATAATTTTGTCGGATTCGCTATCGAATACAGGGAACCGAAAGGGGTTCAATTTTATCCCCTGCAAAACAGGCTCGGTTTTCCCGGGTCAGATAAGTCGAAAGACCCAAATATATATTCCACGCTCAATTCTCCGATCCAGAAATTCCGCTGGGTACATTTTCCAAGAAATGCCAACCTGGAGGGCCTTTTTTCATACAGGGTCACTCCTGCTTTTATGGATGATCAAATGCATCTGAGTTATGGCATTCCGCAAACAGCAGATATAGCATTGGCAAGGGAAACTTATCCCGGCAAATTGAATGTTGCTTTTACAAGAGGGTATGTTGCCTCACAGGCATTTGTAGATTACTATGAAAAAGACGGCCCGATCAGTAAGCTGGTAGCGCCGAATGCGGCAAAGGGACTGGATTTCAAACCTACTCATCCGGATGCAAAAACAGCATTGCCATGGATGGGTTTTGAAGCTTATCAGGCGATTCTCGATCTATTGGACGAAGCCATTGCAGATAAAACGGCACAGGTAAGAGTGATCGCATATGATTTTAATGAACCGGAAATTGTTGACAGGATAAAAAAATTAAACAAGCGCGTGAAAGTTATTATTGATGACAGCAGTGGACACGGAGGTAATGGAACTGCTGAAACAGAAGCAGAGGGCCAGCTCGATCATGCAATAGGAAAAGACAATGTAATGAGAGAGCATATGGGTCATCTTCAGCATAACAAAACCATTGCTGTGAATGGTACCAAAATAAAAAAAGTTGTCTGTGGCTCCACGAATCTCAGCTGGCGGGGGTTTTTTGTTCAGAACAATAATGCAGTGGTCCTCACTGGGGCAAAGCCGGTAAAAATTTTCATAGATGCATTCGATAATTTCTGGAACCACAAAAATAAAGTCAATGATTTCGGCGCCACGAGTTCTGCAAAATGGAATGAGCTTGGCCTCAGTGGGATCAATGCCAAAGTCGCTTTTTCACCGCATGTGGCTTCCAATGCTTTATTGAAATCTGTTGGAGATGATATCGAGAAAGCAAATTCTTCCGTTCTTTATTCGCTTGCTTTCCTCTATGAATCGCCGGGAGCAGTGCATGATGCCATTAAAAAAGTAACAAATAGTACCAAACTATTTGTGTATGGAATTTCTGATAAAAAAGCAGGCGGTATTTTGGTACAAAAACCTGATGGAAGCAATCCGGCACCGGTATATCCCTCTCAACTTAATTCAAAAAAACTTCCAGCACCATTTAAACCGGAAGTGACAGGAGGAAGAGGGGCGCGAATGCATCACAAATTTGTAGTGATAGATTTTAATAAGCCTACTGCAAGAGTATATTTGGGTTCCTATAATTTTTCTAATCCTGCAGATCTCAAGAATGGAGAAAATTTATTGCTTATTAAAGATCGAAGAATCGCTACATCTTATATGATCGAAGCGCTTCGCATTTTTGATCATTATGAATTCAGAGTTACTCAGCTTACTGCAAAAAAAGCAAGGAAAACACTGGAGCTGCAGCTCCCTCCTAAAAAATCTACGGAAAAACCATGGTGGAGCGAGGATTGGACAGACAAACGTAAGATCAATGACAGGATATTATTCTCGTGAAAGGTCAAACGTGAATGGTCAATTGACAGTGATCTTAAGAACTTTTTAAAACCATATCAATAAATTCATTACAGATTCCTGTTGAAAGAGCGGGATCGAAACATTTTTCAATCTGGCTTTTTTTCAGATGGTTTGATATGATTGGATCATGGATGCAAATCTCCTTCAAATGTTTATTTTTCGATTGGGATTCCCTGCTCAATTGTTCAACCAATTCATGAGCTTCTGCTTTTCCTATCAAAGGAGCGAGGGCCATAGATATATTTTCTGCATAGATTAATCCCTTCGTTATTTCAAGATTGATGAGCATTTGCTTCCTGTTTACTCTGAGTCCATCTGTAATCTCAACAGCTTTAACAACGGTTCCTGCTGTCAGCTGCATAATATCTGCCATGGTTTGCCATTCGGCATGCCATAAACCGGTGGCACGTTCATGATCCTGTACCATACTTGAAAATATAATTGATACCAATGCAGGGACTCTCGCAGCGTTTGATAAAATACTGATGCAACCAACAGGGTTTTGTTTGTGTGGCATTGCGGAAGAGCCTCCCCTTCCTTTTTTATAGGGCTCTTTTAATTCTCCAATTTCCGTCTGCGCCATCAGACTGATATCTTTCCCAATCTTCCCGATATTTTCCGTCAGTATTCCCATGACTGAAGCAATCAAAGCCAGGCGGTCTCTTTGTGCATGCCAGGACTTTGCAGGAACATTTAATTTCAGTGCTGCACCCATTGTTTCGGATACCTGCAATCCTTTTTTTCCCATCGACGATAAGGTTCCAACTGCGCCTCCCAATTGCAAAACGAAAACTTCTTTTAATAAAACTTGCATCGCCTGCTTCGAACGTAATAATGGATCAAGCCATCCCGCCGCTTTGAATCCAAAACTGATTGGTCTTGCCTGTTGCATGAATGAACGGCCTGCCATGATGGTATTCCTATGTTCTTTGGTAAGAAATATTAATTGCCTGATGAGTTGATTGAGATCCCCTGCGATCATTTTTGTTGCATCTCTTAATTGCATCATCAGAGCAGTATCGATTACATCCTGACTGGTCGCACCGAAATGAACATATTTAGCAGCTTCTTCATTTTCTTTTTTGATGATTGAAGTCAATTGTTTTACCAGGGGAATATTCAGGTTGCCACTTAATCCGGCTTCTTCAATCAATTGTTCCGGATTTATTTTTTCAAGCTTGCAATTCCTTTTTATAATAGTTGCAGATTTTTCCGGAATGATCCCATGCCTTGCCTGCGCAGCTGCCAATGCCGATTCAAAACGAAGCATTAATCCAATAGTCGATGCGTTGGAAAAAACCTGATTTACTTTTTCCGAATAGAAAATTGTTTCGTACAGGTATTGCATAAATTAGATTCAAACTTTATTATGAACTCTGCATATGAACAAATCTTTGCCCCTTTGCATTATTTGCGTCTTTGCGGGAAAAAAAATTACGCATCAACCAATCTTTCAACAAATTTTGCCGCTGTTTTCTCCCTCACTTCTTCCACTGTCGCTCCCGGCATCAATTCTTTCAGCGTTAATCGTCCTTCCTCAAATTTAAAAACAGCAAGATCGGTAATAATGATATCCACTACTTCATGAGCCGTCAGAGGAAGTTCACAATGAGGTACAATCTTGGATTTCCCATCCGGACTCGTATGCGTCAACATCACAATTAGTTTTTTTGCTCCGGAAGCAAGATCCATTGCCCCGCCTACTCCAAGCAATGGTTTTCCGGGCACTGCCCAATTCGCCAGATTGGCTTTTTCATCCACTTCCAATCCACCCATGATCGCAATATCGACATGGCCTCCACGGATCATTGCAAATGAATCAGCGCTGTCGAAATAAGCGCTGCCGGGAAGCGCCGTGACAGGAATCTTCCCCGCATTTACAGGATAGTCCATTGCTCCTCCATCTTTCGGTGAAGGTCCCACACCCAACATTCCGTTTTCAGTATGAAGAATAATGCCGTCTTCCGGTTTGATTAAATCAGCAATCAATGTTGGAATGCCGATTCCGAGATTCACAACATCGCCTTTTTTGAGTTCGGCAAATGCGCGTCTCGCCATATTCATGCGCGACTCTTCTGCTTTCTTTGATGCATCCAGGCCCGCAGAACTTCCTAATTCATCCGGACTGATATGATGCTGCACTAAAAAATCCACATAACATCCGGGCGTTTGAACATGATTGGGGTCGATTGAACCAAGGGGAACGATTTCTTCAATTTCCGCAATTACGAGGTCAGCAGCTGTGGCCATGACTTTATTGAAATTCTGTTCCGTCATCCGATAAGTGAGATTGCCCGCTTCGTCGGCCTTCCAGGCACGTATAAACGCTATATTTCCCCGGATGGCTTTTATAAATACCTGCTCAACACCATCGATCATTTTGGTTTCTCTTCCCTGCGCAAGCAATGTTCCCGCAGAAGTCGGCGTATAAAAACCTCCGATACCCGCACCACCTGCCCTGATGGCTTCGGCTAATGTTCCCTGAGGTAACAATTCATATTCTACTTTTCCTGACTGTGCCGCTTTGACAGCATCAGGATTACTGGTGAAATAGGAGCCAATCATTTTTTTGATTTGGCCATTGTGCAATAAACGTCCGCCTCCCAAACCAAATTCCCCGACATTGTTCCCAATGAAAGTCAAATTTTTTGTGCCTGTCTCCGCCAATGCATGAAGCAGGTAAACCGGATTGCCAGTCATGCCAAAACCTCCCCCAAAAATGGTATCTCCATCTTTCACTAAAGAGGCTGCCTGCTTCGCTGTTATTTGTGGAACCTGTTTCATTGATAATTAAATTTTCCAAAGTTTAAAACTTTAGAAAAGTCTTGATTATAATTCAAAAAATATAGTTTCATTTTTTCCCTGCATGTAAATATCAAAATGATATTCGGCAATTCCCTTGTTTTCTCTTTGCTCTGCGATCAATGTATGCCTTCTTTCCAACGGAATGATATTCAGAATTTCATCTTTCTCATTCATTTCCCTTTCATCCGAAAAATACAAACGCGTGTAATAGGAATGAAGAGAGCCCCGCATAAATAAAATGATATTGATATGCGGCGCCTGATTTTTTCCAATCGAACCAGGTTTTATAGTTGTGAAACGAAACTGAAAACCCGGATCAGTTCCCGTTCCCAAACGTCCAAAACCGGTAAAACCATTTTCTTCCGGGTCAATCAACTTACGGTAACGCCCATGCGCATCTGCCTGCCAGAGTTCCAGCATGGCATCGGAAATGGGCATATCCTTTCCATCAAAAACATTTCCGACAATATAAATCTTTTCGCCATCAGCATTGCCTCCTGTCATCGAACCATCTACAATGCTGTTGTAATGATATCCATATTGTTCTGCGGTTAAACTATACGCAAAAAAAGGTCCGATAGTTTGTGAAGGTGTTTGTCTTAATCTTGCCATTATTCAAAAGGAGTTTGATATCTTCCATTCAACACGATATTGAATTCATATGCGAGTGCGAATTCGGGTTCGGTCCAGTCCATCCTGAATTTTGCAATCAATAAATCCCTTGCATGTTTGGGAACGGAATTAAAAATCGGGTCAAATTCAAAAAGAGGATCACCGGGAAAATACATTTGTGTGATCAACCTGTGTCCGATCTGGTGTCCTATCACAGAGAAATGAATATGATTGGGACGCCAGGCATTGTAATGATTTCCCCAGGGATAAGCGCCGGGCTTGACCGAATAAAAAGAATATTTACCTTCTTTGCCGGTCAGCATACGTCCGGCTCCCAAAAAATTTGGATCGAGGGGTGCATCATGAATTTCCTCTTTATGGATATAACGGCCGGCAGCATTCGCCTGCCATATTTCCACCAAAACATTTTGAAGGGGGCGTCCATATTCATCCATCACTTTACCGGATACTTTGATGCGCTCTCCAATGGGTTCTCCATTTTTTCCTGCATTTTTTGTAAGGTCATTATCCCATTTGCCGATCGCTGATTCTCCAAATGCAGGTAAACTCAAATCCTTCAAACGCTCCTTCATTGGAATCAATGGTTTTGTCGGACTGCGTAAAACCGTGGATTTATAATCCGGATATAAATAGGGTGGCTGCACATCGAAATTTGTATTTTCCATATCAATGATCTTTTTGCGCAAATATTTCTTTTGCGATTTTAAAAGCCGTGTTGGCTGCAGGAATCCCGGCATATGCTGCCACATGCAGCAATGCTTCTTTAATATCTCCGGGTGTTGCCCCCGTATTTTTTGTTGCACGAAGATGCATAGCGAGTTCTCCTTCATGTCCGAGTGCAGCCAGCAGCGCAATGGTGATGAGACTCCTTTCTCTTTTAGTCAGACCCGGTCTTGACCAGACATCAGACCATGCATTATTGACGATGTATTCCTGGAAATCCTTATCAAAATCCGTTTTTGATGTCTCTGCCTTATCCACATATTCATTTCCCAATACTTCCCTTCTTGTTTTCATTCCTTTTTTGTATCGTTCATTTTCCATCTTGCTTATTTTATAAAATCAATAATAAGATTACTAAATATCTCCGGGTTATCTACCGAAGGAATATGTCCTGATCCCTTGATAATTTCAAGTTTTGAGCCCGGAATTAGTTGCGATAAGGCACGGACAGAATCAGGCGTTGTAGACAAATCTTCTGATCCCACAATACAAAGTGCCGGCATTTTCAAACTTTTCGCAAGCTCTTGCGTATTTGCATCCCTGATAGATTCGCATGCCTGAATATATCCTTCTGGGTTGCATCGATCCAGCATATTCTTATATCCCGAAACTTTTTCCGGATATTTTGCATGAAAAAAAGGAGCAAACCACCTTTTCATCAAACCATCTGAAACGACCTGAATTCCATGAGTCCTTATTTGCTCAATCCTTTCATTCCACATTTCCGTATTTCCGATTTTATATGAAGTATCGCAAAGAATTATTTTTTCTGTTAACTCGGGATGATTGTATGCCAATATCTGAGCAATCATTCCTCCGAGCGATATCCCGACCGGAATGCATTTTTCTATTTTCAAAGCAGAAAGCAAGGCCTTTGCATCTTCTGCATAATCGTCCAACCCTGTTTTTGCAATTGAAAACTCAGATAATCCATGTCCGCGTTTATCATACAAAAGAATATTTCCATGATCCGCGAATCGATTCACTATTTCATCCCAGATACGAAAATCCGTTCCCAGTGAGTTGAGGAACAGAAAAGTCCGGTCACTATGATTGTCGAGATGACGATAATGAATGATATGTCCGTTCGCATGAATAAAATCCATACTCAAATTTCTATTTTTTCAAGCCTGGGTGATAAAAAATGAAACCAGGAAATCGCGATAACATATGACAATCCGCAAAAAACAAAAAGAAGGTTATATCCTGCCTCAATATTATGACTGGATTTGTAATTGTCAAGCAATATGCCCACTCCTTTTGCGACGAGCATTCCGCCAAGAGCGCCTCCTACTCCACCGATTCCTGCAACAGAACTCACTGCTTTTTTAGGAAACTGATCCGGAACCGTTGTCATCAAAACACCTTTCCAGATGGTTTGTGCGGCAGCAGCAACCGAAATAATCATTACACTTAACCAAATATCAGGACTAAACCGGATCAGTGTCACCAATAACGCCATGCAAAGACAAATCAGCATGACTGTTTTCCTGCTCCTGTTCACGGACCATCCTATTTTAATCAGATAAGAAGAAAACCATCCACCTGTTATAGAAAGTATTGCAGTTACGGCATAGACAACAGTGATCGGAAAAGCAATTTCAGTTTTGGACATTCCTTTGCTGGTGAGAAAAGAAGGCAACCAGAACAAATAAAACCACCAGACCGGATCAGTAAACATAGTTGCTCCGAAATATCCCCAGGTGGCTTTTTTCCTTAAGAGAATCTTTACCGGCACCGTTTCACCTGATGAATGATCCGTAGAAATTTTATTATCCGATTGAACATATGCCAGTTCTTCTGCATTAACCTTTTTGATTTTCTCAGGACGATCATATAAAAAATACCAGGCGATCACCCATACTAACCCCAATGCACCAGTGACAATAAAGCTCAGCTGCCAGCTGTAATGATTCGCCAGCCAGAGAACGATAACAGGAGCAATGATGGGACCAACAGTCGTTCCACTAATCATAAAACCACTGGCGAAAGAACGTTCTCTCACAGGAAACCATTCGGCGATCGATTTAATGACAGAAGGCATATTTCCACCCTCAGCAAATCCAAGTGCAGCTCTGACCGTGATAAATCCCATAGTCGATCTTGCCAGAGCATGTGCCATCGCAGCGATACTCCAGACGAAAACCGCAAGACCGTAACCAATCTTCGCACCGACTCTGTCCACAAATCTTCCTGCCAGTAAATATCCAATCGCATACATCACCTGGAACCAAAAAACAATATCAGCATAATCTTTTTCCGTCCAGGAAAATTCTTTTTCCAATATCGGTTTTAAAAGGCCGATAATCTGCCGGTCAATATAGTTGATGGTCGTTGCTAAAAATAATAAGCCCAAAACCGTATAACGATAATTGGTTTTCACGATCGATTTTTAAATTTCCTTTAATCCCACATAATTTTCTGCAATCGTTGTTGCCTGTGCCCTCGACTGACTGATATAATTGAATCTTGATTTTTGTAAATAATAATCAAATGATCCCGTCGGCGACTGCTTATGAAATAAATAAGTCATAAAATTTGAAAAATCCTGCGCACGCCAGATCCTTCGCAGGCAATTCTTCGTATATGCATTCAGCAGATCATTGCTTCCTTTTTTATACCATTCAACAATTGCTTCCGCCAAAAACCGGATATCTGCTACTGCCAGATTCAATCCTTTTCCGCCTGTTGGCGGGACGATATGAGCCGCATCTCCTGCGAGAAACAAATGACCATATTGCATATTATCGATCATAAAACTGCGCATAGGAGTGATCGTTTTTTCAAAAATGCCACCAGGGTTGATGCTGAAATTTTTATTGTCAGAAAGACGGACCTGCAATTCATTCCAGATTTGTTCATCGCTCCAGTTATCCAGTTTTTCATCGTTATCAACCTGCAAATACAAACGACTCACTTTATTGGAACGAAGACTATGAAGCGCAAACCCTTTTTCATGATATGCATAAATCAATTCATCCGTTGCAGGAGCTGCGTTCGCCAGGATGCCCAGCCAGCTGAAAGGATAATCCTTCACAAATTCATGATAGACCTCTTTTGGCATCGATTTCCTGCTGATGCCATGATATCCGTCGCAGCCTGCAACCAAATCACATTCTAAAATATTTTCTTCTCCATTCTGCGAATAAAATATTTTGGGAGAATTAGAATCGATATCGGCAATCTTCGTGGCAACAGCATCAAAGCGGATATCTGTTTTGCGTTCCAGATTTGCCTTCACTAAATCCCTGATTACTTCCTGTTGTCCATAAATCGTGATGCAACGGCCTCCGGTCAATTCATCAAAAGGAATCCTTATCCTCGATCCTTCGAAACTCAGATTTACTCCATGATGTTTTAATCCTTCTTTGTTCAACCTGTCGGCAACCCTAAGTTCATTAAATAAATCCACTGTGTTCTGTTCGAGTAAGCCGGCACGGGCACGGCTTTCAATATATTCACGGCTGCGATGTTCCAGGATCACAGAATCGATACCTGATTCTTTCAATAATAAACTTAGCGTGAGTCCTGCAGGGCCTGCACCAATAATTCCTATGCTTGTCTCAGATTTCATCCATTATTTTCCGGTCTTTTGCATTTCAGTTTTAAAAAATGAAATCATTTTGTCGTAGTATTTATCAATCATCACACCCGGACCATGTCCGCCTCCCGGCACAATAACCAATTCGCTTTTCGTTCCATTCAGTTGAAGTTTCTCATATAATTTTTCACTCTCGCAATGCGGAACAAGGGGATCTTTATCGCCATGAAAAATTAAAAAAGGAGGATTATTTTTATTGACATAACTGATGGGGTTAGCGAGAGCAACCTTATCTTTATTGCTTTGGATGGGACCGCCAATTAATGAAGATTCAGGGGATCTGGCTTCATCATGTTTGAATGAACTTCCACACTGATCCATGATTAAAAAATCTGTAGGTCCGAACCAATCCACAACCGCATTGACCTGGCTGCTTTCATTAGTAAATTTTCCCAGACTGCCTTCGATATCTACATTCATTCCATTAATCGTATCTTTTTTTGTTGTATTCGTTGTGCCTGCAAGAGCAGATAAATGTCCGCCGGAAGACCATCCGGTTATTCCGATAAAATGATTGTTCAAAGAAAATTTTGAAGCATTTGCTCTTATGAAACGAATTGCCGCTTTGACATCCTGGATCTGCGCAGGAAATTTTGCATCAAAACTCGAACGGTAATTAATGGACACAACAGCAAAACCTTCTTTTAATAATCGCTGACCAAGTCCGGTGGTGAATGTTGTGCCTTTTAAATTATTAGAAAACCACGCGCTCCCATAAACGCAGATGATAATGGGAAAAGGTGCATTGCCGTTTTTAGGGAGAAGAATATCCAGCCTGTGACCAGTTACTCCATCTCCAACATAATCGATATCGATCCATGATTTGGATGATTCGATGGCTGAAGCGGCATAATCCGGTTCAGGCATTTGCGACATAGCGTTCATTGAGATGAACAGAAGAGGAAGTAAAAGTTTTTTCATTTTTAAATGATTTTTTTTTCTCAAAGGCGCAAAGAGTCTTTGCGAGAAACCAGATTTTGATCTGTCATTTTTTTAATTGAAGCATCCTGATCGCATTCTCTTTTAATATCAACGGTTTTACCTCTTCTTTAAACCCTGCTGTTTCAAAATCCTTCAACCAACGTTCGGGTGTGATCAAAGGAAAGTCGGTACCAAAAAGCATTCTGTCTTTTAATAAGGTATTTGCATATTGAATCAATTGCGGTGGAAAATATTTCGGACTCCATCCGCTCAAATCGATATACACATTGGGTTTGTGCAGGGCCACACTCAATGCTTCATCCTGCCAGGGCCAGGAAGGATGTGCGATAATGATTGGAATATCGGGGAAATCAATGGCCACATCGTCGAGGTGGATCGGGTTGGAATATTCCAGGCGAAGACCACCTCCGCCGCGGACTCCTGCGCCAAAACCAGAGTGACCGCTGTGAAACAGCATTGGCAAACCCGCTGCTGCAATCACTTCATATATCTGGTAAGCCATTTTATCGTTGGGATAATACCCCTGAACAGTGGGATGAAATTTAAATCCCTTCACTCCATATTTTTCAATCAGGTTTTTTGCTTCTCTCACACCCATCTTTCCCTTATGCGGATCGATACTGGCAAAGGGAATCATCACATCATTATTTTTTGCTGCTTCTTCCGCCACTTCTTCATTCGGGATTCTTCTTCTCCCTAATTCGAACTCCGCATCAATGGTGAACATCACGAATGCGATGTTCAACTTTCGGTAATAATCGCAGGTTTCCTGGATAGTAGGCCTTTTTGTTACCTTAAAATATTTTGAAAAAGCTGCATCAAACTCAGGACGATAATCGTCATGTGGCTGCCGGCAACTCACTTCGGCATGGGTATGCACATCGAGCGCTATTATTTTATCGATATCAATCATATCTGAATTGATTTCATATCGTTCATGAATATACGAAAATAATTTATTGAGATATCCTGTATGGACCTATTGCCATTTTAATTCCCCCAAACATCTTTTGCTACCCGCACTGCCAATTCCAATTTTCTCCACTGATCATCCATAGTGATATTATTTCCATGCGAAGTGCTGCTGAAACCACATTGAGGACTGATGCCCATATTTTCTATTGGCATATACCTCGCAGCTTCTTTAATCCGGCTGGTCAGATCATTTGTGTTTTCCAGTTGAGGAATTTTGGATGATATCAGTCCCAATACAACGGTTTTATGTTTCGGTACAAATCTCAACGGGGCAAAATCACCACTGCGTTCATCATCATATTCCAGGAAATATGCATCCACATTTAAATCATTGAATAAAATTTCTGCAACAGGTTCATATCCTCCTTCTGCGAACCAGGTACTCCTGTAGTTGCCTCGGCATAAATGCACAGCAACCGTTAAGTCATCCGGGCGATCATCAATCACAGCATTGATCAATGCGGCATAAGTACGCGGAAGCTCATTCGGGTCATCGCCTCTTTGTTTCGCTTCTTCTCTCATCTTCGGATCACAGAGATAGGCGAGATTAGTATCATCGAGTTGAATATAACGGCAACCTGCCTTGTACAATGCATTGATTTCATCCCTGTAACATTGTGAAAGATCAGCAAAGAATTCATCCAGTTCAGGATAAGCATGAATATCGATCGCTTTTCTTCCTCCGCGAAAATGGACCATGGTGGGAGATGGAATAGAAACCTTGGGAGTTTTTGTGACGACTGACTTCAAAAAATTAAAATCATCGACCTGGATATTACGTACATGCTTCAACTTTCCTGTGACGCTGAGCTTTGGAGGAGTAAATCCGTCTTCAGCGGCTTTCGCATGCGGGTTTGCTGCAATCATTCCCGTTACTGAAACTCCTTCGAGCTTCTGTAAAAAATCCAGGTGAAAATAATCTCTCCTGAATTCTCCATCGGTAATGGCCTGCATACCGATGCTCTCCACTTTTTTTACTGTTTCTGTGATCGCCTGATTCTCGATTTTTCGTAATTCTTCGGCAGACAATTCCCCTTTTTTCCATTGATATCTTTTTTCCAAAAGAGTTTTTGGTCTTAATAAACTGCCTACCTGATCTGCACGGAAGGGAGGATTTAATTTACTCATCGAAATCTTTTAAATTCTAATAAAATACAAAATCATTGATGCGAAGTTCAATTTCCACGCAAAAGCGCGAAGAGTCTTTGCGGTCTTTGCTCTCTTGGCGTCTTTGCGAGAAAATGCATTCATTTAGGCTGCATTCTCAATGCTCCGTCAAGCCTGATCACTTCTCCATTGATATAAGAGTTCTCAATGATATGCATTACCAGTTTCGCATATTCATTGGCGTTACCCAGTCTTTTCGGAAAAGGAATTGCCGCAGAAAGACTTTGTTTTGCTTCATCACTCAGCCCTTCGATCAGGGGCGTTGAGAACAAACCCGGCGCAATGGCATTCACCCTGATTCCAAATTGTGCGAATTCGCGGGCGGCAGGAAGAGTCAGACTTACAATTCCTCCTTTCGATGCCGAATAAGCAGCCTGCCCGATCTGTCCTTCAAAAGCAGCAACAGATGCAGTTGAAATGATGACTCCTCTTTCATCATCATTCAGC
This sequence comes from Puia sp., assembly GCA_035499855.1. GTDB lineage: Bacteria > Bacteroidota > Bacteroidia > Chitinophagales > Chitinophagaceae > Puia. The sequence goes on along the minus strand of DATJXY010000106.1, from coordinate 11,173 downwards.
ATATCTGCAGTGATCATGTCAGCAGCAACCAGTCGCATCATATTAAAACTGCCGACGAGATTTACCTGGATTATTTTTTCAAAATCTTTCAGGGGAAGCGGCCCGTTTTTACCAACGATTCTTGATGCTTTTGCAATGCCAGCGCAATTCACCAGCACACGTGCAAAACCGTGGACAGATTTTGCCTTTGCAATTGCGTTTCCAGCGCTTATTTCGTCTGTTACATCACATTCAATGGCGATGCCATTGATTTCTGTAGCAATTTTTTTTGCCAGTTCAATATTGAGATCCAGGACAGATACTTTAGCACCCGCACCGGCAAGAAGTTTTGCAGTTGCCGCGCCTAATCCCGAAGCTCCCCCGGTTACAATGACAGCGATATTCTGAAGATTCATAACTCCGGATTCTTTTTAGAGATTAATAGTTTCTTTTATAAAATCTGCTTTTATTTCAATGATATTTTCACCCGCCATTTCAGCATACAATTCCCTGATCAATTCCGGATGAGTCTGTATGACCATCCGCTGGTTGATCGTTCCCTTGTCAGTAATCTCACCTTTGTCGATCGACAAACTGAAATCTGCCAGGACTACTCTTTTGATGGTGCCGGCACTCCCCATATTTTTTTTGGCGAAATCTTCCAGTAATTTTTGGAGAGAGGATTTCACAGCCGGATGATGAATGATCTCCTGGATTGATGCGCTTTTATTAAGACCGGTTAATTTTTTACAATATTCCGGGGCAGGAAAAATAATTGCCCCGATAAAATCACGATCATGCCCTGCGATCACCAGATCCTGTATCAATCCACCAGCGGCGGAAATGATTTGCGAACGCAATACGCCTACCCTCACCCAGGTGCCGGATGTGAGTTTGAAATCTTCCGCAAATCTTCCGTCGAAGATCATTCCTTTATTGGGGTCGTTTTTATCGGCAAATAATAAAGCGTCGCCCGTACAATAAAAACCTTCCTCATCAAAAACCATGGAGCTTAATTCGGGTTGTCTCCAATATCCAGGGAAAATATTTTTACCACGATATCTTGCTTCCAGTTTTCCACCGGAAGGAACTAATTTCAATTCCAGTCCGGGTACGGGAACTCCTAATAATCCTGCAAAACCGCCCGGTTCACTTGCAAACAAGGCCGAGGGGCTTGATTCCGTACAACCCAAACCGGTACCAATCAATATTTTTTTCCCGATCGTTTCGAGAGCCAAATTTTCCCATGCATCCCATACATGCTGGGGCATACCGGCGCCGGCATAAAACAACATCTTCAGGTTGCTGAAAAAAAATTTCCTCAGCCGGGGATCATGTTTAAAATAAGGGATCAATTCTTCAAAACCCTTGGGCACATTAAAATAAATGGAAGGATTTCTTTCTTTAAGACTTGCAACTGTAGTCAGGATTCCTTCGGGAGTCGGATTTCCATCATCGATATAAAAAGATCCGCCATTATAAACAGCTAATCCTAAATTATGGTTGCCGCCAAAAGTATGATTCCACGGAAGCCAGTCAATAAATTCCAATCCTTCGTCTTTCAAAAATGGAAATGTTTGTGTGATCTGCTGCCAGTTGGCGCTGATATTTTCATGCGTGTTGATCACTCCTTTCGGAAGCCCGGTAGAACCCGATGTAAATAGAATTTTAGCAATGGTTTGAGGCTGGATTGCTTCATATGCTTTTTCAACAGCCGGGGTTACCGGTGTTTCAAGGAATTCATCAAACGAAATAATGTCCGGAATTTCTGCCCTATTGGTGACCGTTACAATATCAATTCCCCTTCCGACGGCCTGCAAGGCATTGAAATATTTTTTTGTATCGCTCACAAATATTAATCCCGGATCAAGCAGACCAATAACATGTTTTAATTTATTAAAATCAGTCGAACGCAATGAATAAGCCGGAGTGACAGAGGTATGAGGAATACCAATATGCATTGCTGCCAATGCCAGCAAAGCATGCTCGATGCTGTTTTCACTGAGAATTGCAATAGGTTTTTCGGAAGACAGGTTTTTATCTAACAAAGACTGTGCAATATTTTTTATTCGCGAAAAAGTCTCGGCATAAGTCAGCTCGATCCATTTTCCTTTTTCGTTTTTTCTGCCGATAAAAATTCTGTCAGGATGATTTTCAGCCCAATATTTCAAACGTTCGGTTAAGCGGTATGGATGAGACTCCAGCGGAATTGCTGAACGCATCAGTATAACACCGTCGGGACGATCTTCTTTGACAATATCCACTTTGATCGTGTCTACTTTTTTAAAAAATTCTTTATTTTCCTGCGAAGCCATCGTAGTTGAATACCTGATCAATATTTATTCACGAATTTTTTTTGCTCTTCCATCAAGAAATTCTTTCATTCTTTGTTTCGCTTCCGGTGTTTCCCGGGAAATTGCAGCAATCAGGCTTTCCATCATCAATGCTCCTTCCTGTGATGCATCCACAATACGGGGCAAAATATGCATCAGTGCATAGTTTGTCAATGCAGCATTGCCGGTAATTTTTGCAGCGAGTTCCCTTGCTTTTTCCAGCCCCTTTCCCTCTTCCGCAATGTACTGCGAAATTCCAATCGAATTCCCCTCTTTCGCATCAATGACTCTTCCAGTAAACATCATATCAGCCACGCGGGCCATACCGATTAATTTTGGCAGCCTCACTGAAGCGCTTCCGCCCACAAAAATTCCGCGCTGCCCTTCAGGCAAAGCATAGAAAGCCGAAGTTTCGGCTACGCGGATATGACAGGCCGACGCAAGCTCTAATCCGCCGCCGACGCAGGCTCCATGCAGGACGGCAATTACGGGAACAGTTCCAAATTGTATTTTATCCAGCACACGATGCCACATCCTGCTATGATGCACGCCTTCGATGGTATCGGTTTCCATGAATTCAGAAAGATCGAGACCGGAGCTGAAATGCTTTCCGGCTCCATATATGATGGCGCACTTTATTCCAGCAGGCACAGACGAAAAAATTTTTTCGATGGCAAGCATCGTCTCATCATTCAGTGCATTGCTTTTTTTCTCCCGTGAAATTTTCACCAGCAATATTTCTCCCTCTGTTTTTAATTGTACTGAGGAAGTTCCTGATTGAATATCGTTTCCATTTTCATTGCTCATAAGGGCTTGTTGTAAAACTTTATGAAATCAATTATTGGTTATGATGCATCAGCGCTATATCAATGGATCGTTTTCCCTCCAGATGGTTAACACCTGCGGATCTGTTAACCGTACACATAATCCTTTTGTTTTGACTAACTCATAATGAAAAAAGAATTGCATGGTTTCTATTTTTGACGAATAAAAATTTTCATGATCCCCCATGCTGTTTTTTTCGTCTAATTTCTCCTGCGCCACTGAAGCCTGTTTCAGCCATTGCCATCCGAGGTTGATCAATCCAAACAATTCCATATACAAATTTGCATCACTCAGAAAAACTTCCGCATCTCCTTTAGATGCAACCCTCAATAAATGTGCGGTTACTGATTCGAATTCACCGATCTCAAACAATAAGCGGTCGGCATATTTCTGAAGATTATCTATTCGCTTTGCACGGTCAATATCCTTCATTGCTTCTTCTTTCCAATATTTCAAGGCTCTTCCATTATTCATGGGAACCTGCCTCCCAAGGAGTGCCTGCGATTGAATTCCCGTCGTGCCTTCATATAAACTCATGATACGAACATCCCGCGCCAGTTGTTCCAGCATGAAATCTTCCGTATATCCATAACCGCCAAAAACCTGAAGCCCGTTATTGACAGAGATGATCCCCATTTCAGCTCCACATGTTTTTGCCACCGGTGTGAGCAGTTCCAGTAAATCATTGTATCGCTGCTTTTCTTCTCCCTCCGTTATTTTTTCCAGGTCAGTATATTTATAGCATTGAAAAATAAAAGCGAGTGAACCTTCTACAATTGATTTTTGCAAAAACAACATTCGTCTCACATCAGGATGATGAATGATGGTTGTTTGCGGTTCATCCAGATTTCTATTATTCATCCTTCTTCCCTGCGGTCTTTCTTTTGCATACTGAAGCGATAAATAATAAGCTGCAGATGCAATGCAAGTGCCTTCCAGTCCAACTCCCAGCCTTGCCGTATTCATCATCTGGAACATATAAGCCAGTCCCTTTCCTTCCTCACCTATCAGTTTGCCGATGCAATTGTCGCCTGCACCAAATTCGAGATGCATGGCCGGAGTACTTTTTTGTCCCATTTTATGATAGACGCCGATAGAACTAACATCGTTGCCGGTCAATTTCCCATCCACCATTCTTTTTTTGGGAACTGCAAAAACTGAAATGCCCTTTACACCTTTGGGTGCGCCCTTCACCCTGGCCAATACCAGGTGAACAATATTCTCTGTGATATCATGATCACCGGCAGTGATAAAAATTTTCTGGCCCTTTATTTTATAAGTTCCGTTTTGTTGTGGAGTTGCCTCTGTAGTAATATCACTCAAAGAACTTCCCGCGCCTGGTTCCGTGAGACACATGGTGCCGGCATATTCACCACTTAATATTTTGCCTGCGAATTCATCCACCAGTTCTCCTGACGCAAAACTGACCAGCAATTTCGCTGCTCCATGAGCGAGCGAAGTAAACATTTCAAAACCATTATGCGCATTTGCCAGAATAAAATCAGCGGCGGCATAGACCGTCCTTGGTAATTGCTGGCCGCCGAAACGCTCGTCAAAACTGGCAGATAATATTCCGCTATCACTTACCGCTTTATAATAATCTCCGGCAGCAGGGTGAACTTTCACTCTTCCGTCTCTTAATTCAGGTGGGTTCCTGTCCGTTTCCGTAAATACAGGACGCATAATTTTATCGGCAATGCCTTCGGCAATATTCAGGACCATTCCCATTGTTTCGGCATCATGGGCCGAAAAATAATCATGCTTTGTGAGTGAAAGAATTTCCAACACTTCAAAAAGGATGAAGTCGAGATTCCGGCGGGAATAATATTTTTGTTTTTCGCCCTTCATTGTCCGGTAAATTTATTACAAGCTCCCCTAAGTAATTGCATAAAATAAAAATATCAGGCGGAACAAAGCACTTAAGAATAACGAATATAAGGAAACCTGATATAACAGCTCTTTTTTTTTCTTAACATTGCATCATGACGCCACGGATCATTTACCTTATCAAGAGAGCAGAAATTGAAATTACCTCCCGCATGGTGAAGTGCCTTGAAGTGTGGGGACTGACGCCCATCCAGTTCAGCCTATTGTATTTTATTGATATCAATAAGGGTGATCTTTCTTCTGCGCAATTATCCCGTCGTTTTTCCGTGACCCCCCAGTCGATGAATGAACTGGTCCAGGTGTTGGAAAGAAAAAAATTGCTGAAGAAAAATGTGGATCCTTCACACCGGCGCATTCTCCGTATCAGCCTGACAAAAAAAGGAAAGCAGTTATTGGAAAACAGCAATCATGCACTGGACAGCCTTGAATCAGACTTATTGAAAGAATTCTCCAATGAAGAAACAAATATATTCAGAAACCTGCTGGGAACAATTTTAGAAACTGCAAGGGAAACAGTGTCAGACAGGAAATAAGCCGGAGATATTCATTCATCTCAAATACAAAGAAAATGAGAACTATTTTTTTCATCTCAGCCATTGCATGCATTTTTGCCGGATGCAATAGTCCAAAAAAAATTACTGCGGCGATGCCGGATCCTTCAAAATTAGCCGGCAGCTGGGAACTTCAGAAAATCATGGGCACCGGTATTGCATTTGATAGTTTATATCCATACAGGAAGCCCACCATGAATTTTGATGTGACCAATAAAAGAGTGAGCGGGAATACCAGCTGTAACAGTTTTAATGGAGCATTGAATGTAGACAGCAGTGCAATAAATTTTAATTCACCCATGGCTATGACAAGAATGTTCTGCTCCGGGAATGGAGAGAATATGTTTCTTTCAGCGCTGCAAAAAGTAAATATGTGGTCGATAGGAAAGGATGCTTCGCTGAATTTAATGGCCAATGATACCCTGCTGATGAGTTTTGTAAAAAAACAACCGGTGAGGGAGAATAATTGAGATTGTCGCAGGCAGGGGCTGTCAACCGGGCACTTGCATCCGTACAAAAATTCCTGACGAATGCCCGACTGAACACTCTCCTCAAACCGGCCCTCGTCCGAGAATTTCGGTCATCTAAAAAACCCAAGCTTTTAAAGAGGCCACGGGCGAACAGCCATCTGCTAATTCATATAAAATCCTTCATCTCAATATTGCTGCAGCAAGTTGGTCCTCGTTAAGAACCAGATCTTTTTAAAAACTCAATTTCAAAACAAGGAACAGTTGAAAGCTTAATTAATTTAAGACATCCCATTCACTTTTTTCCTTGCCGACTTATATGTCCTGCAGTCTTCCTGTAATTTTTTCTTATGAAGTATACCCCAGTTTTTTAAAGAATTGATAACGGGCCTGAGCGTTTTGCTGTGTTCTGTCAGTGAATAGGTCACTTTAACCGGATAGGTTTCATGAATATTTCTTCTGACAAGGCCATTGAGTTCGAGGTCACGCAATTCCTTGGAGAGCATCCTGTCGGTTATTTCCGGGATTTCCTGGGTTAATTCGGTAAAACGCTTTTCACCGAAAGTGAGAGCTATGATGATCGGCAGTTTCCATTTACCACTCAATATGTCGAGAGAATCCCTCACAGGGCGCAGGATGCCGGTGCATGCCGAATGCCGGGCTTCGGTGTTTTTTTCATGATTCATGTTTAAACTGGTATATACTATACTAAAGTATAGTACTATATTTTATATAGCAAATCTACTCTAATTTTGTAATTCAAAAAAATATAAAGCTATGGCAATTGTAAAATGGAAGCTTGACCCGACGCATAGTGAGCTTGGGTTTAAAGTAAGACACCTGATGATCAGCAATGTATCTGGATATATCAGCAATTTTGAGGTGGAGGGAGAAACCCGTGAAGAGGATTTCAGCACAGCAAAAATCCGGTTGAAAGCAGATATGAATTCAATTCACACCAATAATGACCAGCGTGATGCGCATCTGAGAAATTCGGATTTTTTTGAAACAGATAAATACCCCGAGCTTGTTTTCGAATCCTCAGAGGTTGAAAAACTGGACGATGAAAATTTTATTTTATCCGGTAACCTGGCGATTAAAAATATTGTCCACCCCGTTCAGTTAAAATTGGAATTCAGCGGAATTGCAAAGGACCCATGGGGTGGTGAAAGAGCGGGATTTACCGTCAGCGGGAAAATAAAGAGAAGCGACTGGGGAATCAATTTCGGCCTTTTGGAAACCGGTGGCGCCATGCTGGGTGATGAAGTGAAAATCCAGAGTGAAATTCAAATGGTCAAACAGCTTGTTGCGGAAAATAAGTTGGCGAAGGAATTAGTAAATTAATTTTTTGCTCACCAGGCCCTCGCTAAGAACCTGATCTTTTAAAAAATTTTATTTCACAAATAAAACCAGTTAAAATTTGTGGCAGGCGCGAGTTGACAATCGCGCACATGCATCATTACAAAAATCCCTGACGAATGCCCGATTGGGCACCCGTAACGGGTCCGGGTAAGAGATTGTTAAGGAAAAAAATAAAACAGGTTGACATTTATAGCCCGGCCCTTAAAGGCCGGGCTATTGAGTTTTTTTATCCCAGGATGAATTTCACAAACGAAGACCAGTTGAGGGACTATTATGATTTAATGTTAATCCTTGCAAATTATTTTTTATAGTACACGTAAATAGTAGCCTTTGGCCTTGCTTCTAATTTGACAGGCCTTGTTTCTTTGCCGGTAAATGGCGGAGTGCGGAATTCCAGCATCGCTGCCCTTGCAAGGCCAACCTGTGCGCGGTCATATGGAGATGTAGTATATTTTTTCTGTAATGCACTGTCGGGAGTCATCAAAAAGACCTTGAAATCGGGCGACGGATGATTGGTATTATCATACACAAAAAAAATCGCATACCCGGTATTAGGTTTCACATTAATGGCAGTCTCATTCACTTCTGAAAATGTAATCAAATGATCATAACCGCGTTTGTAAGCGCCATTTCTGATATATCCGGCAGCCTTGTCCACATCAGCCTTGTAATTTCCTGTCGATTGACAAATGGCGAAAAAGGACCCGGACAATAAAACGCAGAGCAGTAAATATTTTTTCATGAATTCAGTTTTTGGAATTTAATGAGTACAAATTACTGTTATTATCTGGTAAATGAAATTATTTCCAATCAATCCAAAAGAAAATAAAATTTTTCAAACCAAACCTCGCCACCAGTTCCAGGAAAATCTTTTATCTTCAATATTGCTGCATTAAGATAGACCTTGTTAAAAGGCTGAACTTTTTGTCCTGTTGGATTCCACAAACGATGACCAGCTGAAGAAAAAAGAATTTAGCATTGGATTCATATCCAAAACAATTATTTTAATTTTTGGTTGATTCTTCACTTAAAAATTGGCCCCCCGAATAGTAGTGTTGCCCATTGATTTATTGATCAGTGTATCAATGGTCGCAATACCACCGTTTTCTGCATTAAGGTCTGAATTTACTCCTTATATTGTATTGAAAACTAAAACTAAGGCGGAATCTAAATGAATATATTCACTCATGAAAAAACAATACCTGATTCTTCTTTTAATTCTTTTAATTGGAGAATTTGTCCCGGCACAAACAGCAGAAATATTATCTGTACGGAAATACCGGGAACGAATAACCGATAATCTTATAGGGGAATTTGTAAAATTTCTTTCCATCCCCAATCTGGCCAAAGACAATCAGAACATTAAAAAGAACGCGGACTTCATTCTGGAAATGATGAAAAAAAGAGGCATTCTGAATGTTCAACTATTGAATCCTGTTACACAAGATGCTCCTCCTGCGGTATATGGAGAAATAAAAGTGCCCGGCGCAAAACAGACTTTTATTTTCTATGCGCATTATGATGGTCAGCCTGTCAATCCCTCTCAATGGGCAAAGGGGCTTGAGCCATTTGATCCGAAATTATTCACTGCCACCATTGAGAATGGCACCAACATTCCTTTCCCGGATGATCACAAATACAATGCTGACTGGAGAATCTATGCCCGCAGCGCTTCGGATGATAAAGCAGGAGTCGTTGCCATTCTCAATGCATATGAAGCGCTCAGGAAAAGCGGAATACTCCCCTCCGTAAATCTGAAATTTTTCTTCGAAGGAGAAGAAGAAGCGGGATCAACACATCTCAGTGAAATATTAGAAAAGTATTCGCCATTGCTTCAATCGGATCTCTGGATCATTTGCGACGGACCAGTACACCAGAGCGGAAAAAAACAAATTGTATTTGGGGTGCGGGGAGACGCGCATCTCGATCTTACGATCTATGCTTCAAAAAGGCCATTGCACAGCGGACATTATGGTAACTGGGCGCCGAATCCCGCAATGATGATGGCAAAATTACTTGCATCGATGAAGGATGATAAAGGCAGGGTAACCGTGAAAGGATTTTATGATGATGTGATTCCTTTAACTGCTTCTGAAAAAAAAGCTTTGGAGGATGTGCCATCAGTAGACGAGCAAATGAAAAATGAATTGGGGATCCGTTCTGAAGAAATGCCGGGAATATCATTGGTCGAGGCGATCACAATGCCTTCACTCAATATTAACGGAATACAAAGTGGCAATGTCGGCAAACTTGCTTCCAACCAGATTCCCACCTATGCAACGGCGGTGATTGACTTAAGGCTTGTGCCGGGCAATGACTGGAAAGGGCAACAGCAAAAAATAATCGATCACATCAGAGCGCATGGATATTTCGTGACTGACCATGAACCGACGGATGAAGAAAGAAAAAAATATGACAGGATCATAAAAGTCATTGCCGATAATGACGGCTATAACGCCCAGCGTACGCCGATGGATTTGCCGATTGCAAAAAAAATTATTGATGCAGTCAAAACCACAACAGCCGGGCAGGTAGTACTCTTACCGACAATGGGCGGAAGCCTCCCTCTTTTTTTATTTGAAAAATATTTGAATACAAAAACTATTACCGTTCCTATTGCCAATCACGATAACAACCAGCATGCTGAAAATGAAAATATCCGTTTGCAGAATTTATTTGACGGAATTGAAACAATGGCGGCATTGATGATGGTGAAATAGTTATTTCCCGAAAAAAATGTTTATTTATCTAGTCCTGTTTTTTTAAATGTAAATGCATGGGAAATTCGGAACGAAAATTATTTTATTGTTGATCGGAATCAAATTCTTTCAAATTTAAATTTTCAGCCTTAATCTGAACCTGCCTGCTGTACCTCATTCGGCGCGAGGTACTGTCTTCCAAATTTATTTTTTTCAACAAAATTATGATCTTTGCAATACGGAAAGAGAGCGCCGAAGCCGAACTTCGACGGATGCGTTCATCTAGCGTAGCTTCGGTATATCCGAAGCTACTTTTGTTTTATGGTTATTTGATATTCCTCGATCAACGGAAAGAGAGCAACCGAGCCCCCATCTCCGGATGAATATCATTTCTGAATGCTTCATTTCTTTTCCACAAGGTATAAATTAAGATAAGGAGTTTGCGTTGGACCGCCGTGTATGCTTTCATTTTTAATTTTGTTCGTTCGTATACGCGGTTATACAGATTAAGAAATGGGTTGACTTTAAATTTCACAACATTAAAAGCCGGCAGGAATAATATTCTCCTGATATGATTATTCCCTTTTTTCGATATCCTGGTTTTACCCACACGATTGCCGGACTGATTTTGAACAACATCATATCCGCTATAGCTTACCAGCTGTGAAAGATTTTCAAATAATTCAAATCCGTTTGTTTCAGCAATGACAGTAGCAATACTGATTGTTCCCACTCCTTTAATGGTCGCAATATTCTCAGCTTTCTCCCATAATACCGGGTCTTCCTGAAGCGCTTGTTCAATAGCCACAGCAATTTCTTTTATCTGGCCTTCGACAAATGAAACAATATCTTTTAAAGGTCCCATCACACTTTCATTTTGCAAACGGCTATATGCAAAACTTTGCAGTTGGTTCCTATACATCGTCCTTGATTCCTGCAACTGCTGATAAAAACGTGTGAGCTGGCGCAATCGATAAATTTGAGTACTTACCGGCTGCCACAATTTTAATTGCTGTTGAACGGCCATCATTGATAATCCTTTCGCATCGATTTTATCGTTCTTGCTTTTA
>DATJXY010000105.1:0-47602 GCA_035499855.1 Puia sp. | reverse complement strand
CATGTAACCTGATCTGTCCAACAGGCGCCAGCATTTCGAGCGATTCTCCGGTTTCACCAATCAATCCTTCGATGCCGGTTACAGGTTTACCTCTTTGTGCTTTCAATCCCAAACCAATAATCGTCAGAAAGAAAAAAGAAGTAATGGCAACTGCGGAATAAATCACGCTCCTGGATATTTTTACAAACTCAAGATTTGAATCGGCCCTGAACAGCATCATCGATCCGATCAAAAGAGAAATAATTCCTCCAATCGCCAATATTCCATGACTGGCTATTTTTATTTCCAGCAAAAAAAGAATAATGGCAAAAACAATCAGTGCAAGTCCGGCATAGTTGATCGGTAATGTATGCATTGAATAGAATGCGAGAACAAGTGCTATTACTCCGACAATGCCGGGCAGGATGGAACCCGGATTCAATAATTCAAACATCACTCCGTAAATTCCCAGTAAGAACAGGATATAAGAAATATTCGGATCGGCAATAATATTGAGAATTTTTTCAATAAATCCCATTTCAAGGTATTCGATATGTGCGGATTTTGTGTGAAGCGTCTTCATCCCCGAATCCGTTTCAACTGTTTTACCATCCACTTCATCGAGCAATTCATGCATATTCTTTGCAATGAGATTGATGACATTTTGCTGAAGCGCTTCTTTTTCGGTGATAGAAATGCTTTTGCGAACGGCGCTGTCGGCCCATTCCACATTATGTTTTCTTTTTTCTGCAATGGAACGAATAAATGCAGAAGCATCATTGGTGGCTTTGGCGCTCATTACCGGATCCTGTTCACCCTGCAGGTCTACCGGATGAGCCGCGCCCAGGTTGGTGCCGGGACTCATTGCAGCAATATGAGCTGCCAAAGTAATAAAGACCCCTGCCGATCCCGCATGTGCCCCACCGGGAGAAACATAAACAATAACGGGTACCGGCGACTCAAGCAGATCACTGACAATAACCCTCGTTGACTTCAAAAGACCACCCGGAGTGTTTAATGAAATTACCAGGCATTCTGCTTTTTCACTGACCGCCTGATCAATACTACGATGAATAAACGAAGCTGTAACCGGGTTAATCGTACCATCAATTGTTATCGAAATAACAGATTGCGCTGAAAGCAACCAGGGAAGAAAAAAAATAAATAATGAAGAGATGCGCTTCATATAAAAAATTGAAGAAGGAATCCCGATTCGCACGTTCTTCCTTGTAATTTAATGAAATCTCATGGAAACTCAATGAATGAGATCCATCAGTATCTAATTACAATCAGGGGCTTTTACAATCATAAAAAAATCCTATTCGATGAACAGGATTTTTTTCTTTCAACTCAATAGGCAGGTGGAAGCCGTCAGACCGGGTTTGCTTATCGCCTGACCGTCCCGGTCTGACGATTTGATTCATATCAAATCATTAAAAATTCTCTATTCAAAACAGACCATATCTTTTGTTCAGAAGAATTAAACGCAGTAGTTTTTCCCCCGATCTGGAATGATGTCAGTATCTGTTCCTTTGAACGCCCTTCGGCGTTATAATAAAGGCTGAGTGTACTATTGCCATTTGATTTCACCAGCTGAAACAAATCTTTCACGGGTATTGTCATTCCTGCATGAGTTTCTGTAGCATCGGCAAATTTCCATTCTTTAAGCGTATTGCCCTTTTCATCCTTGACAACAATGGTTCTTCCCTTTGCAATTTTGACATTGCATTGAGAATAATAAATCGTCAATTGATCATTGTAGTTGGATTTGTCAAGGGGAAGGCTTTTTAAATTTAATGGTTGGTACAGGAATTGTTTCAGGATGAGCTTATTGTTTAAATAGATTTCATAAACCTCTCCTCCGGCTTTTGCAGATGAAGCAAATAAGGCCAGGCTGAATACTGTCAGCGTAATGGCTTTCAGAATCGTTTGTTTAGCATGTGTGTATTGCATAATAAAAGTTTTAAAATGAAAGAATGAAATGCAACACAAAACAAAACAACACCAACGCACATACATAATTTGTTTGACGAGCTGAGTGAAATACTTGACGTGCTGCCGTTGAAGAAAACCCAGGTTATGCCAGCTCAGGTCTGTTGGTGACCGGAGACATTTAGACCCTAATTTGGGGTATACATCTCCGTTATATCATTTCGCAAATCGAAAGTGAACACCAGAACCAACGTGGGTTTGGATCGTCATGTCAGAAAAAAACATTCCTTAGAAAATCTCCTATTCCATACTATATAAAAATAAAAACCGTTTATATAGTCATAGAAATCCTTATTTACCTGAAAAACCTGACATATGAAAAACCGAATCTCTATCCTTTTGATATCCATCATTTTCTGCTCCTGCAGTTCAACCAATCTGGTTTATCTCAGTGTCCAGAAACCAGCACCGGTTACTATTCCCTCCTATATTAAAAATGTAGGAATCGTAAACAGAACCCTTCCAACGAGCCAAACCAAGGCTATTGATGTGGTCGACAAAGTTTTTTCACTGGAAGGGGCTAATATGGATAAGGAAGGCGCACAGGCCACCATTACCGGACTTACCGATGAACTTATGAAAAATAACAGGTTCACAGCTGTAAAATCACTTACTAATGTAGATCTGAGAACCGGAACACCGGGCCTTTTTCCAATTCCATTGTCCTGGGATGAAGTAGAAAAAATTTGCAGGGACAACAATATGGATGCATTGTTTGCCCTTGAATTGTTCGATACTGATAATAAAATCAGCTTTGCTGCAAATCCGACTACCCTCCATACAGTATTGGGTAATGTACCCGGAGTTGAAACCCAGGCAAACATGCAAACCCTGGTTAAAACAGGATGGAGAATATATGATCCGGTAGGAAAAAATATACTGGATGAATTTCCCATTTCGAGAAGCATCGGTTTTACTGCTAAAGGAATCAACCCTACAGTTGCTGCTTCCGGATTGATCGGCAGAACGGATGCTGTTAAAGAAGTCGGAAGCCAGGTGGGACAGTGCTATGCACAAAGAATTATTCCTTATTGGATAAGAGTATCCAGAGATTATTTTGTCCGTGGCTCTGATAATTTCATTCTCGCCACACGCAAAGCAAGATCTGGAAACTGGAATGAGGCAGCTGAATTATGGCAAAAGGAAACAACAAATTCTAACCGGAAAATTGCAGGAAGAGCTTATTATAATATGGCCATCATCAGTGAAATAAATGGTGATCTTGATCAGGCGATACAATGGGCACAAAAATCTTACGAGAATTATAATATCCGTATTGCGTTAGACTATGTTCATATACTCCAGTACAGAAAAACTAACAGCGATGTTTTGAAAGATCAACAGTCTGATCAATAAAGACCGAAAGCTTGCTAATTCTAACTATAAATTTCAAATCCGGGCCGTCATAAGCGGCCCTTTATTTTTTCATGATAAAATCCAATCGTATAACCAGGCAAATCTCCTTTCTGCCGGTACTATTTTGCCAGACAAAAAATATTAATTAATTTAAAAATACCAGATCGCTTATCGGGTATTTTGACAATAAAACTGCAGGAATAAGAATAATTTTCTCCTGTTAAATGGCAACCAATTCATGCTTAAAACTGTAATTAAAAGAATGATTAATACTTGATTCGGCAGGGCAACGGGGATTTGATCAATGATTCATTAGTTCTGATTACAGCTAACCCATCGCATCTCATAAAATTAATAAGGCCACGATGACAAAATGGATGAAATGCTGGTTATGCGGGTACTGTATGCTCATTGCCTGGCCTGCTTTTTCACAATCGCAGACTTGTCCTTTAAATATCAATTTTGGCACGGGAGACCTTACGCACTGGTTTGCATACACGGGTAATAATATGAATGGGAATGGTCCGTCTGCGATTCAGGAAACTTACGATTCGAACAGCGCTTCACCTGTCGGAACAAGAGGCGCAAGAGTTATTTTCGAATATAATCTCCCGGGAATTCCGGGAATACAGGTTATTACCGGCAGCGGTGTAGATCCCTTCGGCGGTTTTTCTACCATCCCAATTATTAACGGATATCAATACAGCTATTCTATTTTGTTAGGATCCACCTCGATCACCCGCGCAGGAAATTCGGGAGCACGGGGGGGTTATATCAGGGGAATCAGTTATAAAATCAAAGTACCTACCAGTGCAACCCCACAACCCTATACCATGACTTACGCTTATGCGATGGTCCTGGAAAATGGCACACATAACTCTAATCAACAACCGCTTTTTTCAGCGACGCTAAAAACTGCAGACAGTGTTATTCAATGTGCATCTCCCAGCTATTATCTTCCCACTTTCAATAATGCTCCTGAAGGAGGAAGAGGCGCAACTCTGGATACGGCTACCGCCATACAAAATGGATTTTCACTCAGCAGAAAACCATCTCCCAATTCAGATCCAAATTCTAATAACCCAAATAGGTTCCTGCAGGATATATGGACAAAAGGATGGCGAGAAGTCACTTTTGATCTGTCTCCTTATCGCGGACAACAGGTAACGCTGACATTTGAAGCCGACAATTGTGTTCCGGGAGGACATTTTGCTTATGCTTATATTGCTCTCAGAAATAGTTGTGCCGGACTTATTATCAGCGGTGATTCATCAGTATGCTATAATAGTGATCTGACTTATTCGATACCCTCTCTGGCGGGGGCAACCTATGAATGGGTCGTACCACCTTCCTGGCAAATTCTTTCTAATAGCAATACGACTAATATTATCGAGGTAGTTTCGGGAACCCAGCCAGGCTTAATTATTGCGAAAGAACAAAATAGTTGTGCTCTTCTCCAGGACACTATACAAGTCAAAACCTTTGCGCCTCCAATTGGTGGTAACCTGAGCGGGGATGCAACCGTTTGTGCAGGAATAAATTCAACCAATTTATTGCTTACGGGAAATGTCGGTAATGTGGAGAAATGGATATCCTCTGCTGATGGATTCAACTGGACCGATATTTCGGATAATGGTAACAGTTATTCTGCACAAAACCTGAACACTACTACTACTTTTAAGGCGCTGGTTGAAAATGGAACCGTATGCAAAGCCGATTCCAGCTCATCAGCAATCGTTGTTGTTGATCAAAAAAGCAAGGGTGGGGATTTGGGCCCTTCGGTTACTAATATATGTGATGGACAGCCTCCCGGTGATGCAATATTTTTAACGAACAATACGGGTGCAATTGTCAATTGGCAATCATCCCCGAATGGCGGCATTAGCTGGAATGATTTTAATCCTGCAAATAATGATTCTGTACTTATAATTCCAGGAATCAACAACAATACGCAATACAGAACCATTGTAAAAAACGGTGTATGTCCGACGGACACAAGTACAGTTGCAAATGTGGATATATATCATGTGCCATATCCCCAGGCTGCATTTGATCCGGCTGATACGACTATTTGCTATGGCACCAAGGCTGAACTAAGTTCTGTGATTAGTATTGGAACCAATTATACATGGACAAATTCCGGCACATTAAAAAATGCGGGCAATGGGAATATCAGCAATACTCCGTTGGTCATAAATCCCGAAGCTTCACCGTTAAATTCAACGGATTATATTCTGAGTGTTCAAAATGCGGGTTGCCCAAATACTTTAAATGATACCTTCCATGTGATTGTGTTGCCTCAAATAGTTGTAGATGCAGGAAATGATACAGCAGTTGTCGCCAATCAGCCTCTGCAATTGAATGCGACTGCCAATGATCCGACTGCAAATGAATTCACATGGTCTCCATCAATCGGATTAAACAATCCAAATATTCCAAACCCTGTTGCAATTTTAGGTGCAAATGAAAATGTGGTCAACTATATTGTAACTGCAACCAATCCGACCGGATGTACCGGAGAAAAAGGAATTACAGTAAAAGTTTTCAAAACCGGTCCGGATATTTTTGTCCCTAATGCTTTTACGCCAGGTAAAAATATCAATAATGTATTTCGTCCCATTCCTGTGGGGATCTCAACTCTTCAATATTTCAGGGTATATAATCGTTCGGGGTTGCTCGTATTCAGCACATCCCGCATCGGCCAGGGATGGGATGGAACAGTAGATGGAAAGCCGCAGGATAGCGGAGGCTATGTTTGGATGGCTGAAGGAACTGATTATACAGGCAGAACTATTTTCAAAAAAGGGGTTATGGTGCTGGTCAGATGATTTCTCTAAAAAATTTCTTCTATACTTTTTTCATGCAATATAAAATGCGCCCGGTGCCGGGAATAATTTGTTCTTTTTCTATCGAAAAAAAGGGTTCGAATGCTTTCTCAAAAGCATTTTTATCATAGGGCAAATGATAGCATTCTTTATTCGCGATAAGCTGCTGTGCTTTTTCATCATCCAGGGGAACAAATTCAATAATCAGGCAGTCTCTGGTTAGAAAAGCAAGCATTTCAGCAAGAGCATTCATCGGAATATTTTCAGTGAGAACAAGATGATGAAAGATTGCCAGAGCTATCACGGTATCTGCTTTTACACGGTCCTCAAAAGATTGTCTTTCTCTTTGACGAAATCCTATAGCCGGCGTAGGATTGGAAATATCAATGCATAAAGGAGTAATTGTATTTTGAGGATTATTCTTTACTCCCTCATAAAGTTTATTGATGCACAGACTGTCGGAATCGATCGCAATAACGGACAATTTTTTTTCAGCGACGATCCTGGAAAAATACCCCTCATTGCATCCTATATCCAATACAAGCCCTCCATCTATATTGCTGATCCACTGACGAAAAATTTTTTCTTTTTCGAGAAGATAATTTCTTCCCAGAATCTTTTCATCATAATAACTATTCCATGTTGATTTAGTATTGTCTTTTACATGAAGTGATTCAATGGCGCTTTCCAGATTATCAATCAACCCCGACAGTTTTTCCCTGCTAAATTTTAAACCCCTGGTCTTTAACTTATTCCCTGAGCCAACTGCGTTCTGAAGATATACATGAAACCAAACACTTAATTTTATCCTGCTTTTGAAGGGCAATAACCGCGCCGCTACTGTCACCGGAATTCCGTTGATATACGAAGAAAGCAATTTCTGAACGTCAATCTTCAAATAATATTCAATTAATAATGGAAACAAAAAACATTCACAGAATTGTTTGTAAGCGATCCAGGGCTTTTCCGCATCATATTTTGTAAAAGATAAAGTATCTATAAATACAGGCCTGCCCGCCTGGAATTGCACATTAAAGTTTGCAGCATCTTTCAATATCATTCCAAATTCCATAGCGTTTTTTACAACACTTAAAGTGAGCAATGCCGCATCCTTCAACTCATCAAAGCACCATTCATATGGATAACTGATGAAAGAGAGTTGCGCCGGGAGAATTGTTTTATGCCAATCAGGGGATTGTGTGAGATTTTCGCTGATTTCAGTATGAGGGATCAATAATTTTTTTTCAACAAGTGTTTTATAGAGTCCCGATGACATCAATAATTCATAGTCAGAGGAACAAATCTGGTTTACCTGCCGGTAATAATTTCCATTTGAATAGAATATAAAGCCTGCCGGATCTTTGAAAGAAGCTGAATGAGGAGAATATTCAGACATTTCTTTGATCATTATTTAATGGATCATCTTTTTTCTTAACGCCGGTAAAGAAGGACTTAATCTTCCACCAAATATTCTTAAAATAAAATAATACCGCAAGCGCACCTGCAATAATTACCTGTACAAGATAGCTGCCGCTACCGGGATCAATGTAGAGCAAAAATAACTGGAGCAAAAATGATCTGATTTATTTCAAGGTTCAAGTTAAGAAATTTTATATAAGTTGTTTGTTTTAAAAGATAGATTAGATGCAAGGAAAAAAGCGGGCGAACCCGCTTTTTCTAAGATGCTTTTTTGTATTTCTCTACCAATGTTAAATTGCCCTCGCTGTCGACCTTAACTGTTATCCATATATTCGCATCTTCCATTTTCAAAAAATATTCGATTCCCGAAATCGTTGAAATTTCAGTGACTCCATACACTTTCTTTCCCGGATATTTTTTTCTAACATTGACCAGGAGATAATAAGGCAGGTTCTTTTCCTGGTAATAACGGGTGGAACTGATAAAGCCTCCGTCCTTTTCATAGATGATTGAACTGCGAATACCATCTTCCACAAAATTTACTACATAGGTTTCCGGGTACTCTTTCCAGATTACCTGTTCTGCATTGGGAAAATTTTCTTTGAATGTCTGGAGCACTCTTTCATTAACGATCCTTGCGGGAAATGAAAATGACTGCAAGCCAATTATGATGGCTGAGATCAGAGAAAAAAACTTTTTCATGGCTATACTTTTTTGGTTCTTTAATTGCTTTGTCAACATAAAAGTAAAACCAAATTGGACTACTTATATAGCCAGTTATTATATATATGGTAGTCCGGTTTAATCGTCCAAAAGCTAACAGGAATCATTCGTCACTCCAAGGGGAATGGCAATATTATTGTGAGAAAAACAGAAAATTAAATTCGGGACTTTATTGTCTTCACCAGGATATTAATGGCATTTTCAGATTCTTTTTCATTCATCCATGCAAAACCCATCCTGGTTGAATTCAGGGAAACAGGAGTAACATTATGGATCAGTCCATTCGACAATATAATTCCCTGGCTTCTCAATTTTTCATTAAGCGGAGGCAGGGGAACTGATTTGCTGAATTTTGCCCAGATGGCCAGTCCTCCATCGGGAATTTTGAAATCAATCACATCAGAAAGTTTCTGGAATAAAGAATTGCAAACAAAATCTCTTCTCCGATGATATTCCTGGAGCGCTTTTTTCATATGTCTTTTAATCGATCCTTCGGTAAACATTTCTGCAAGCGCCAATTCCATTATAGGATCTCCCTGCGTGTCGATCAATTGCCTGATCCTGCTAAGTTCCAGAATAAGATTGGGTGGTGCAACAACATAGCCGGTTCTGATTGCAGGAGCAATCGTTTTGCTGAGTGTGCCTATATAAACAACCATTCCTTTTACATCGGCGCTGATCAAAGGAAGAATGGGGCTGCTCAGATAATGAAAATCGTAATCATAATCATCTTCAATAATGATAAAGCCGAATTCTTCAGAAAGAGAAAGCAACTTAATCCTCCGGGCCGCTGTTAAAGTAACAGTCGTAGGATAATGATGATGGGGCGTTACATATACTGCTTTAATTTTTTTTCTCCGGCAAATTTTTTCGATGGCATCGACATCGATTCCACATTCATCCACAGGTATCCTTGTGAGTTCAGCGCCTGCATTCTTAAAAACATGATCAGCATAATAATAATTTGTTTCTCCAACAAGAATATTATCTCCTTTCTTAAGCAAGACCAGCCCCAGTAAATACAAACCCATCTGGCTGCCCCTGGTAATCATAATATTTTCGAATGTGGTTTGCAAACCGCGACTATCATTCAGATAATCCGACAAAACAGACCTGAATTTTTGAACGCCCGCAGTTTCCACATATGACATATATTTCAAATTGACATTCCGGGACATGACACTTCGATAAGTTCTCCCCAATTCTTCCACGGGCATCATTCGCACATCAGGTCCGTCGTGAAATCCAATAATATTTCTTTGTGGTAATACCGGCGTCCGGACTTTATCATTAATTTTTACCGGATATCCTGTCTGTAATGGAAATGATTTTTGTTTTTCAATCTTGCCGCTCAGTTTTCGGGGATTGGTTTCGGGCAATTCTTTACTCGTAAAAGTTCCTTTGGAAGCTACCATTTCAATCCATCCCTGTGCATCCAACTCATCATATGCCCGTACCAATGTCTTTCTGTGCACATTTAATATTTCAGACATCTGCCTGGTTCCTGGTAATTTAATCCCGGGGCCAACCCTTCCCTTTTTCATTTCCTGAATAATAGCATTTGCGATTTGCAAATAAACAGGACAATCTGAATCCTTTTGAATTTGTATAATCGATTTCCACGGAAGCATGGTGGACTATTAAAGATGTTAAACTAATCCATGAAGGTAGTCCATTTTTGATTGTCAAACCAGAAAACAAAAATTCGTAAATTGAACTCCTTCTAAAAAAATCATCTTATTGAAAAATGAAAAATATTGGTTTAATACTTTTTTTTCTGTCATTCCTGCCCCTTTCATCTTTTTGTCAAAGAGTCATTGAAATAAAATATGAACAGGATTCACGTGGCAATTATCAGTTCTATTGTAACAATAATGGCTATTGCAGTTATATTATTGAAATCAATTTTACAAGTCTTAGTAACGGAAAATCAGATCATGAGTTTCCTTATCGGAATGCGGTCAAACCGGGAAGGACCAATCTCTTTAAGTTAACGAAGGAAAATATGGATAAGTCCGTGCAATTTAAATACACAACAAATTTTAATAAAGGCTGCATTCATCCAAATGTCGATACTAATTTCACATATCTGTTACCGATAGCTCCCGGAAAAGAAGCCCAGGCATACGAACTTACCAATGCAGGAAACAAGAATGTTGATCCCGCTTCAAAAAACTGGTATGTCATCAGGTTGAAAATGAAGCCAGGTGATACTATTTGCGCGGCCAGAAAAGGAGTCGTATGTGAAATTGAGGACAATAGTAATTTGAATGATTCCGGAGTTTCGAGTGTTGGTCATGAGAATTATTTAGAAATCGCTCAGGCCGATTGTTCTATTGGCCATTATGGTGTGCTTCGCAAAAACAGTACACTTGTTAAATTAGGGCAAACAGTGGAAGCAGGCCAGCCAATCGGATTAGTAGGAGGTGATAAATACGGGCGTGGATCGGATGTGCGATTCAGTGTCTATTATAATCCGGATGAGGATAATGGTCCAACCAGTGAAGGGAAAAAAGAAGTGGTCTGGACATATATTAATTTAAATTTCTGGACAAAAAATAATGGAAAAGGGAAACTCAAACATGGAGCTACTTATATCAGTGAGCACCCGGCTGCTATTATCAACCAGGAAAAGAGCAAGACAGAAACAAAAAAAAGACAGGCGCAGCAAAAGTCTAAATCCAAATAGAATATTATAAATTCAGCATCCAATTGCACACTTTATCTTTAATTAAATTTCTGAATTCTTCTATCTCCTCTTCGTCTCCGATCATTCTTTTTTGAATAATATGGGCATCATTTGCCGATATATAAAGAAAAAAAAATGATGCAGTCTCCCTGAATTTTATAAAATCCCCCCATGGCCTTGAAGAATCAAATCCTTTAGCTGATCTGGTCATTCCCCATTGAGTAAATTGATATACTACATTTCTGAAATTGTCCGGTTTTATCAGCAATATCAAAGCATTTACCACCACAATGAAAATAAAAAATAATGCTGCCATCACAACAAATGGAATTAGTATTTGCAGGATCGACTGCCAATAGAAATACCTGCCAGCCGTGATAAAACCAAATACTACACATGCCAGGGCCAGCACACTAAAAAAAAGAAAATATCTTTTAATTATTTTTGATCTTAATCCAATATATAAGGAAGCCTGTACGAGTTCTCTAAGGGTCATATACTGGCTAATTGTGAATGAATCTGCCATAAATGAGGAGGTTAATCTATGAGAAATCAAATAGATGATTCAGGAGGCAACTGATAATTGCAATCTAAGTAAATTGAAACCGTCCCGGACTGCCTTTGTTTAAGCGGTTAAATATGGCTCATGATCTGATCATCCTGAATAATAACTGGCAGCCTTGACTAATAAAATCTAATTCATGAAGCTATCAGATATACCGCAAATCCGGCTGCTGAGTCAGCAAATCGCATCGACCAGTTTCAAAACTTCAAAAGAAATTGTTTCCTGGATGTGCGCCATGCAGGCGCAGGATTACAATATGGCAAAATGGGCCATTGGATGCAGGGTTCCCGGATTAACGGAAAATGCAATTGAAAATGCGATCGACAAAGGCGAAATCATCAGAACACATTTACTCAGGCCCACCTGGCATTTTGTTGATGCAGATGATATTTCCTGGATCCTTGCATTGTCCGGGCCGCGCCTAAAGGCATCACTGAAGGGAAGGCAATTACAAATGGAGCTGACCGAAACAATTTTTAAAAAGAGCAACCAGATAATAGAAAAAGCGCTTCTTAAAGAGGGGCATTTGACAAGAGATGAATTGGTTTCTATTTTAAAAAAAGCAAAAATGCCTGTGGATAATCCAAGAGGAGGACATTTGTTTTTGCGCGCAGAATTAGATGCGCTCATTTGCAGCGGTCGATTAAAAGGAAAAAAAAATACTTATGCACTGTTCAGTGAAAGAATTCCCGCACAAAAGAAAATCAGCAGGGACGATGCATTGGCAAAGCTTGCTAAAAAGTATTTTACCAGCCATTGTCCTGCAACTATTCCTGATTTTACATGGTGGTCGGGTCTGACAGCATCGGATGCGAGAAATGCATTGGAAATGATAAAACCCAATCTCATTTCGGAGAAAATAGGATCGGAAATATATTGGATGGATCCAATTTTTTCTAATTCAATTCAAAAAATGGATAGTGTTCATTTACTGCCGGCATTTGATGAATTTCTAATCAGTTATTCAGACAGAGCAGCATCGCTTTCATCTGAACATCATCATAAGGCTCTCACGCAAAATGGGATATTCAGGCCCGTTATTATTATCAATGGAAAAGTGTGCGGCTTATGGAAACGATCTTTGAAAAAAAACAAAATAGTACCAGAATTAAATTTTTTTAAACCCCCTGCCAAAAAACTAAAAAGCCTGATCAGGAAGGCATCCGGTCATTTCACTGATTTCCTGAACCAGGAGCAGAAATAATTTCATGACTCACTTTGTAAAAAAAATAAAACGATTGATTCAGGTGAGCCTGCCTGTTATTTTCCTGCTTATCCGGACGCAGTCATTTGGGCAAACAATATTAAAAACTGATATCTGCATATATGGAGGAACGTCTGCCGGAGTGATTGCCGCTTATACAGCTAAAAAATCGGGCAACAATGTGATCCTGATTGAGCCTGGTTCGCATTTAGGCGGACTCACCAGCGGCGGCCTGGGTAATACAGATATCGGTAATAAATATGCGATTACCGGGCTCGCCCGTGATTTTTACAGAAGGGTTGGAAAGCATTACGGAAAATTCGAACAATGGACCTTTGAGCCGCACGTGGCAGAAGATATCATGCTCGACTATATCCGTGTAGCAGGGATCAGGGTTCTGTATCATCATGGACTTGTAAAAGTTCATAAAAATGGTCCGGTGATTCAGCATATAACAGTTGCTTATTTGGATAAGAGTGGTAAACTCTCTGCCAATACCAAGACAATTATTGCCAGGATATTTATTGATTGCAGTTATGAAGGCGACCTGATGGCTCAATCCGGAATTTCGTATACAGTAGGCCGTGAGTCAAATGATCTTTATGGCGAAACTTATAACGGAGTCCAATTGCTCAACAAACACCAGTTTCCGGATGGCGTTGATCCATATAAAATACCCGGGAATCCGGCAAGCGGCCTCTTATGGGGCATCAGCCCCGACACACTGGAAGCGAAAGGCAGAGGTGATCACAGGGTGCAAGCCTACAATTTTCGCTTATGCCTTACAGATAGCATCCCCAATCGCTTGCCAATCACCAAGCCCGCTGGTTACGACTCAACCCGGTATGAATTACTGCTCCGGTATCTTGCTATCAAGAATCCCAAAAACCTGGATGACCGGGTATTAAACATCAATCACATGCCTCATCGTAAAACTGATATCAATAATAACGGACCATTCTCCACTGATATGATTGGGATGAATTATGATTATGCAGAAGCGAACTTCACCGAAAGGACAAAAATCGTTACAGCGCATATTAATTATACTATCGGTCTTCTTTATTTTTTGGGACACGATCCACGCGTTCCCCTCTATTTACGCAATGAAATGCTTCAATGGGGTTATGCAAAGGATGAATATAAAAATAATAATCATTGGTCGCCACAGATCTATGTACGTGAAGCCCGTCGCATGATCGGCGCTTATATCATGACTCAAGCCAATTGCCAGGGAAAAACTATTGCAGAAGATACAGCAGGACTTGCTGCTTACACAATGGATTCGCATAACTGCCAGCGCATAGTGGTAAACGGTATGGTAAAGAATGAAGGTGATGTGCAGATTGGAGGCTTTGGGCCATATCCTGTATCCTACCGTTCGATTACACCCAAAGAAAAAGAATGTACTAATCTGCTGGTTCCTGTTTGCCTGTCGGCTACCCATATTGCTTACGGTTCTATTAGAATGGAACCTGTTTTTATGGTGCTGGCGCAAACAGCAGCGGTAGCTGCAACCGTTGCTATTCAAAAAAATATTCCGGTACAAATGATTGATGTGAGTGAAATACGATCCTCGCTGCGCTCAAATCCACTGGCTGATCGCAGTGTTCCCGAAATTTTAGTAGATAATGATGACAGCCTGCATACAAAAATTAACGGCAACTGGCAGCGCATCAAAGAAAATGGTTATGGTAGTTCTTTCCTTCTTCATGCTGGTACCGATACAGAAGCTTTTGTACGTTTTATCCCCCAACTGCAAAAGAAAATGAAATATCAGGTCTATATTTATTTACCTGCGATTGATCATATCGCAGCAAAAATTCCGATAAAAATATCCGATGGCAAAAAAGAATGGCAGCCTCAGATAAATACAAAAAATTTTTCCGGAGAGCTGCAGACGGGTGGTGAATGGTTGCGGTTAGGCAGTTATTTATTTCCTGACGGCGAAAAATCTTATCTACAGATTTCATCAAATGGAACAGATGGGCAGGTTGCAGCAGATGCAGTTTTATTCGTTCCGGAAAAATTAAAGTAGTGAGGTACAAAAACAATCACCACTGCAAACCTTTCATTGATTTATTTGAAAAGAACTCATGATCCCCGACAAAATATTTTGAATATCCCTGGTAAGCGCATGTCCCGGGCACAGCAGCATCAAATTGATATATCCGTCACCGATAGCTGTCTGCAATAAAATTCCCAGCCTTATTTTTGTGCATGTTTCAAATTCAAAGCTCCTTTCTTTCCAATGAAAATCGCCCGTCATTTCATACTGTTCCAAACCCATAAACCGCCTCATCATTATTTCTTGTAAAACCAGATTGGGCAGAAATCATATCGAGTGTAGATACAGAGAGGTTCTGGCTTCCCATCTGCATTCAGGGAACAAGCAGACAGGCAAACCAGGCAAATAATTTTCTGAAATCAGAATGCTTTCCTGTTTAAGTTTCAGTGCGCTATTTCTAATTTGTACATTGCGTTATTAAAACCAGTTAGCGAACCAACAGCCGAAACTCAACCTATATAATTTAAAAAACACCAAAATGAGCGCGGATAACAAAATCCTGGCTGCTGAATTTTTAGATGATCTGATTAAAAATTATAAAACTCCGGGCATCCAATATGTGGCTTTGCAGAATGACTCTGTTTTATTCAATCATCAAGCCGGACTCGCAGAATTCGAGTCGAACCTGCCGGTTACAGAAAAAACATTTTTTAATGCCTGTTCAGTAACAAAAACTTTTACTTCTCTTTCTATCATGCAACTGGCAGAAAAAGAAAAAATAAAATTGTCCGATAAAGCTTTTATATATCTTGATCAATATTCTTTTTTAAAAGAAATCACTGTCCAACAGTTATTATCCCATATGTCAGGTCTTCCGAATCCAATTCCACTGAGATGGGCTCATTTACAGGAAGAAGAAAATTCATTCAATTCAGACGGATTTATCGACCAGGTGTTAAAGGCAAATTCAAAACTAAAATATCAACCCGGGGAGAAATTCTCTTATAGCAACCTGAATTATCTGCCATTGGGAAAAATAATAGAAAAAGTGTCTGGAATGAATTACCGGGATTATGTAAAAAAAAATATAATTCAAAAAATAAATCGCTCCGATCTCCCTGTCGATTATTTAGTAAATGATTTTACAAATTATGCAAGAGGCTATCAAAAAAAGTTTACTATCACCAATGCCATTCTGGGGTTCTTTCTCGACAGAAAAAAATTCATGGAGCCTTCCTCAAATCCGAAATGGATCAGGTTCAAAAAATACTATGTAAGCGGCCGGGCTTATGGAGGATTAATTGCCAATGCTTATTCCCTTACGGCATTCATACAAACATTGTTCAAACCAGATTCTGTCTTAATATCAGATAAATACAAAAAAATTTTATTGACAAAACAACATACGAACAGCGGAAAGCAGGTCGAAATGACCCTTGGATGGTTCACAGGAAATTTAAATGGAATAGATTATTTTACCCATGCCGGGGCAGGAGGAGGATATTATTGCGAGATGCGTTCTTATCCTGAAAAAAAATTCATTTCTGCAATTATGTTCAATAGATCCGGAATGAGTGATGAAAGATTTTTGGATAAGGTTGACTCCTTTTTTCTTTAAATAAAAAATACAATAGATTCGTTTTTTTCAAAGTGAGTACGTTCAGTGGAGATTAAAAGCTGCTTCTTTTAATGTATTTATAAACCCATCAATCATTCCAGGACTTTGAGCGGCGGTACAGCAAATCCTCAGCCGAGCACGATCCGTGGGCACCACAGGATAAACCACAGCGTTCGCAATATAGCCGCGGTCAAAAAGCCTTTTTGATAAAACAAGCGCTTTACCTGAATGATTCATCATGATCGGGATGACCGGGCTTTTCGAATTACCCGTATCAATGGCAGCTTCTCTTAGCCCTTTCAACATTCTCTGGCAATTTTTCCATAATGCATGAAGACGCCAGTTTTCTGTGTATAACAATTCGATCGCTTCGATAGCCGTGGCTGTGCTTGCAGGCGTCAACGCTGCTGAAAATATATATGGAGAACTGCTGTGTTTGAGGTAGAGAATAATTTCTTTCCTTGCAGCAACGAAACCCCCATTGGAAGGAAAGGCTTTGGAAAGCGACCCGGAAAAGATATCTACCCGCTCCGGGCAGATTCCAAAATATTCATTGATACCAGATCCAATTCCGCCTAATACCCCAATAGAATGCGCTTCATCAACCATTAAAATGGTTCCATATTTTTCTTTCAACCTGATTACTTCATCTAATGGACATATATCACCGTCGATTGCATAGATCCCTTCCACAATAATAATAGTACGCGATTTCGAATGAGGAGCGGATAATAATTCTTCAAGCGATTGCATATCGTTATGCCTGAATTTCTCCGGCGCTGCGCCTAAAATTTTCAATCCATCGATGATACTGCGATGTACAAATTCGTCAATGATAATCCGGTCACTTCGGTTAAACAGCGCCGTTATAGCTGCAATATTGGCCATATATCCGGAGTTAAATACCATGGCCGATTCGGTGCCTTTGAATTCATGAATCAATCTCTCTAGCCTGTCGTGCAGAACATTGGTTCCTGTCAGCAGGCGAACGCCGCCGGTGCCTGTTCCAAAATCACGAATCGCCTTGATCGCTGCTTTTTCTATTTTCGGATGACCGATCAATCCCAGATAATCGTAAGAAGACATCATATGAAAACGCGATTTTTCGATTCGGACAGAGGGCCCCGATTTTCCCTGCAAAATATTTTCGAAAGTATATACTCCTTCCCGAGCGCTCGATCCCAGCATCGAAAACCAGCGATGCACATTTTTTTGATCCAGGATGAGATCCTTATCGGGCATATAAAAAGGATTGTTCTGAAAAAAATTATTAACTGCCGGATTCGTACTGCTTCTTCGTATGATGCTCATACTATATAATTAAGGATTTTTCAATAGTATCATAATCCCTCAAAAATATTTCCTGAGCGTCGCTGGGTCTAATTGAATTTATCTGGTCTACTGCCCGGGCAGGCAGTTTTTACTTAAAGATGAGTAAGGGATGATTGTTGGAAGTATTTTTTGCAAAAGACCGGAAAAGATGCAAGGAGTTTATTAGAATATGCCAAAAAAAATAAAGAGAGTCCGAAAATATCAAAAAATAATAGTCAAATGATTTTGTCCGGAAGAGACGGTAAATAGGGTGAGTATGCGAAAATTATAATCGTCAGACTGGGACGGTCAGACAAGGAGTGAATATCCCGTCTGCCGGCCCTATCTGCCCGCGAAGTTTACTCTGCTACCACACGATATATTTCATCTGAATGATGTTCCGGAAAAATGAATAAAGACCACATTTTCCCACCTTCGTCCAGACTGGAAGGAAGATGCCCGAGGATTTCATCCTGTCTGTTTTCAGCCTTTTCAATATCAGACCAGCTTTTCAGTTCACATATAATGATTATTTCCCGGCTATCATGCCCGTACCAATGTTTTATAATCTTATTATTCGTATAATATTGGTTTGCATCAAGGACATAATGTTTAAAGATTTTGAGCAGGGAATCAATATTCAGGGATCTGTTTGCTGTGGTTACATTAATATAGATCGTATGGACCAGCACTGGTTTGGCATCCATATTTTGCTGGGCGGAACATTCGCTTACCCATACAAAAATCAGTGAAGCCAAAATGATACAAATTTTTTTCATGATAAATAGTTTTGGGTGAATCAATCAAGTCATCATCAAATATGCATCATCCAAAAAAAGGTAAAAAAATAACCCGACGAACAGAGCTTTAAAATCGTCAGACAATGGAAAACCCGGCAGTTTCCCAGTTTCAAAAAATAACCAAGACTTGCCCCGCTCCTGCGGGATATGAATATTTAGAAACATAGGTTCAGATAGCTGCGTCTTTTCTATGTTCTTATCTGATTATTTCTTGAAACGAATACTACCGAAATCTCTATGAGTTTTTGGAGTAAACCAATATTCATTAAATTTAATTGCCAGAAGGTTTGATTCAATCACCAAAAAAACCTCCATCATGAAATCAGTCAACAGAAGGCGATTTATTCAACAGGGCGCAGTAGGATTTGGCTCTGCATTGTTATTATCAAAACTTCCTGCTTCTCTCAGGGCGGAAATGATTTCCGGATCTGTAAAACATCCGATCGGATTTCAAACCTATCCTATCCGGGATTTATTGGCGAAAGATTTTCCGGGTACTTTGAAAATGATGGCCGGACTGGGATACCAGCTCGTTGAAATGTGTTCTCCTCCGGGATATGTGGACTCCGGTTTCGGCGGACTGGTGAATATGAAAGGTGCTGAAATAAAAAAAATCATCAATGATGCAGGCCTTAGCTGCCCAAGTTGTCATTTCACTTTCGACGAACTGAAGGATAAACTGGATGATCGTATTGAATTTTCAAAGAGCCTCGGGTTAACAACCATGGTCTGCTCCAGTTTTTGGTTGCCTAAGACAGCTACTCTGAAAGATTATCTCGATGCTGCAGACACATATAATAAAATTGCCGAAAAAATAAAAACAGCCGGTATGCAGGCAGGATTCCACAATCATTCCATGGAATTCGCAACCCTGGATGGCAAACTGATCTATGATGCGTTGATGGAGCAACTGAATCCAAAACTGGTAAAGATGCAATTCCAGACCGAAGTCATCAATCTGGGTTATAAAGCTTCTACATATTTCACTAAATATCCGGGCAGATTTATTTCTTCACATATGTCGGACTGGACCGCTGAGAAAAAACAGGTTCCCATTGGCCAGGGTGTTATTGACTGGAAAGAATTTTTTGCTGCTGCCAAAACCGGTGGAGTAAAATATTTTTATGTAGAAATGAAACTGGAAACATTTAAAGACAGTGCCAGCTTCATCAACGGAATCAGAGGATAGTTTTAATCTAGTTATGCACAGCCACACGATTTAGGGTTTCGTCAGGTTTTTGAATACCTAAAAAGTTTTACTTTTATTTCAATAACCACCTAAACATATCTGCAAAGAGACAATTCTTATTCTTAGGTTTGCTTTTACGTGCTTGCTGACTTTCTTCATGTTTGCATGTAGTAAAGTAAATGTCGCCGGACCGCAGGGACCACCGGGAGCAGATGGTGTTCCCGGAAATTCAATTCTCACGGGCACCATTTCAGGAAAAATTCTCCTGTACGATTCGCTTGGAAATCCTGTTTCAGACAATAGTGGAGCAACCATTTCTGTCGATAGTACTTCACCCCTGCTTCAATCTGTTTCAGCTTCTGATGGAAGATTTTCCATTCCATCTGTTAAAGCAGGTGATTATGACCTGACAACATCCAAGCAGGGATATGGATCCATGCACATCTTTAATTTCCTGAATGCAGGGGGATCGAACCCCAGCCAGACAGGAAATATCGAATTGGGACAACAGGTTTCATCAAATCTTGATATTAAAAATTTAACCGTTGATACCAGCTCGTATGGTTCATTTCATTTTATGGTTGTTACCATTACGCTGGCTCATCCACAGAAAACTTCCAATCCTGTATTGCTTTATATAAGTCATGCTTCGGGGGTTAGCAATCAAAGCAACGACTATGTATTCCGCACAAATTATTTTCAGCAAAACGACTCTACTTTGATTTTTTCTCCGCTGGATATCGTTCCTTCTTATTATTCGGACAAACTATACCAAATTGACTATTTATACATGACTGCTGCCATTGATAATCCCCGTTTGTTCACGTATACTGATGAAATGGGAAACACCGTATATCCTTCGGCAGGAAAGCTAAGTAATGAAGTAAAGGTTTACAATGTTTTAAAAGATTGAAAAAAGATGCTTGTTAAAAATCGCATATGGATCACTGTTATTTCTGCCGTAATAATCATAGGATATTCCTGTACTAAACAAGCCGAGGGTACCGTAGGTCCGATGGGTTTGCAGGGAGATCCCGGCGCAAATGCAACAAGCAGCCCCAGCGCAATCACCGGATTCGTGCGCATGACAGATCAATACGGTTTCCCCAGTTCAGATTATGATTCTGTAAAAGTACTGGCACTAAAAGGAGATTCTTTAATCAGCGTAATGACCGATGCCTCCGGAAAATTTTCCCTCCCCTCATTGACTGCGGGAACCTATGCGATAAGATTCAAGAAAAACGGGTATGATTCTTTTGTAGTCAACACAGATCACAGTGGAGGAAATTCCGATAAATTTATCGGAATTGTTCAATTGAATCAAAGTGTAACTACTAAAATCACCAATGAAACCCTGGGAATGCTTGATAATCCTTTCGAGCCTTATGATACCATTAAAATTTTGCAGGTGAATGTTAGCTTCGACGGGCCTCCGGCTTCGACTCCTTATCCCAGGTATTTTGATATTTATTTTGCAAAGTCTTCACAGGTGGGTAACCTGAATTATGATGTGGTTTCTTCCGGTAATACGGGATTTACATTCTCTAATAGTCTTCCTATCCAGTTTCCGCTCGAGAATTTTTTATCCATGAATATAAAATATAAAAAAGGAGACACTGTTTACCTGAAAACTTATGTGGTACCTGTATTATCCCAAAGAACATCCTGGTTTGATATCAATACCTACCAGGATATTTCATATCCGTACAAGGGAGATTCGATTTTAAAATATTTTATCTGGCCATATAATTGATCGACATGAAGATCATAGCGGTTGCTTTTTTATTTTTAATGCTCTTATTCTCCTGCAAAAAAGAAACAGGTGTGCCTGGTCCACAGGGAGTTCAGGGCAACAGGGGTACCAATGGAGTTCTAAAGGATACCGGGAGTATTTCAGGCAAGCTGAGCTTATATGATGAATTCTCATTAAGAAAAAAAGATTTTAGTGGCATAACAGTTACAATGACAAGTGGAAGCCTGACACTGACAGATATAACAGACTCCGCTGGTGAATATCATTTCACCGGATTGCAAACCGGCACCTATAATTTCAGTTATCAAAAAACAGGTTTTGGAACATATAAGGTCTTCGGAGTTTCGCATACTCCCGGTGGTGAACTACCAACATTGGTGCAGGATGTATATCTTTTGCAGATACCAGTCAAAACAGCGGTCGACAGTATTTCCTCGTCTGTATCTTCTCCCTATGTTTACATATTTGTTTACCTGGATACTTCTTCGTTGAATTATGTTCAGTATTATCAAAATTTTATGCTACTGGTCGGAAAGGATGCGAATGTTAGTCCCTCTAATTATATTCAAAAATATGATGCCGTTTATCCCGATGGAAACGGGGCTTATTCTTTTCCTTTTTCGAAAGACGATTTGCAGGCTTTCTTTCAAACCGGTGATACCCTCTATATTACTGCAGGTACCTATAACCGTTATATCTCCAAGCTGGAAGATCCTAACTACCTGTTCGACCTCGGCCCCAACTGCTATTATGTTGATCCCTCGAATGGAAATTATGTATATCCCAACATGAGTATTTCACCCAATATAGCCAAGGTCCCGTTTTAGAGATTTGGGAGATAAAAGGAAATTAAAAATATCAGGGCTGTTGATTCAATTATTCAGTTAAACTTTTCAGGTAACGAATGCTTTCAGGAACCTGGGTATTCACATAATTGCTTTCGTCTTCA
The DNA here is from genome assembly GCA_035499855.1 of Puia sp. Lineage (GTDB taxonomy): Bacteria > Bacteroidota > Bacteroidia > Chitinophagales > Chitinophagaceae > Puia. The sequence continues at coordinate 25,222 of DATJXY010000105.1, read as the reverse complement.
ATAAAATAATGTTTGATCCCGATTTTTTTTGCTTCTTTCAAAATACCGGGAATATCAATTTCGCCCTGACCCAGAGGCACATTATTTTCCGGTCCGGTGAGTCCAGTATGATTTTTAACTGCTCCTTTTTTCAAATCTTTTAAATGGATCAGTTTCCACCGGTTCCCATATTTTTTCAGAAGCGCTACGGGGTCCCCGCCACCAAACTGCATCCAGAAAATATCCATCTCGAAAGAAACATATTCCGGGTTGGTGTTTTTGAAAATATAATCCAGGAGATTGCTGTTTCCGTAAGGTTGAAATTCATATCCATGGGCATGATAACAAAAAATGAGTCCCTGATCTTTCATCAGTTTTCCAATCCTGTTGAAGTCATCCACTGCTTTTCTTGCATTCTCAAAAGTCAATACGCCATTGTCATGTGGTATCCATGCACACATTACATATTTTGCCCCGAGAATTTTTGCCTTATAAATCACTGAATCAGGGGCCCTCACCAATTCTTCATATCCTGCGCCGGTAGAGGGAATACTGATTCCTCTCTCATCGCATAATTTCTTAAACGCTTCCGGGCTCATCCTGCCTCCGCCTCCTTCCATTTCAGTAAATCCCATCATTTTTATTGTGTCTAATGTTTTGGCGACATCAACAGGAAAACTTTTGCGGAAAGTATAGGCCTGTACGCCCAATGGAAAATCATACAGAGGTTTTGATCCCTGAGCAACCGTGCTTATATTTTCTGTCAGTAAAAAAAAGGTTGCAATAGTTAGTAAAATTATTTTCTTCATGGAGGATTCATTTCAATTTTTAAAATCGACCTGTTTTTCAGATATTCCCTTTCTTCAATTCTTCAATGGCATGATTGGCTGCACGGGCCGTCAATGCCATATAAGTTAGAGTAGGATTTTGTGTGCCGGTAGATACCATGCATGCGCCGTCCGTTACGAATACATTTTTACAGAGATGCAATTGATTCCATTCATTCAGCATGGATGAATGCGGGTCTTTTCCCATACGTGCGCCTCCCATTTCATGAATATCGGATCCGGGAGGAGATTTGGTGTCTTCTGCTTTTATATTGATGAACCCCGCTTTTTCAAACATTTCATGAGTTTGCTGAATATAATCTTCCACCATCTTGTCGTCATTCTCGCTCCACTCGCAGGAAACAATCAGTTGGGGGATCCCATATTTATCTTTTAAATCAGGATGAAGTCTTACATGATTTTTTTCGAGCGGTACACATTCGCCCATCATCCAGCTTCCCACATGCCAATTGCCCAATGGTGGATTCAACAAATTTGATCTGAGCTGGTCACCGATTACACTTGTGTCCGGTTCATATCCCCTGCTACCGGAAATACCAATCGCATATCCACGCAAAAATTGCATATCCCGCTTAAATAAATTCCTGAACCTGGGAATATAACTGTTGGTCGGATTGCGACCATCTGTTTTTTTATCCTTGAATCCTTCGTATTCTGCACTTCCCTTCCCTCTGTAATTATGCCAGGAAATAAATTTTCCCAATAAACCACTATCATTACCCAATCCATTTGGGAAGCGACGAGAAACAGAATTCAATAAAACGGCATTGCTGTTTAATGCGGATGCATTCAGGAAAATAACAGCTGCATAATATTCAATCATCTCTTTACTCATGCTATCAATAATTCTTACCCCTGTTGCTTTCCCTTTTTGTTCATCATAAATAATGGAATGAACTACCGAAAATGGTCTGACGCTAAGGTTTCCGGTTTTCAAAGCCCATGGCAAAGTCGATGCATTACTGCTAAAATATCCGCCAAATACGCAACCCCGATTGCACATATTCTGGCTCTGACATTTGGATCTTCCCTGTTCAATATGTATCGGTTGCGGATCGGTGATATGTGCACATCTTGCCTGTATCAGGTGTCTGTCTTTAAAATCCTTCGCGAGTATTTCTTTAAAATAAGATTCAACACAACTCATTTCAAAACCAGGCATCACTTCACTATCGGGTAATTCGCGAAGACCATCTTTATTACCGGCAATACCCGAAAATTTTTCAACATAAGCATACCATGGTTCAATATCCTTGTACCGGATCGGCCAGTCGATTGCGAAACCATCGCGGAGGGGTCCTTCGAAATCCAGATCACTCCAGCGCTGTGTTTGTCTTGCCCAGAGTAATGATTTTCCACCCACATGATAACCACGCACCCATCGAAAAGGCTTTTCCTGCACGAAGGGCTGCTCATCATCTTTCAATGCCCAATGCAGGGTTTCCTCCCGCAAAAAACGTGCTCCCTGGTAATCCTTTCTTTTTTCAACCGGAACTATTCCACGGTGTTCAAATTCCCATGGGGCTTTTGAAGCGGTAGGATAATCTTTGATATGTTTTACATCGCGGCCTCTTTCAAGGATCAATGTCTTCAATCCGTGATCGCATAATTCTTTTGCAGCCCATCCTCCGGTAGCACCTGACCCGATAACGATGGCATCAAAAGTTCTTTTCTTTACAGAATCGCCCAAATCTCCTGGCATGATTCAGTTTTTTATATTTATACAACCATAGTAGTGACCCGGAACCACTTTATAACCCAGATATTTTTCCATGACCATTTGTGATGTATTGAATCCACGGATGGTTTCAGTTTTTACCAATTCAAAAAAATCTTTTTGTTCTTTTTGCCGGGATGTCTGCAATTTCAATAACTGCTCTTCTCTTTGCTTCTGACTACAATCCGAAAAAGATTTTCCATAGGCTGATTTCGCAGATGATTCCAGTAATTGCAATTGCTTTTTCACATTCTCCTGCGCAGGCTTTTCATAACAATCGATGATCATTTTGTGAAGGAATTTATCAACTCCCATCGACAGGGCACCAATAGAATTGCCTGCCGGGATAATCGTGTCCGTTATTTTTGCGAGTATTTGCTGCTCATCAGTTGAAAAAAATGAAACAAATGCATTGCTGTCCCCGAAATGGCCACATGATTCCATCCAAAAAGGCAATGTAATCAGGCTTGCGGAAACACCCAGAACGTTTTTAACAGCATTTCTGCGATTCATTTTTCAGGAGACTGAAGAATAAAATATTTTGGAGAATTCTTTTCGAATATAATTAAAATTTTCTCAATGACCCTCCAATAACCTTCCAATAACCCGGTACTTAAGTGCAGGGTTATCGAGAAAACCAATTATATGCTTATCCCGTCTTTTAAACGAAGGCCATTGGGAGAAATATTTAATGAGCAACAGAAGCTCTTCCAATCCCAAACTGATCACCGGCCTTCAGTAAATCCATTCCTGCAAACTGCACTTCAACCATTTTCTCACTCTGAACCCTTGCGCCTGTTTCATCCGTCAGCCTTGCAACGATTTCTTTTTTATTGGCATCGATGATATCGCCCGTGGAAGGCATAGCGTATTTTCCATCAATGCTGAATGTGATCCATCCTGGCTGATCACTCAGCTTAATCGTTTTGATTTGCACTGGTTCTTTTTTACTGATATCAAAAATATGAATTGCTTCATTGAATGCATCAGCCAGCCATATTTCATTTTCAGCAGGTGTGAGCGCGATACCATGACTTGGACAGCCATGTCTTTTTACAGGACCGGTATGAAAACCTTTTACTTCAATATGCGATATTTTTTTTCCGCTTACAAGATCACCGATTTCAAAACCAAGAAGACTATCCACATTTACAAAACAACTTTTCTGTGCAGCATCGATTGTAAAAGGTCTGACATGATTCGCAAAAGGGCCTACCGTTGAGCTGATCTGCTGATTGGCCGTATTCACCACCGTGAGATAGTTGGATCGCAATCCTTCCAGGTATACTTTTTTTCCATCCATTCCACAAATCGTATTATGCGAGCCTGAATGAGTGATGATGCGGCCAAGCATTTTGCCTGATTTTGCATCCACTACTTTCCAGTCATCTCCCTCGAAGGATGGAAGATAAATTGTTTTGCCATCCGGTGAAATGGACATGCGATCACATCCTGCTTCATATTTCTTTTCCCAAACCAATTTTTCAGTGAGCAGGTCAATGCAAAGAAGCGATTCAATAGTAGTGATATAAATGCAATGTGTGTACAAACTCGCAGCAATTCCTTTTACATTGGAAGGTTGCCCCTTCTCATCCAGTCCACCTGTAGGAATTCTTTTTATAAACTTAAATCCATTGTCCATATCAAAGACCAGCAATCCATGTCCTCCGTATTCCAGGTAGTTCCGAACGCCAGGCACTGCAACATAGAGATAATGATGCAATACCGAATTTCTTCCTGAATGTGACATTGACAGGCTGCTGAGCCCAAACAGCAACAAAACCAACATCCATCTGAAATTTCTGCCGAAAACATTCATGATGCCTGAAGCTTTATTTTTCAAATAATCTCTCCTGCGGTGGCTTGATTCCCTGTAAGCGAATATAGATAGTCGTTTGTCCGCGGTGATGGGTCTGGTGTTCAAATGTCTTCATCAATAATGCAAATCTTGTTTCTTCAAAACCAAACAATTTCTTTTTTTCTCCCCATTTGTCAAGCGGCAGTTCTTTCACTGCGTTGATGCAATAATCATAGCTGGCAGTTACATAATACATTACAGAATCTTTTTTTTGTGCTGAAACGCTGCCTTCAAGATTGGACTGAAAAAATGCAGGCGGTTTTTGATCGGTAGCATTCGACATCAGAAAAGCATTGCCTTGCGACAAATGCAGCATTTGCTGTGCAAAACTCCGGATACTGTCGACCGGCTTAAAAGAATACTTATCCGCAGGCATGGTATTGAGGTAATCAATGGTGTATTCTTTTGCACGTTGCCATTCTTTTACCAATTGTTCTTTGATAGCCGTTGTGGTCAGTGCCTGGGCTTGAATAGCTAAAGAGAAAATAAAACCAATAGCTGTTAAAAAAGTGATTTTTTTCATAAATAGAAGTATTAGGAGGTTAAGATAAATAAAAAAATAACTCCTAAAGTTATTTTTTCGGGATGACCCGGCTGGATCAGTGAAGACACAAATATTATAAAATGATTAAATTTTAAATAACTGTCTCATTAAAGAAACAATAAAGACTATTTATCGAGTTTCAAAATCAAATTTATCTTTTAGAAGATTTGATAAAATTCAGCGTCTCGACAGCATGCTGACTTCCTTCCATGAATGAATTGTATAAATACTGTATTTTCCCGTCAAGTCCTACAACAAATGTTTCTCTGCCGGTAAGAAAGAATTTATTCTTTACACCAAATTCCTTTAATACTTTATTACCCGGATCACTCAACAGTATAAACGGGAGATGATAATCCTGTTGAAATTTTTTATGACTCTCAGAAGATGCTCCATTGATGCCAATCACCATCGCTCCTTCCCTGGCAAAATCTTCATACTTATCCCTGAAAGCACAGGCTTCCCTGGTACAGACAGCGCTTTCATCCTTGGGATAAAAATAAATAACCAGGATTTTTTTCCCGATATAATCTTTACTGTTAAACAAATTTCCATCCTGATCGTGTAATGAAAATACAGGCAGCGAATCTCCAACCGATAAATGAAGATGTTGGGAATAGGATGAAAAAATAAAAACAAAGGAGACAAGCACAACTAATAAATACTTTACAAATAGCCTGTATTTTATAAACACTGCCTTCATTTCTTCGCACAAAAATCGTTTATTCAGTTCAATCGGCCAGATCCACATGTTAATGGCATAAAAAAAATCCAATGCTGATGCATTGGATTTTCAAGATAATATATCAGAGCCTTATAAATTATAAATTGAGGATACCCGCAATCATTTTGTCGGCTTCGGGTTGCTGGAAATTCGTCGTGGCGCCCTGGCCGCAATTCAGGATATACCAAATACCTTCTTTCTTTACATCAATTCTTTTAATAGTATAGTCTTTAAATTTTGCAATATCACCGGTTGATCCATTCTTTAAAGCAGATAAACCTTTCTGAAAATATTTCAACTGCTCCAGGTTGGGAAACCGAAGAGTGGTCATGATAACATCATTGGTGTATTGCTGATCACGGAATGAGAGCACATAACAGGTATCTGATTCTTTAGTAACTCTTTGCAGCGTGATAGGCCACGTACCTCCCTGGCGAAGCTCAACCAGGTTAATAGTCGCTGTATTTACAATCGTAAACTGTGCCTTGGATACAAAGGCAAATGCCAGAAACAGGGATAAAAAAACTAGCTTTTTCATATCAGTATTGTTTTTAAAGTAGCAGAATATTCATGCATCAAAAATTTTTATTTAAAACTTTCAATTCGGTATAACGGTCATGAGTAAAATCTATTTTATTGGAACATTTATTTATATTCACAAACCTCTGATCGTAGTGATCATGAGGTCGGCTTCAGGTTGCTGGAAATTCGTCTGCCCCCACTGGTATCTTAAAATATACCATCTGCCTTCTGTTCTCGACTCCGCTCTTTTAATTGAATAATTTTTGAATTTTGCAATATCTCCGTTGTTTCCGTTTTTTAAAGTTGATAAAGCTTTTTCAAAATATTTTAGCTGGGTCAAATTCGGAAAAGGCAATGTATCCAATGAAACATTGGTTACTACCTGCTGATCGCGAAATTGAAGGGAATAGGAAGTATCTGAATTTTCTATTGTTCTTTCCAGGCTAATCGGCCAGTCGCCCGTCCGAACCTGAACGAGATTGGTTGAGGATTTATGATGTATATTATTAAATCCTGTAAAAGGTATAAATAATGAACAAAGGATTAACTTCTTCATACGATATTGGTTTCCCAAGATAAAAGTATAATTTAATAAATGCAATACAGAGTAGAAATTATTGAACAGGGCATGTATTTATATTTCAGACAACGAAAACCGGGCCGAATTATTATTTAAAAAAAGCCTAAATCTCAGTGACAAATCCTGCTATTTTTTGAATGGGAAATTCAGAAATAAAAACAGGTCTTTTATTGCAATAAATTTTGCTAAAAATATCGGGTTTGTAAGCTAAAAAAATGCAAAAAAAATTGAATTGATTTGCACAGCTAACAGGATCTTCTTCTCCGGAAATTAAAAAAATTGAATAGTTTTTCGTATAAAAATTATTTTTCTATTTTTTGGAATCAAAGCCCATTTTAGGAATTATCAATAAATTATTCCCGACCCAATATTTTGACAATCACTCCGTTAAAAGATGGAACATAAGTTGAAACATTTATGCCAATAATAGGTTTTCAGGCCCTAAAAAACTAAAACCCTATTCTATGAAAAACTGTATAGCCTTATTATCCATATTCATCCTTGGTAGTTTAAACCATTGTTTTGGACAAACACATGTTCAAACGACTACCAAATTCCAAATGACAACAGGTTCTTCAATTGCTATGGCATTTGGTTCTGCAAGTACAACCGGGAATTTAATTGTTGTTCATATCGACTGGGATAAGCAAAGCATTCATGTGAATTCGGTTACAGACAATAAAGGAAATACCTATCATAATATTAATGGTCCCACAAACTGGAATGGAGTTAACTACAGAGCAGAACTCTGGTATGCTTATAATATTACAGGCGGTGCGATCTTAACTATTACTGCAAATCTTTCCGGAGCACCTACAAGTTTTTCCCAGATTTATATCAGCGAATATTCCGGAATTGTTACTACAAATCCACTGGATCAAAATTCGGTTAATATAGGTAACACTGCTGCTGTGAGTAGTGGCGCCAAGACTACTACTTCCACCAATGAATTAATTTATGGGGTCAGTATCGGGGCTTCGGGTCTTTTAACCACCGGAGCAGGATTTACCAACCGGTCTTCTGCCAATCAAAATATTGTTGAAGATAAAAAAGTTTCTCCCACAGGTTCTTATAGTGCTAATTTCACGAGTGCAGGTGGTAACTGGATTGCACAGATGGCAACCTTTGTTTCATCAAATATTATTTTACCAATTAACCTTTTATCCTTTACCGCACAATGTGAGAATAGTAATATTATTCTGAACTGGTCTACGGGTTCCGAAACAAACAACAACTATTTTACTGTTGAAAGAAGTGAGGATGGTTATAACTGGAAAGCCATCGGAACAGTAAAGGGAGCCGGAAATTCATCCATTACTCAAAACTATTCTTTTACAGCAGATAAATCGACGGATGAAATTTCTTATTTCCGTTTGAAGCAAACTGATCTGGATGGTGAATTTAAATATTTTAATATTATCCAGGTGAGCAATTGCAACAGTTATATATCTACCCTCAATATTTACCCGAACCCTTCCAACGGTCAGTCTCTTCACGGAGTAATTAATCTAAAAGCAAATGAAAGCTATTCAATTGAAGTCTCTGACAATACCGGGAAGATTGTAAGCCGGTTTGTATCTACCCAGCCACAGTTCTCAATTAATTTTTCGCAGGTATTGCAACCGGGTGTTTATTATGCCAGGGTTTATTCAGCAAACTTTTCCAAAGTGGTTGGTTTTATAGTAGCTCGTTAAATCCCGGATATAATTAGTGCGTTCCAGTTATGTAGGGCAGTTCTACAATAAATTCCGCAAACACACCTTCCTTTGTTTCAAGATGGATTTCACCTCCATGCGCCTTGATAATATCATAGCTGATGGAAAGTCCTAATCCTGTTCCCTGTCCGGTTGGCTTGGTAGTAAAGAAAGGTTGAAAAATCTTTTCCTGTATTTTTGGCGAAACACCATTGCCATTATCGCGGATATGTATTTCTATTTTGCCATTTATTTTTTTAGTTGAAACAGAAATGATGGGTTGATATATTTCGCCCTGCTGTTTCTTTTTTTCCAAAACAGAATAAAATGCATTGTTGATTAAATTCAGTAGCACTCTTCCGATATCCTGCGCAACGATATTGACAGAACCGATGGTTCCGTCAAAATCTGTGTTGATGGTTGCATTGAACTCCTTATCTTTCGCCCTTAATCCGTGGTAACTCAATTTCAAATATTCATTTGCCAGTGCATTGATATCGGTCGGCTGTCTTTGCCCCGTACTTGCCCTTGAATGCATCAGCATGCCTTTTACAATCACATCAGCTCTTTTTCCGTGATAGTTGATTTTTTCCAGGTTGCTGAAAAGATCGCTGATGATTTCACCTTCCTGTTTTTCATTCTGATCACCCGGAGCCTTTGTTTTTTCATTTTTCAGCTCATTGATCAATTCCATATTCACCTCCGAAAAGTTATTAATGAAGTTGAGCGGATTTTGTATTTCATGAGCAATCCCAGCAGTAAGTTCACCCAGGGAAGCCATTTTTTCCTGTTGGATAAGTTGTGTCTGTGTAGCTTTTAATTCTCCCAATGTTTTTTCCACGATTTCTTTTTCTTCTTTCAACTCCTGTGTCCTGATGCTCACTTTTTTCTCCAGCAAAATTTTTTCTTTATTCAGAGTTCTTATTCTCCATCGAATAAATCCCCATAATGCGAGAAGGAAAAGCAATCCATATAGCGTATAAGCCCACCAGGTCCGATACCATGGCGGGAGGATAATAATTTTCAGATCTCTTTCTCCCCAGATCCCATAACTGCTTTCCGCTTTTAACTTGAATATATAATCGCCTGGCTGCATATTCACATAATTGGCAGTTTTCTCTGAGCCGGCCTTATGCCATTCATTTTCGTAATTCTGCATCATGAAATAGCTGGAATTGTTTTCGGGACTGCTAAAATGAGCCGGAGCAAAATCTATAGAAAAAATATTTTGATCGTATTTCAATACGATTTCATTGGTAGCTTCAATTGAAAATTTAAGGGGACTGTTCTGTCCGGGTTGTACTGAATTTCCATTGATTTTAAAATCTGTCAGAACAGGATTTGGTGCTGTATAATTAATTACCTGTTTCGGAAAAAAGCTGAAATAGCCACCACCATATGAAAAAAATATTTCTCCCTCTTTTGTTATATATACTGAAGGCCCCTCCGATACCGCGTTACCGAAACCAAACTTTCTCCCATAAACACATATTTCATTTCTCGAGAGGTTAAACCTGACAACCCCATGTGAAGTAATACTCCATACATTTTCTTTATCACTCCAAACCATTGGGCCAAAGACCTGTGTTCTTAATACTGAGTTTTTTTCTCCCACAGGGGAAAAATTATATACGGACTCATTCTGACGATAAAGGCCCGCTGATGTTCCCAGCCAAATCGTTCCGTCCGGATCGGGAGTCATCCCGTAAATGTTCATTTCATCAAGGAATTGTTTAAAATTCCCCGTTTTCCTGTCAAGAAGAAGTAACCCGGTTTTATTAAAACGAGTAGCCCAGAGATTTCCAAATTTGTCCATTACAATACCGATAAAATTATTATTACCAAAATCTTTGGAGTTTATCTTATCTGCTAAATAACGCGTCAACGACCTTGTTTGCAAATTCATAACATATAATCCGTCGGATGTTCCGATATAGAGCTCCTTGTCTTTGTTTTTGTACAAAGAAAAAACCGCTGTTCCCGTCCAATCACCTTTTAGGTTGTCGGTGTACAAGTACCTGGTGCATTTGCCTGTTTTGGGATCAAAAAGATTCAGGCCATTCCAGGATCCGACCCAGAGCATTCCGTTTTCGGCGGGTTCCATCCTGGTCACACGGTTATCACTAAGCGAAAAAGGATTAGATGGATCGTGTTTGAAAAATTTTCGATCCTTTTTATTTGGATCAATCCGCAAAAGGCCCATACCATCTGCAGTCATCCATAAGACGCCTGCTGAATCTTCGTAAAAACTATGTACATCAGCGTCCATATCCACCATCGAAAAACTGTTTTGAAGAGGATCGACATAAAAAAGCTTGGTTTCGTTTTCTGTTCCAACCCAAAGCACTCCTTCCCGTGAAGTATAGGCACACCAGCTCGTGCTGTCCGAAAATCCTTTGGGTCTCGATTTTTCACCGATGTAGTGTGATATTTCTTTTGTGATAGGATCATAACGTACAAGTCCCTGGTGATAGGTCCCTATCCATATAGCCCCCGCTCCATCTTCCTTGATAAAAGTAATATGATCCCATTCATCTCCTTTTGCGATGGGAGGCCGGGATAATTTTTCAGGATGAGCAGGGTCATAAGTCAGTCGTTCGAAAGTTCCTTTTTTTCTATCCATGATATGCAACCCGTCACCCTGGGTACCTACCCAAAAAACGCCGTGGCTGTCTTCAAAAATCGCTCTCACTTTGTCGTTGATCAGGCTGTTTGGGTTTTTGGGATCATGCATATAGCGTGTGAACGTTCCCGTTTGCCTGTTGAACTTATTGAGGCCTCCCCCTTTCACCCCCTTCTCCTCGAATATCGCTTTTCCAAAAGGCCAGCCGGTTCCTATCCACAATGTTCCTTCATGATCCTCATAAATTGCACGAACGATATCATAGCTGAGACTTGAACTATCATTGGGATTATTCCGGTATTTGGTAAACTTGCCGGTTTTTGGATCCAGGCTCCTCAGCCCGTCGTTGGTACCAACCCAAACAATACCTAAATGATCCACTAAAATATTGGAGATGCCATAGAGATTATCCTCATCTTTTGGCCATGCATAGTGTGTCACAATATTGGTAACCGGATCAAATTTGTCGATACTTGCTTTCTGGGTGTACCAGATATTCCCTGAAGAATCGGCATCAATACACTCAATGTCGCCATTTTTCAGGGAATTACTGTCACTCGGATCTGTGAAATAAGTCTTCAGCTGGTACCCATCAAAACGGGTAAGACATTTATGTCCCTGATCAATGAACCACATAAACCCAAAACGATCCTGTGTGATATCAGTAACCTTTCCAATGGAAACATCATTAATTTCTGAAACGAGGTTAAAGTCAATTCTCTTGTTCTGGGCAATCATGCTTTTCGCAAGCAGCGAGAAAATTAAAAAGAAATAAAGCCGGTTAGGGAGATTCATAATATTAGAATGAGAAGATGAAATCTAATCAGGCATATCAACAAAAGGGGGTTTACTGATTAAAAGATACTCAAACTATTATAAATGATAAAATCTGCTTCAAAATACCGTTAGGGAAAAAAATAATACCGTAGAACAGTATTTTGCCTCCATTGGTTCATCAGCCTCCCAAAAGCCTCCTGTATGATATTATCTTCGTGCCCGAAATTTTGAAACAACAGTTAAAAAAGGAAAGTGAAGCTTGTTCGTGAAGAATTAAATAAAGAATCAAGATGCGACCAGGAAAAATTATTAGGGTTTTATCATCCGTTATTGATCAGCCATTACCAGAAAACCTTATAAAATAAAATAGATATTAATTTTTTCTTGTAGAAGTAGAAGCAGTCGTTAGGGTTTGACTGACGGCCCGGTATTCTTGCCAGGGCCTTTTTTAATAATTTGTACTTTCCAGACATCTGCTATTGCATCACTGCGATTCTATTGTTTCAATTCTTCATCTGCAGGTCAGGCACCTATTAAATAAAATCTATTCATCATTTTAAACCATTTATCATGAAAATGTTTTTTAGTTTCAGATTAGTCCTTGCTCTCAGTTTTTTTTCGTCCGTCCTCTTTGCACAAACAAACGAAACGGCTCAATTGACAGGAAAAGCTTCCAAATCGTCTTCTCCTAAATCAGATGCAACAATTCTATATCTCGATGTGCATCATTTCGGTCCCGGAAAAGTGACATTTAATGCTGTTATGGATGCACACAAAAAGGATTTGATAGTGGAAAAGAAATATGGAGTTCATTTAATCAATTTCTGGTTTGATGAAGCAAGAGGTGACGTTTATTGTCTCGCTAATGCTCCCGATTCACAAGCCCTGCGGAATACACATGCGGAAGCTCATGGACTTTTACCTGATCATATCCTGCTTGTACAGGGTGGTAAGATGGCGTCTGCAAACGGAGAAAAGAATTATTTCCTGGATTTACATGAACTGGGTGCAGGAAAAGTGACTCTGAAAGATGTTGCAGCTGCCCATCAGAAAGATCTGGCCGTTCAGAAAAAATATGGAGTAAACCTTATCAACTATTGGGTAAACGAAAAAGAAGGTATTGTGATGTGCCTCGCCCAGGCTCCGGATTCATCCGCGTTGATTAAAACACATGCAGAAGCTCATGGACTGATCCCCGTTTCTGTAGAAAAAGTGCAGGTAGGAAAATAACATCTCTCAAACGAATCAGAATGATTGTGCAGAGAATATCTGCACAATCATATTTCAACAAAACAATCACCCCTATTAAATTTTTTCTCTCCTTCCCTGGTTTATTCTTCATTCTGTTCGTAACGACTTAACCGGATTTGCGACAGCCGCACGGATCGCCTGCAGACTTACCGTGATCAGGGCGATCAGGATTGCCAGCAAACCTGCCACCACAAAAATCCACCAGCCGATATTTGTCCTGTACGCAAAACTTTGTAACCATTTATTCATTGCCCACCACGCGATCGGGAATGCAATGATGGAAGCAATCAATACAAGTCTTGCAAAATCCTTTGACAACATTGCCACAATTCCACCAATATTTGCACCAAGCACCTTGCGAATACCAATTTCCTTGGTGCGCTGAATGGCAGCATATGTTACCAGTCCGTACAAACCGAGACAGGCGATGAATATGGCGAAAATTGCGAAAGTGATAAACAATCTAGCCGTACGTTGTTCGGCTTTGTATACGTTATCAAAATCATTATCCATGAAAGTATAACTGAAGGGCTGGCCCGGGGCCATCTGATTCCATTTGCTTTCAATCTGGTTGATCAGTGGAGGAATATTTCCCGAATTAATTCGCACGGCAATGCTTCCCCAGTTTTCGTCCAGTCGCATCAGAGCCGGACCCACTTTATCATGCATCGAACTATAATTAAAATCTTTTACAACTCCGATAATATGATAAGGCCGGCCCCAGAGACTGTCTTGCCGTCCATCGGGCCGGTATAAAGTTCCATTGATTGTTTTTTTTAATCCCAGCAATGACACTGCTGCTTCATTCAAAATGATACCAGCAGAATCGGATGGAAAATCGGGTGAGAAATTTCTTCCGGCTGATAATTCCATTCCTAAAGTGGGGATATAAAAACGATCGACTGTGAATTCAGTCAGGATAACTCCCTGCTTGGGATCCAGGGTCGCATTCTGAAACCAGGCATTCTGATTGAAACCACCGGTTGAGGTCGGGAGATTGCCGCTGATCGTTGCATTTTCTACTCCGGACATTTTCAATAATTCTTCCCGGAAAGGCTTTATCTGTTTGTCAAGATTATAAGCGTTATGCAGGACAAGCACCTGTTGACGATGATATCCAATTTTTTTTGTGTGAATATATTCCAGCTGGTTATAAATGACGATGGTTCCAATGATCAGTATGATGGAAATACAGAATTGAAAAACAACCAGGCTGCTGCGAAGCCAACTGCTTTTGAAGCCTGTTGCAATTGTTCCTTTCAAAACCTGAACGGGCCGAAAAGAAGATAAATAAAAAGCCGGATAGCTTCCTGCTACGCATCCAACAACAAGAACCAGCACAAGCATAACAGGCAACATCCACGAAGAAAACAAAGTGCTTACATGCATCTGTTTCCCTGCAAGCTGGTTGAACCATGGGAGCAATAATGCGGCAAATAAAATCGCCAGTAACATCGAAAAGAAACTTACCAATACAGATTCTGTCAGAAACTGTGTGATCAGATTCGATCTCCCCGATCCTGCAACTTTCCTGATACCAACTTCTTTCGCGCGGTTAGCAGAACGCGCTGTGGAGAGGTTCATAAAGTTGACGCAGGCAATTAATAAAATAAGAACTGCAATCACTGAAAAAATATATACATAAGTAATACTGCCATTCGCTTCTACCTCATCTGATTTATCCGAACGGAGATGGATATCCGTAAGTGGCATCAGGTGATACATAAAATGGCTTCCCTGTTTCTCCATCTCTTTTGCAGAAGTATGGACCGCCTGTTCAAGCGCTGTAACAACATATTTCTTGACTACCCCATCCAAACATGCCTGAACAGATGCTCTTGAAGTTCCCGGTCTGGCAAGGATAAATGATTGAACATTATTGCTGAGCCATTCCCCGGCATTTCCCCGGTACGAATCAGCCATGGGGCGTATGAAGCTGAAATGGAAATGAGAATTTTGCGGGATATCCCTGATCACACCCGTTATTTTGCAGTTAGCTGAATTATCTACATACAATGTTTTTCCCAATACGTCAGTACTGTTAAAATATCTTTTTGCAGCAGTCTCATCAATGACGATTGAATGGGGTTCATTCAATGCAGTTGCGGGATTGCCCTGTATCATTGTGACCGTAAAAACTTTGAAAAAAGTGGAATCAACAAAAACGGCATTATGATTTTGTATATTCTGATCCCCTTTTTTTATCAGGATATCTCCATAATTATTAAACCTCACCATCTGTTCGATCTGAGGATATTCCCGGACCAGCGCCAGGGCCATTGGCTCAGGAGAATCAGATGAGTTAAACTCTGTACCGTTAAAAAAAATATCTGCATCGAGACGATAAATCCTGTCTGCATTTGCATTGAATTTATCATAGCTCAATTCATCAACCACATATAAAACGATCAGGAGGCAAACAGCAAGACCAGCTGAGAGCCCTATAATATTAATGGCGGAAAATGCCTTACTCTTCCACAAATTGCGAAGGGCAACTTTTAAATAATTTTTGAACATTGTCTTTGGTTTTGATATCGATATCGGGACAGAACCCATTTATGACGAATGTCACTTTAAAATGTTACAGTCCTGATACCGCCCTCTTTCCAAAAAAATGTTCTTGGAATGATCCAATGATCTACAAGCTAATGTCTATCAGCTTTATTGCACTCTTCCTTTTTCGTCCTCCGCTCCCGTATCACGCTCTCTTTTCTCTTTTAATTTATTATTGCCAAAGCTGCGGGAATACGTGAGCCTAAAAGCCGGCTGTGTAAATCCAATTCTTAAATTAGTTTCAAGATTCCGTTCAGGGTGATCCGCCACAAGTACATAATCTGCAGTATTCAAAATATTGCTCGCTGAAATAGTGATTGCTCCTTTTTTGCCGGGCAGTTTTTTCCTGATTCCTGCATCGAGCGAGCCATAGGCTTTTTGCATA
Source organism: Puia sp. (assembly GCA_035499855.1). Classification (GTDB taxonomy): domain Bacteria; phylum Bacteroidota; class Bacteroidia; order Chitinophagales; family Chitinophagaceae; genus Puia. The sequence continues at coordinate 9,167 of DATJXY010000105.1, read as the reverse complement.
TAGACACCTTCAATCCTCGCTGTCTGGTAAAATCCCGTCAGTTCCAGAGAAATATTTTTCGGGAACCTGAAAGTCTGGGTAGCATTGATATTAAAATTAATCTCTGTGGATGTAAGCGGATCCTTAGTTTCTGCAATGACTTGCTGCCAGGTTCCTGTCAGACTATATTGCATACTCCACCAGTGATTGACTTCTATCGGAAGATTCAAAATCGCTGATACAAGTTTTTGATTGACATTTTCAGGCATCAGGGTTATCTTTCCGTTCACTGAATCCACTGTTGGCTGAAAACTGGAAATTGCATAATCTTCCTTGCTGCATGACAGAGAAAATGTGAATTTCTTAAAAGTAAAATTCAGCCCTGCTGTATTGGTGATAGACGCTTTCAGAGCAGGGTTCCCCGTGATCACCGTGCTTTCATCTAGGTAATAAACATAAGGTGCGAGATTATTAAAAGTGGGCCGGGAAATTCGCATATTATAGGAAAGATCGATAGAACTGTTCTCATTGAATGCCCGAGACAAAATCATCACCGGAAACAAATTTCCATAATGCCTGTCTATAATATTCCCGGTCTTCTCTGAACCTAAATCCGAATTGGTGTATTCATAACGCAGGCCCATTTTGGCCTTTGTTTTTTTATCGATGGTCCAATCAAATGAAGCATATGCAGCCGAATAATTTTCATTGAGTGTATACTTCGCCGTTAGTGATGAATCTGAGATCCATTGTCCCTGGTTAAATCTTTGAAATCCGAGTTCATTCGAAAAATCGGCAATAGTTCCCTTGATCCCGGCATCCATCACCAGGTTCTTTCCCAATCTTTTTGAATAATCCAGAGCCGCTATCCAAAAATAAATGGGAGTCGATTTAGTGCTTTTTTTGATTTCATCATTTACAAAATCTCCCGTGCTCTTGTTATGGAATGTGTGATAATAAACAGGCTGTTCATTATTATAATAGATATAATCGAAATTGACTGATAATTTATTATCCTTACTGAAATCATGCTGCATGTTCAGATTGAAATCAATATCGTACCAGCGGTTCAGTTCGCTGTTCGATTCCTTTATAATACTATCGAGTTGATTGTTTTTCGACATCAGAACTTCATTATTTTCAGATTGCGTATAATTTCTTTCATAGCCTGTAACCAAAATACCGAACACCGTTTTCTTACTCGCCTGAAAATCGAGTCCTATCCTCGAATTGAGCAATACAGTAGTATCCACCCTGTCGCCAATGAAATTAGTTTCCTGAACCATTCCCTGGTTCGTAAATTTTGTATCCAACGAAACTGGCAGCGGCTTTGCCACGCGTGAATAAGAAAGATTTCCATAAATATTCAATTTGCCATTCCGGTGATTGAAATTCAGGCTGGCCTCAGTTACCAGTCCCCTTTCATATCCCAGGGTTGCAGCAAAAGAACCATTCGTGCCGAAATGATCATTATTTTTTAGAATGATATTAATATAACCTGCGTTTCCTTCAGCATCGAAATTTGCAGGCGGGGCCGTGATCAATTCTATCTTTTCTATATTATCAGAACTCATTCCCTGTAACATTTCCACTGCCGCAGCAACAGACATATAACTCATCTTTCCATCGATCATCAAAACCACTCCATCTTTGCCTTTTAGCGATATCGAATTATTCTGCCGGTCGACCACCACACCCGGTGATCGTTCCAATACTTCCAATGCATTGCTTCCTGCTGCACTTGGACTGTTTTGCACATTGATGATCGTGCGATCGGGTTTCTGCTCATACAAAGGTTTCCTCGATACGACAGTCACTGCATTCATTTCGGCAAATGATTCGGTAAGCACCAGTTTATCGATTATTATATTTTGGATGCCATTGATATGGATCGATGGGGAATAAGTCTGTTTAAAACCGGTGAAACTGAAACTGATGAGATAGTTCCCATCCGGAATATTTTCAATACTATAACTGCCATCACTAACCGAAAATAATCCCTTCACCAGGGAAGAATCTTTTTCGCGCAATAACAATACATTGGCGCCCGCAACAGGTGAATCTTTCGCAGTCATTATTTTTCCTGTGATTTTTGACTGGGCATTGACTGAATTCATTTTACTGCTAATGCAGAGAAATAAAATGAAAGCTGTTTTAAAACCGGATTTTAAAAGTTTAAAGAAATTAAACTTCATCTGATTCATGATTGACAATTATTTGGATCGCTGTTTAAAAATTTGATTAAAAAAATAGAGCGACCAAATGCCGGGAAACGAGTCCCGGCATTTCAGTTGCACTGGTCGCTCGGTGGTTTGATTATTTTTCAGCAATGAAAACCAGGAAACGATTTTGCAAAAAATGAAAATCATCTGCCAGGCGGAATCGCTGTAATGCCTTGGCAATGGTTTCTTCGACAGTCTGCCTGCTATTACTGCTGACAGCAGCTGCTGCAGGACCCGTTCCCATGAAACTTTTTATGCCATCCTCAAGACTGGTATATAAAAAAGGGCAAGACATGCTGGTTTTATAAACGAGTTTTAACCCGTGATACCTGAAAACATTTTCCATTTTTCCATCTTCCGAAAGTGCAAATGGGCCAGGTGTTCCCGGAGCAGGTGGAGGTAATAGTGATGCGATGGCTTTCAAAACCAAAGTTGCATCACTTAGTTCCGGTTTGTCCCAGATAGCAAGTACCAGTCGACCACCGGGTTTCAGCACTCGCTTTGCTTCCATGATTGCTTTATCGAAATTTCCTGCGTACTGGAAAGAATTGAATCCTGTAACAAAGTGAAAACTGTTATCGTTAAAGGGCAATGATTCCAGATCTTCTTCCAGGAAATTTGTCATCGGACTACGCCTTCTCGCAACTTCCAGTAAACCGGGAGCTGCATCGACTCCGATCAGGTCTGCACCTGTTTCTACGACCATGCTGCTGAAAAGTCCAGAGCCGCAACCCGCATCAAGCAGTAAATGATCTTCATTCAATTTTAATTTTTCTAAAACTCTTTTGTACATAGGTAAAAACCATGGTTCAAAATGTTGCGACCAATAGTGAGGTGCCACACTCCACAACTTTCCCTGAATTGTTTTCGTACTCATTAGATAAGATTGTTTTTTAGTTAGGAATGCAAAATTATATTCTGAAGCAGAAATGGGCATTGCCGAAAAGACCAGAAATTTGACTGAAAAGTTCAGACTGCAGTTTGCAGTTTTATCGATGCAGGAGAAGTGCCAAAACGCTGCCTGAAAACGCGGCTGAAGTGAGATACATTTTTAAATCCGCTTTCAAATGCGGTTTCTGAAACAGTCATCCCTCTGTGAGTGAGCAGGTGCATGGTATAATTCAATCTTTTTTCCATCAGCCATTTACCTGGAGAAGTTTTATATATCCTGAAAAAATCTCTTTTAAATGCAGATAAACTCCTGGAGCTTAGTTTAGCAAAATCTTCCAGCTTCAGGTTGAAATAGAAATTATCTTCCATCACTCTCTGCAGTGAAACGCTTTGCGGTTCTTTAAGCACGGTCCAGAAATAAGATAATAATTCACTATTCACCGGATTATCGGCAATGGTGAGAATCAGTTCCCTGAATTTTAATTCCATCAATGATTGATCCGGGCTTCTTTTCGAATCAAAATGCAGCATCATCGATTGGTAGAAAGTTTCTATTGAAGCATTCCTGTCTATTGGGATAACCGGATCATATTCTTCTCCTGCCTTATAAATGGGTGTTGATTTTGTTTTCAACACATCGCGAATAAACTCATCCGGAATAAAAAATAAAATAAAACAAAACTTTGCGTCAGTAAATTGTTCCACAATGCAGGCGCCTTTTCTTACGAACACACAACTACCTTTTTGCAAATCATATGAACCATTCGCCGTATGCCAGATCTTCCGGCCTTCCAGGACATACACGATATAATTATTGTGACTCCAGACATCTTCATATTTCTCAGTCGTTCCACAAGTAAGGATACTGATGAGAGACTCACCGGAATTCAGCTGTCTGTAATGACCAGGATCGTTTGATATTTTCGTATAGATATTAACCACAAAAAAACAGGCATGCAAAGTAAACATTGCATGAAATCTCATGGTCGCCAATTCCCGAACGGAGGAGCCGGGGAAATAAGCGGTTTGATTTAGTATGGGAATGGTTTTAATATATCCATCGTTTCGTGGGGAAATCAGAACCTTCACGAGAAGTTTTTAGATTTAGACTGTTTTGGGAATAGCTCCTTCTTTTATTTATATTCGTTATTCGTATCTCCTCTGCGCCACGTCACAACCCACAACAACTGATGGTATGAAAAAGATAAGCTCATTCCTGCTGGTTTTTATTCCTTTTCTTTCTTTTGGACAGCAAGCCCAGGAAAAATATCCTGTTGATTCTGCATCTATCGAACAAGCCGGAGTTCCCAAAGGAGAGATTCAAAAATTCAGTTTCTCCAGTTCAAAAATATTTCCCGGAACCTGGAGAGAATACTGGGTTTATATTCCTGCTCAATACAATCCAGAAAAACCTGCATGCGTATACGTAAACCAGGATGGCATTCAATGGAAAGCCCCGACAGTTTTTGATAACCTTATTTATAAGGGAGAAATGCCGGTTACCATTGGTGTTTTTATTAATCCCGGTCGAGTGCTTTCTCCGGATACAACAACTTCACTCGATCGATTTAACCGGAGTTTTGAATACGATGGTCTCGGTGATGCCTATGCGCGTTTTATACTAGACGAAATTTTACCGGATGTGGAAAAACATACTTGTCGTGACGGAAGGCTCATTCATCTCTCAAAAAAAGGAAATGACCGCGCCATCGGCGGTTCGAGCAGCGGAGCCATTTGCGCTTTCACCGCTGCCTGGGAATATCCTTCGGAATTTTCAAGGGTATTCAGTGCTATTGGCACTTATGTCGGACTTCGTGGCGGAGACAGGTATCCTACTCTGATCCGTAAATATGAGCCGAAGCCATTGAGAATTTTTTTACAGGATGGTTCAAACGATCTGAATATTTATGGAGGTGATTGGTGGAAGGCGAATGAAACCATGGAGCGCGCATTGACTTTTTCAGGATATGATGTGAAGCATGCCTGGGGCGAGGGTGGTCATAATGGTCAGCAGGGAACTTCCTTATTTCCCGATGCCATGCGCTGGCTCTGGAAAGACTGGCCAAATCCGGTTGCAACAGGAATTTCCAAAAATCAATTTTTAAACGATATCCTGATACCGGGTGAAAACTGGGAATTGGTTGGAGAGGGATATAAGTTTACCGAAGGAACGGCAGCAAATGAAAAAGGAGAAGTTTTTTACCAGGATATTCCTAATTCAAAAACATATAAGGTAAATACCAGCGGACAATTATCAACTCTTTCACCGGATGCAAAAAGAGCAAGCGGCACTTCGTTTGGTCCGGATGGAAAAAGATATGTGGTTGCCGGTGCGACTAAACAAATTATCCGATATGATGCGAATGAAAAGGAAACCATCATCGCCGACAGCATTTCTGGAAATGATCTGGTTGTCGCAAGAAATGGAAATATCTATGTCACTTCTCCGGACGGAACGGAAAGGCCAAGTAAAATCTATCTTATCAAACCAGATGGGGAAAAGATTGTAGTTGACAACGGGTTGAAGTTCGCAAATGGAATTGCGCTTACCCCCGATCAAACACAATTGTATATTACCGAATCCGCCACTCATTGGGTATGGATCTATACCATTATGCCCGACGGAACACTGACCAACAAACAAAGATTCGGATGGCTGCATTTTCCCGATAACCAGGACAATGCCTGGCCCGACGGATTGCGCTGCGACCAGGATGGTCGCGTGTATGTCGCTACCAGGCTCGGCATCCAGGTACTCGACCAACTGGGACGTGTAAACGCTATTTTACCGGTCCCGTCCGGGCAGGCTTCCAATTGTTATTTCGGAGGGCCTGATTTCAATATTCTGTATGTAACATCTGTCGATAAAGTTTACCGAAGAAAGATGAAAGTACATGGAGCTAACTCTTTTGAAAATCCCATCAGACCCTCGAAACCAAGATTATAAGAACAGATTTAAAAAATCTATTTTTAAAAATATTGTATGAAAAAATCGTATGTACCTGTTTTACGTGTACTCATTATTGTTATACTGAGCTTTTTTCTCCCTGAAAAAATGAAGGCACAGGCTCCCGCGTTCAGGGCCCTGGTACTCACTGAAAGAGGCGGCATCCATGAACCTTTCGTGGTGGCGGCCCTTGACTGGCTGAAAGGATTTGCCAAAGAGAAAAATTTTGAATTCACCGTGATCAACCATACGGATTCCATCAACGAAAAATTTTTATCGCACTACCAGGTATTTATCCAGCTCAATTATCCGCCTTATATGTGGACCGATGAAGCAAAATCTGCATTTATAAAATACATGGAAACTGGACAGGGCGGATGGGTTGGTTTTCATCACGCGAGTTTACTGGGAGAATTTGACGGTTATTCTATGTGGGACTGGTTTTCGCAATTTATGGGAGGAATTCGCTTTAAAAACTATATTGCTGCAAGAGCCACTGCAACCGTTCACGTGGAAGATAAAAAACATCCTGTCATGCAATCATTACCGGATTCTTTCTCGATCCCCGATGATGAATGGTATGTCTTCGATAAAGATCCCAGGCCCAATGTGCACGTGATCGCCAATGTGGATGAAAACAGTTACCAGCCTCCTTCCGATATCAAAATGGGCGACCACCCGGTAATCTGGTCCAATGAAAAAATCAAAGCCCGCAATGTATATTTCCTGATGGGACATCATCCCAATTTGCTGAAGTCGGCCGAATTCAAAAAAATGTTTGCGAATGCGATTTTGTGGGCAGCGGGAATATCGGGTAACGATGCCCGTTGACCGATGGCGGATGGCCGATAAGCATCAGTCGATAGTCGATCGTCGTTAGTAAGCAGTAAGTTCTGGAAAATTGATGAACCCTTTGCGCCTTTGCAAACTTGCGTCTTTGCGTGAAATATCTCTTAAACTTAAATCACTAAAATATGAAATCCGCTTTTCGGTGCATTGTTTTATCTCTCTTGATTTTTTCTATACAAATTCCTCTTCAAGCACAATTTCCGAGATTCAAAGTGTTAGCCTTCTACAGCTACCAGGTAGAAGGAGCACATATTGATTTCGCCAACACTGCAATTAAATTTTTTAAAGAACTCACGCAGGGCAATGGCTTCGTATTTGACACTACCAGCAATATGGCCGATCTGAATGATGATAAAATCAAAGACTATCAGCTGCTGATGATGATCAATGATTTTCCTCATAACGATTCGCAGCGACAGGCATTTCAGAAGTATATGGAAAACGGAGGCGGCTGGTTTGGATTCCATGTGGCGGCTTATAATGACAAAACCACCAACTGGCCATGGTTTGTGCAATTTTTGGGAGGGGCGGTTTTCTATAATAATAATTATCCTCCGATGCCGGCAAAACTAATTGTCGATGATACAACACATCCTGTTACCAGGGGTTTACCCAAAACATATATTGCCCCGGCGAGTGAATGGTATATTTGGAAGCCAAGTCCAAGAGAAAATAAAAAAGTAAAAGTGTTGGAAACTATGTCACCCGAAAATTATCCATTCGGTCTAAAAGATATTATCACCGAAGGCGATATGCCCGTTGTATGGACAAATACCGATTATCGCATGATTTATTTAAATATGGGACATGGTCCGCATGTATTCGAAGATGCAACTCAGAATAAGATGATCATTGCTGCACTTAGATGGGTAGTTGCTACAGATAAAAAAGGAAATCCATTCGAACGAAAAAAACAATAATCATTTTTCATTCGTGTTTTAAAGACTCAACAGGATTTGTCAGGATTGCCTTCCTCAATCTGAACGCAACCGTGATCAGCATCATAGAGATCAATCCCAGTATCGGCATCACATAATACCACCATTGCTGCTGAACTCTCTCGGAAAAATTATCGAGATAGATTCTCGTCAGCCACCAGGCAGCCGGAATTGCAATCAGTGAAGCAATCAAAACCTGTTTTAAAGTAGTATTCAATAGAACAAAAACAATCTGATGATGATTTGCACCCAACACCTTTCGAATGCCGATCTCTTTGGTTTTTTCTCTTGCCTTACTGGCAATCATTCCTAAAAAACCAAGACAGGCAATGATGGTTGCAATCGCTGCATAAAAAATAATCTGGTTCAAAGCAATCCTGTAGCTGGCATATCGGCTGTCAATCAGTTCGTCCAAAAAATACCAGTTAAATGGCTGATCGGAAAATGCCGCCCTGAATATCTTTTCGATTCCACCAATGGTTGATTCAAAATTTGCGCGATCAATCCTGATAGCAATTTTTTTCATTTTGTTTCGAGGCGCAATAAAATCTTCATATGTCAATGCAATTCCCGGGTTTCCCTGGTAACTCAGGTCCACACCCTGTGTTAAAAAAGGCTGCAGTTTATAATCATTGATGACTCCAATCACCTCTACCCTCTCATGATCTTCGGAATAAATTCTTTGTCCGATTGCATCTTCCGGTTTGGCAAATCCCAATCTCTGCGCTGCCGCCTTACTCAAAATAATTGCATTCCTGTCAGAAGGATTATCCTGGATAAAATTCCGGCCGGCCAACAATTGTATTTTGTAAAAAGGAATAAATTTTTCATCGCAACCTCCATTTGTCGCGACTTCAATCCCGGGATCGTCCGCAGATCTTTTTGCAGATATGCGCTGCTCGTTCCCATCGCAGGGAACCGACTGGCTCGATGAATATGACTGAATACCCGGAAGACGTGAAACCTGCTCAGCAAAATATTTCAGATCCGTTGCAAATGTTGCACCCTGGTTAATCGGAAGATCCAGGATCAGGGTATTTTCCTTATCCAGACCCAGATTCTTATTCAAAATAAAATTCATTTGATGAAATACCGTAGACATCCAGATCAATAAGATGATAGCAATAGCAAACTGGAAACTGGTAAAATAATTTCCTAATGCATGTCCGGGTTTTCCTGCCTTAAACATTCCAAAAAGATTTTTTGGACTATGCTTCAGCGAGATAATTGCGGGATAAACTCCTGTCAATAAAATTCCGGCAATAAAAACCAGCGAAAGGATAAGGAATATCGACAATGAAATATTGCTCCAGTGGGGAATTTGAAATTGAAACCATTTTT
>DATJXY010000104.1:0-53294 GCA_035499855.1 Puia sp. | reverse complement strand
AGCACAGGCGGGCTCGATTTTAAATTCGCCAATGGCTTAAACGGCGGCATCAGTTACAGATATATGAAAGATCGCCCTGCAAATGAAGACAATTCGCTCGTAGCTAAGGGATATTTTGTTTCGGATTTGACGGTTTACTATTCAAAAAAGAAATATGAAGTGGGACTGGAAATTCAAAATCTGTTTAATACAAAATGGCGGGAAGAACAGTACGAAGTTGAATCGAGGCTCAGGAACGAACCGGCACCCGTCGATGACGTCAGCTTTACTGCGGGTACTTCTTTTTTTGCAAAAATAAAATTTGCCATTTTTTTCTAACTACCCGTGTACAAAGGAATTTAGTCATAAGAGTGCATATTTAGGGGTTAAAAAAGGCGAAGCAATAAGAACCGGCACATCAGGGGCGACGATATTCACAAAAACAGCAGAGATTAAATTGATGTTTGCAGGTTGGATATTTGACCAAGATAACAAACAGTTTTATCAACAACAATTCTTTTTATTGTTTCAGGATAAGCTAAGTCTATAATATTTAAAAATCATTTCTTCCCTGTCGCTGCCCAGAAAATTCCTGAATACAAAAAATTTAAAAATCCGGGGTCACTGAAATCAGAAGGCATATGCCCGAGTGAAGTATAGAATGAACGCCCCCCATCATATTCATGATACCATGCAACCGGATGCAGTTTGCCCATCCCCTCTCCTTTTTTGTCACCCCACTGTACTTTTGGATTATAGGAAGATTCATCGACCGATAAAATATATTTCAGGTCTGAAACTTTTTCCGGTCCGAATTCATACCATTCATCTGTCCATAACCTGTTCCCGGTAAATGCCTGCAATCCCGGGAAGCTCGGATCTACTATTGTCAGTCTTGCTGTTTGAATTGTCGGATGGATATGAAACATCCTCCCCACTAATTTCGTATACCATTCCCAGTCATATTCCGTATCAGATGCGCTATGTATGCCAACAAATCCTTTTCCGGATTCAATATAGCGCTCCATTACTTTTTGCTGGGCAGAATCAAAAATATCCCCCGTCGTGTTTAAAAAAATTATTACCTGGAACTGTTTGACAAAAGCATCGGTAAAGCCATGAGGGTCTTCAAACAGAACGACATCAAAAAAATGTTTTTTCCCCAATTCCTGAAGGGCGATGAATCCGCTATGAAGTGATTCATGGTGCCAGCCCCTGGTCGTTGTTACTACAAGTGCTTTAAATTGTTTCTGAGCGGAAGCTGTAAGGAAAAAGAATGCCTGGGCAATCAATGCAATCAGAAAGATCTTTCTCTTGATCATGTGTATTTGTTTTTAGGTTGATCGATTTTTTCAAATTCGTGTGGCGATATTTGTTCAAAAGGTACAAATTAAATAAATTGACTCCTGTACAGATGGATCCAAAAAATTTTTTAGCACGGTTGAACCGGAATTTTCTCATCTTGTTCTAACTATTTCTTCACATCAAACTAACTGAATGAAATTTTTTTCCAAAACTCTGCTGCTTTCGATTACCCTTGGTTCATTTTTAGCAGAACATACCTTCTCCCAAAACAGTATTGGAATCTTCGAGGGACATGGAGATATCGGTTCCAATGTAAAGCCAGGTTCTGCTACTTATATTCCTCCGACCGGACAATATATTATTTCCGGAGCAGGATATAATATCTGGGGAGATCATGATGAATTCCAGTTCGTCTGGAAAAAAATGACGGGTGATTTTATTCTTTATGCCCGTGCAGAATTTTTAGGAAACTGGGTAGACTATCATCGGAAAATCGGATGGATGGTCCGCAAGACCCTGGATGGAAATTCTCCGCATGTAAATGCAGTTGTACATGGAGATGGACTGACCTCTCTTCAATTCAGAAGAACTCCAGGAGCGCAAACTGAGGAGCATCGGCTAAAACTGACAAAAGTCAATTTGCTTCAATTAGAAAGAAAAGGAAATATATATATCATGCGTGCTGCTGTTTATGGAGAGCCATTTCAAACGGATACCATTTCGGGTATTGATCTGGGTGATGAGGTTTATGTCGGTCTTTTTGTCGGCTCTCACAATGCAGATCTGCTCGAAACCGCCGTCTTCAGCAATGTGAGAATCACAGTTCCGATTAAAGGCGAATCCAATCAAATGACACAAATGACGCTCGGCAGTAACCTGGAAATACTCGAAGTGGCTTCCGGGAAAAGAGATATCATTTACCAGGTTCCCTATTCCATCCAGGCGCCCAACTGGACTCCCGATGGAAAAAATCTGATATTCAATGATGCCAAGGGGATCCTCTATCATTTTGATCTTAATTCTAAAACATCAACCCCCATCAACACAGGAACAGTGACTCATAACAATAATGATCATGTGCTTTCTTTTGATGGCAAAATGCTGGGATTGAGCAGCTGGGTGAGTAGCCTGGGAGGTTCTATTATCTATACTGTTCCGGTTGAAGGAGGGGTACCGAAACAAATTACACCGAAGGGTCCATCTTATTTGCATGGATGGTCTCCTGATGGAAAAGACCTTGTTTTTTGCGGCGAGCGCAATGGCGAATTTGATGTTTATAAAGTCCCAGCTGCCGGCGGAGAAGAAATTCGTTTGACCGATACAAAAGGTTTGGATGATGGTCCCGAATATACTCCGGATGGAAAATATATTTATTTCAATTCTGTGCGTTCAGGACTGATGCAAATCTGGAGAATGAAACCTGATGGCAGTGAGCAGGAACAGATCACGAACGATGATTATAATAACTGGTTTGCGCATATTTCTCCCGATGGAAAATGGTTTGTGTACCTGACATTCCTGAAAGAAGAAACTCCCCCATCGATTCACCCGCCATACAAACATGTTTATATCCGCCTTCTGCCAATCGATGGCAAAGGCACTCCAAAAGTGCTGGCTTATTTTTACGGAGGACAGGGATCGATCAATACGCCTTCATGGTCACCGGATGGTAAAAAAATTGCTTTCATCAGCAATAGTAATATGGAGAATAAATAGTTCAACATGAAAAATGCAGATCCAGTCAACGTCCACGGAAAAATTGCATTGATAACCGGAGCAGCCAGAGGAATCGGCCGGGCCTGTGCGCTTGCTCTTGCAGAAGCGGGAGCCGATATTGCACTGGGATTGAGAGATAAGAATGCAGATCATGGACTGGTGAAGGAAATACAGTCAATGGGGAGAAGAGCAATCCCTCTGCAATTGGATGTAAGCAAGATGGACGAGATTCATGCTGCCATGAACGAGATTGAAAAACATTTTCACAGGGTCGATATCCTTGTAAATAATGCGGGCATCGCTCCAGGTAACCTGATTGAAAATGTAACGGAAAAAGATTTTGATTATACGCTTGCAGTGAACCTGAAGGGGACTTTTTTCGTTAGTCAGGCTGCAGGAGCATTCATGATTAAGCAAAAATCAGGAACTATTGTCAATTTAAGTTCGCAGGCGGGATTCATTGCTCTTCCAACAGAATCTGTTTATTGTATGACCAAATCCGGAATTTCGCATCTCACCAAATGCTTTGCTGTAGAATGGGCCAAATATAATATTACCGTGAATGCAGTAGCGCCTACTTTTATTTATACCCCGGGAACAGAAGAATATCTCGCAGAAAAAGAAAACAAAGAGCTGGTGATTTCAAAAATTATATTAGGGAGAATCGGTGAACCAAAAGATGTGGCCAATGCAGTGCTGTTTCTCGCATCTCCTGCTGCATCGTTGATTACCGGGACAACATTGATGGTTGATGGCGGATGGACGGCTGTCTGAAATTCTTTTCAAAAAAAATTATTCTTCCGGTAATTGATCAACGACCATGGATTGTAATTTCTCGATGATGGGAAATTTGAGTTCCTTTAAATGTGCATCTATTTTTGTTTTCAGGCTGAATGGAAAATCTTTTAAAGACAGGATGATATCTCTAATCCTTTTCCTGAGTTCAGGAATTGAAGTTTCAGAATTTTCCTGATCCTTTTCGAACAGGTTAGCATTTTCTCCAATTCTAAGGTCGATGTATTTCTGCTGATGGTTCAGAATGATTTGGGCAATCCTGTTCCATTCGCTGTAATTGGAGTCATTAATTTCAAGATTCATGAATCATGATATTTCAACGATCGAATTACGGTTGCAAGGAGTGATACTAATTTACGAAGCAGAATTGATTGATGAGAGATTAAGTATGAACAGTTTTTCCAGATATATTTTAAATCGACTAAGGGCTAACCTTTACCTGCAGACACAGGTCTTTTAAGATTGGCAATCACCAAACCTCCTATGACCAATAGACCGCTTATTAAATGAACGCTTGAAAATTCTTCTTTTAGAAAGAGAATGGCTTCGATGGTACTGAATATGGGAATCAAATTTGCGAATAATGCGGTGCCCGATGCTCCAAGCCGGGTGATAGATGCATTCCAGCAAAAAAAAGCGATAATGGAATTACCGATGCCGAGATAAATAATAATTAAAATCATATTCAAGGTCCAATAAGTTGCCGGAGTATGAGTGATTTCATAGATATAAAAAGGTAAAAGGCAGAGAGTGCCCACTGTGAACACTACAAACAAAAAAACCATCGGAGATATTGCAGCAGGTTTGATCCTGACGAGTGTATTGTAAATCGCAAAGCTGAAAGCGCTGATCAGGATCAGTAAATCTCCCTTTCCAAAACGAAATTGCTGCAGGTTCCTGAAATCACCCCGGGCCAGTAAGAATAGAATGCCGGCAACGCAAATCACGATGCCGCATATGCGAAAAATATCCACTCTCTCACGCAAAAAAATAGCTGCTAAAAAAGTGGCAAATACCGGTGCCGAAGTGGTACCAATCAGGGCGAGGTTAATGGCAGAAGTATAATGACCGGCGATATAAATAAAAGTATTGAAAATGGTAACACCGGTAATCGCTGTCCAAAAAAGGTATTGTTTTTTTTGGAGAAGAACCTGTCTTTCCTGAAAAGTTTTCTTCCATGCTAACGGAACAAGACATATAGACGCCAGGCCCCATCTATAAAAAGCAAGACTCACAGGAGGCAATTGTTTATAAATACCGCGCGCCACCACATAGTTACCCGACCATATCAATGTAGTAAGTACGGCCAACCCGATCCCGGTATAAAAATTTTTTTTTGATTTTGTAAGAGACATTTTGAAAATAGAAAGAAAGATATGGATCAGGAAAGAAATGCCTTTTTAAATTTTGGAACTACCCTGTTCCCGGATGCCTGCTCATAAGCATATGCAATGCCGATCAATGCCGGCTCACTATATGCCGGACCAAAAAAAGAAAGACCTACAGGTAAATCATAAACCATCCCGCAGGGAACAGAGATATGAGGATATCCGGTAATAGCGGCAGGAGATGTCAATGAGGAGCCCCATCGGTCGCCATAAATAACATCAATACTGCAGGCAGGTCCCATCGTTATCCCACAGATCGCATCAAGGTTGTTTTTCTTAATAATATCATCCAGAAATATCCTCGACTCAATATGACTTTTTTTATAAGCTTCTTTATATTCTTTGCTATCGAGCCCAGCTTTTTTATTGGATTCTTCAAGCGTTTCCTGTTTGAAATAAGGCATTGCTTTGTCCTCGTTCTTTTTATTGAATTCGATGACATCCGCAAGCGATTTCATATTTCCTTTGTAGGTTGAGAGATATTTGTTCAACCCATCCTTAAATTCATATTGAAGCACTAATAATTCTGATGGGCCTGTTTTATTTATTTTATCTATATATTCTATTTCGATGATTTCGGCACCCTGCTGTTTCATTAGTTCAATTGCTTTTTGCTGCAGAGCATGCAGGTATTGATTATTTCCCTGTGGTTTTTTTTCAACGCCAATTCTTTTTCCTTTCAAACTATTCTGATCGAGAAATTTTGTGTAATCAGTCAAAGCTTTTCCTTCCGTTTCTTTAGTTTTTTCGTCCGATGGATCCGGGCCGGTCATCGCACCAAGAAGAATAGCGACATCTTTTACGGTTCTGGCCATCGGTCCTGCTGTATCCTGCGTAGCTGATATCGGAATGATTCCCGTACGGCTAACCAGCCCAACAGTAGGTTTGATTCCAACAATTCCATTCACGGAAGCAGGGCAGGTGACTGAACCATCGGTTTCACTTCCAACAGCCACCACACAAAGATTCGCAGAGACAGCCGTCCCGGAACCAGAACTTGATCCGCATGGATTATGATCAAGAATATAGGGACACTTGGTTTGCCCTCCCCTGCTGCTCCAACCCGAACAGGAATTAGTAGACCTGAAATTCGCCCATTCACTCAAATTTGTTTTTCCCATAATAACAACCCCTGCTTCGCGCAATTTTTTTACGACGAAAGCATCTGCGCCGGCATAATGCCCCTCCATTGCCAGAGCGCCTGCTGTTGTCTGCATCTTATCACCTGTATTGATATTGTCTTTGATGAGAATGGGAATACCATGAAGAGGCCCCCTGATCTTTCCCGATTTTCTTTCTTCATCCAATCTTTTGGCAATACTCAATGCCTCGGGGTTTAATTCTATTACTGAATTCAAAAACGGTCCCTTTTTGTCAATATCGCCTATACGATCCAGGTAGAGTTTTGTCAATTGCTCTGAACTGTATTTTCCTGAAGCCATTTTTTCCTGTAACGAAGAAATACTTTCTTCATTCAATTCGAAATCCAGAACAGAATCATTATTTTTTACAGGTGGCAAACTTGTTTTTGTCTGATCCTGGTTACAGGATGCAATGAGCAGCGATGCAATCCCTGCTCCTGCTAACCCACTATTGGTCAAAAAATCTCTGCGTTTCATATTGGTTATAACTTGGTTTAAAAAAATGAATCGGCTATGCCAAAGAGTTATGAAGTTTCTTCAAAAATATTTCAGCCATTTTTTTTCAGGATGCCTGGATTTATATCCTGCATACCAATGACAGGCAAAATAAAGTATGACCATATCAATCGCATAAACAAGATAGAGCTGCGGAAGGCTCCATCTTTGGTCCTCTGATATTTCTACAAATGGGGCTGTCGAATACCAGTCCTGATGAGCATTTCCGGAGATTATTAAATTTACCGCTAACGCTGATACATGGATCAAAAGAATATGCAGGAGGTAAAAGAACATCGGCACACGACCAAAAATTTTTAATGTATCGGCAAACCATCCTTTGGCCTTCTCCGCCCATGGCACTAATAAAATCAATGGCCCTAAAGTCATCAAAAGAAAAACCTGTGAAGGAGGGTATTTTTGTTGAGCAAGCAGCCGGAAAAGAAAAGGCATTTTACCCTCGTAAGGTGATCCCAAAATTATTATCAGGCTTCCTGCAATTACAAATGTTATTATAGAAGAAATCCCGATCCAGAAACAAATTTTCTTCAAATTCTCACGCTTCGATATCAATAATTGCCCGAAGCCATAGCCTGCCATCATCACTCCTATCCAGGGAATCAGTACATAGAGAATGGAAATTCCGGGCATTCCATCCAATCCGGAGGGATAAAGAAATTCCCAGATCCATCCAACCGATGCCCGCATCGATGCAGGAAATATTTTTGGAACGTAGTGAAAAATCTGCTGACCGAAAATAATCGCCAATCCGATAATGCCCACTGTACGGGGTTTTAAACGCACAAATGCGGACAAAATCACCATACACCAACCCAGCATCCAGATCACTCCGGCTAAAATAAAATGGGCATAATCAAAATTGAACATCCAGAAAAACCGGATCACAGTAAGTTCCAACAAAACAAGAAGAAACCCTCTTGAGAGAAGAAAGCGTGACAATCCTGATCTATCACCAGTTTTTAAAAAATATAGAAATGCACTTGTACCTGCAAAAAATGCGAATCCCGGGGCGCTGAAATTTGTAACCCACCGAGTAAAAAAAATACCAGGAGAAGGAGCTCCGGCAGGAATACCGGAATAAACGCGAACATGATCGATGGCCATCAGAACAATAATTAATCCACGCAGGAGATCAACAGATTGAATCCTGGGTAAAGTCGATGCAGGAACTTTGCCGAGAGGGATTGCAGTATTTGTCATAAGCAGTGACAATGAAAATTTGTATAATTTCCGGAAAATGCCTTAGAAAATAAAACATTTATGATATCCGGTAATAAAATATATGAAAATAGAATCATTGGCGGATGATAGTGACTGATTCTCGGAGCAGTTTTTTTATATTTGACATACTAAATTTTATGATCCGTTCGGAATCAGAAGTATCCATTCCTGCTTATGCCAAACAAGTACAAAAAACCTTTTCGCATATTGACCTGGTTAATGACTTTAATGAATTTAAGGACTCTGATTATCCTCGTGCTTTCGGTAATCTCCTGCTATATCACGATTCATTATCAGATAAGATTTGTCAGATCGACTCTCCTGTTTACTTTAATTATCAGCTTTCCTTTATTTTTCACTATCCAGGAAGCTTTTACAAGAAGAGAACGTGGACTGGAATATCTCAGCTCTTTCAGGGCATCGATAGAAGTAACTTTCCAGTCTTTTTACCATATAAAAAAATTGCCTGATGAAAGCAGGACAGAGGTTCATAAGAGAATCAAAGAAATTCCTGCCGCCCTGCTTTCATATTTGAAATTCAGACAAACAACTCCTCAGGAGTTATATGAACGAATCAACGATGTATTTTTATTTATGCAGGATCACCGACACCAGATTTCTACTTCATCAAGTGTTCGCATTTTCAGGCATCTGGAACATGCTTATGAAAGTGCGCTAACTCTTATCAGTCTGACCAGACATGGTACAGTAGTAGCTGTCAGAAAAATGGCTTTATTAGGTGTCATTTTTTTCCCGCTCATGGAGGCGCCGATCTTGTTTGGAATTTTTGAAAAAACTTTAGCGACCTGGGTGATTTACGTGCTTTGCGGTTTATCTTCCTTTGTACTAATCGTATTTTATACGCTCCAGAAGCAAATTGAAAAACCCTTCGATCAAATCGGGTTGGATGATATTCTGGTAGATGATTTTTAATTGTCGGTGGTCAGTCATCCGGAAATGATACGTCCCCTGGTTGCGCACAAAAAGGAAAAAGATATAGAAGAAAAAGATGAGGATTAAAAAAGCTACCTGCCCAAGGCAACGGTAGCCATATAATATTTTTTATAACTATCAAATATACCCGAAAATGGGTCTATTGTCTGACTAAGAAAAATCAGATTATATTACAAATCAGTAGGACCTTTCTTTGAAACGTCTATATCTGTTTTTGCAAGCTTGTTTGTATTTCCCGATCCTTCAAAATAATAATAGGTGGCCAGGAACTTTTTCACGTGCATGCTTGATTCCTCAGGAAGATATTTCTGCAGCTTCCAGAAATTTTTGCTTCCGGATGCACGGATCGCAGAATTTACAGGCCCGGGCCCACCATTATATGCAGCGATTACCAGTAGCCAGTTGTTGAATTCCGTATGCAAATCTCTTAAATATAAAGCTGCGGCCTTTGTGCTTTTATAATAGTTGGTACGCTCATCAACATGACGATTGATTTTTAATCCAAGTTCTTTGGCAGTTGTTGGCATTAGCTGCCAGGGGCCACGGGCACCTACTTTTGATTTTGCAGATGGTTTCAATTCCGATTCAATGACAGCCAGGTATTTCAACTGCTTTGGCAGTCCATAATGACTGAATACTGAATCAATAATATTGAATGGAATGGCACTTCTTTTTTGAATGCTGACCAGGTTTTCTTTGCTCTGTTTGATATAAGTCTTTGCAAAGCGCATTTCCTTTTTGGTCATATACACTTTCATGCTCTTGGAAGAAACTGTAGTAGTTCTTGCCTTTGTTCGAAGAGCTGGTGCCGGACGATCAGCTTTTGCATCCAGGAAAAACAGGGATGCAAAGAGAATCGTACTTAAAGAATACAGATTAAGTCTTGAGATCAACATCGTTTTCATTTTTAGGTAAAACAATGCCGAACCGAGGCTTGGATTTAATCGATCAAAATTTCTCTATAGGAATATTGGAAGGTGATTAACAGAGACTTCCGGGGTCGGACGATAGGGTTTTTCAATAACGGAGCTCTATGATAGGTCTAAGATACTCTGCCGCCTGCCACCCTCATAGGGGTTTTTACGAAGGGAAAATACGATACATATCAAGATCATGGTTATCAACCAAATGCCTTTTTAAAAATAAAAAAGAAATTGTTATTTATTTTACAGGTCTGAGCACTACATTGGCGCAGATTTTTGAATGGTTTTTCCGGCAAGGAATTTTTTCCATGGCTCCCAATAATATTTAACCCACCCCTTACTAATGCTCGAATAATGCTTGTCAGGAACATTGGCATGAACCACATGTAAAACAACATTCTTTCCCTTTGGCTCAAATAAAATAATAAAAGTAGAATCAACATCCTTAACATCCCAGTCCTGTGCTCTCCAGGATTGAACTATCAGTTGATCCTTTACAAATTTTAAATTTTTGCCTTCTATCCATCCATCGTGAGCTGAATATTTTCCTCCCTCTTTTGAAGAAATAAATGCTGATGCACCTGTCGCCATCGAATGCTTTTTTGAATTTATGTACAGGCCATAAAGAGCTTTTGAAGTAGTATTCCTGAATACTATCTTCTGAACAATTGTTTTTGCCATATAAAGACTTTTAAGAAGGACGATTGATTGCTTAAAAAGCGGACATAAAATTCAAGATATTCCTTCAAAAATCTTTCCCGTGGCAGATATTAAAGAATGAGGGCTGGCTGTCAAAATAATGGTTATCATTTAGTACTTTTTGTTCCGAGATATTATTATTATAAACTTTCTATCATATTGAATTACAGTATGTAATAATTAGAAAATCAAGTTTAAAAGTAAATAATACAATAAAATACCATTTGTTTCGTATTCTTTTTATTGCAAATCTTACTCTTTATTTGCTCTAGTTTTTAAACAAAAAATCCAATGTTATGAAAAAACTATTCGTATTGTTTTTAGCGGTTTCGTCTATTGTAACGGTGAATGCACAGATGGTACAATTTGGTTTAAAGGCAGGTGCCAACTTTGCAACGCTCACAGGTTCTGATGCAAGCGGTGCTTCTACCAGAACGAGTTATTTTGGGGGTGCGTTGGTTTCAATTCATGCTCTCGGAAAATTCAGTATTCAGCCTGAAGTAATTTATTCTGACCAGGGTGCAAAAGCTACGATTGAAGATGAAAGCTTCACATTGAGCCAGGCCTATATTAATATTCCGGTGCTGTTGAAATATAATCATAGTTCAGGGTTCTTTGCTGAAACTGGTCCTCAATTCGGTATTCTGGTTAGCGCAAATGCCAAGCAAAACGGCGTCAGTGCAGATGTAAAATCTTCTTACAACTCTACTGATATGACATGGGCATTTGGCTTGGGTTATTTACTTAAACCTGTTCATTTAGGAATTGATGCAAGGTATAACCTGGGATTGTCCAATATCGCCAAAGATGACCCGAACGGAACAGTAAAACATAGTGTATTCCAGGTGGGAGTGTTTTATCTCTTCGGCAAATAAGAAATCAATTCAGAATATCAAAAATTTAATCAGAAAAGGCTGCCGCGGGCAGCCTTTTTCTTTTGACAAAATCAAAATTGATTTTGAAATATTCTGAATTGAAACTGTTTTAAAAAATTAATCTCTCATACTTCCATTGCATCATACACCACCACTTTTTGCCAGAGCGATCCATAGTTTTTTATAAAGTTCTGATGAATCGGATGAGATTGATAGGTGCTCTGTCCGGCCAGGTCATGAAAAAAAATAAGCTCGGATACATGCCAGCTTGCATCCACTACATCCCGCTTTTCAGTACCGGCCACAACTCCAACGTGGAGTTCTTTGACTGTTTCGATTTTTGCGAGTGTTCTGACTCCTTCAATCAATTTATTAAGATCTTGTTTTGAATTTGGATTTTTTAGCCAAAAAAAAACATGATGAGCCAATGGTTCTCTTTTCTGTTTTGGAACAAGTGGAATAGCTGAAAAAGCAGTAGATCCTCCCAATACAGTAGCTGCAGTTATGAATTGTCTTCTGGATTTATTCATGTTGAGAAAGTTTATTCTTCAAAATACAAAAGATATTCAACCAAAGTTAAAATCCGAACAAATACTTATTATATCTGTACCTTTATATAGCTCTTAAATTATTCTTGTTACAGAAGAGATTCTGTTTAAAAAGATTTTGAAAATGATTGTATGATCCTGAAATAATACAATTATGAAAAGAATCCAACACCTACCCCGAAGAGAATTTATAAGGCTCACTGCAATGTCTGGTGCCTGTCTCGCTATCGGATTAGCTTTTCGGAAAGAAGTAGGAAGTCAATCCATTGTTAACCTTTCTTCGGCTCCTCATTCAACCACTTCGTTGAATGCTTTTATTTTTATAGAATCTTCAGGGAAAATTTCCATTTTCAATCACAGGCCTGAAATGGGCCAGGGAACTTTCGAATCTATCCCAATGATTATCGCAGAAGAACTGGAAGTGGATATTGACAAAGTTGAAATTTTTCCCTCCACGGCCGACCGTTCAAAATATGGCGATCAAATGGTGGTAGGCAGCCGTAGTATACAAAGCAATTTTGAATGGATGCGCAAGGTAGGCGCCAGCGCCAGAGAAATGCTGATCATGGCAGCTGCCCAACGTTGGGGTATAAACGCTGCTGATTGTTACGCAGAAAATGCCTTTGTAATTAATCGTGTTTCGGGAAATAAATTCAGCTATGGTGACCTGGCTTCGGATGCCGGTAAACTTTCTATTCCTGATAACCCGTCATTAAAAGATCCCAAAGATTTTAAGATTATCGGGAAATCAATTCTCCGAAAAGATATTCCACTGAAAGTAAATGGAGATGCAGTCTTCGGAATCGATTGCAATGTGCCCGATATGTTATATGCATCTGTTGAAAGGTCTCCCGTGCTTTTGGGTAAAATAATAAGTTTCGACGATCTAAAAACAAAAGCTGTTCCTGGTGTTACACATGTTTTAAAAACGCAACGCAATGTTTTTGGACAAACGCGGGAAGGAATTGCTGTGATCGCTACCAATTACTGGGCTGCATTGCAGGGCCGAAGACTTTTAGAAATTCAATGGGATAACAGCAACCTCGAATCCTGGTCAACAAAAAAAATAAAGAATGATTATCAAAATGCTTCTTCAGAGAAAGGAACAGTTCTGCATGAAAATGGAAATTTTGATCAGGCCTATTCGAACACAACTAATAAAATCGAGGCCGCCTATGAAACGCCGTATCAAACGCATGCTCCTATGGAACCCATGAATACCATAGTTTACGTGCAAAAAGACAAATGCGAATACTGGGGTTCCACACAAAATCCAAATGGAGTTCGTTCCCAGCTTGCGCAACAATGTGGAATTCCGGAAAGTAAAGTCTTCATCAACTACACATTTATGGGTGGCGCTTTTGGCAGAAGAAGTATGACGGATATTGCTGAAGAAGCAGCCGATTTATCTATTAAAACCAATAGACCTATAAAAGTGATCTGGACAAGAGAGGACGATATTTCTCAGGGACCATTCAGAGCCTGTTCTCTCAATGTTTGCAAAGGTGCGCTGGACGGAGAGGGAAATGCTATCGGATTGGAACATAAAGTCATTTGTCAGGATATCCGAAATCAATCGGGGAACAGTAATCGTCCAACAGAAGCCATAGCGGGGGGAATTAACAGGGAATATGCCATCCCCAATTTTAGTATCAAAGGGGTATTGCAAAAATTCTATATCCCTGTTTCATACTGGAGATCCGTATACCATTCCACAAATTGCTTTGCACACGAATCATTTATTGATGAAATGGCATTTGCAGCAAAAAAAGATCCGATGGATTTCCGGCTCTCCATGTTAAGGAGCCATCGTCGTTATACTGAGGTATTGCATGCTGTAGCTGATAGAACGAATTGGTACAAATCGGCAGGAAAAGATGAAGGCAAGGGTGTAGCTATTGTAGAAAGATCAGGTGCATTTGTAGCCATGGTGGTTGAGATTAACAGAAGAAACGGGAAAATATTCATCAAAAAAATTACTGCTGCTGTTGACTGTGGAATACCTGTTAACCCGGATATTATCAAAGCTCAAACCGAAGGATGCATTGTAATGGGACTAACGGCCACCTATAAAAGCGGACTAACTATTGAAAAAGGAAGAATTGTCGAAAAAAATTTTGATACCTACAAAATGTTAAGGCTAAATGAGTGCCCGGAAACAGAAGTGATTGTAATTAAAAGTGATGACCCGCCTGAAGGTGTTGGAGAAGCAGGATTGCCAACTGTTGCTCCAGCCCTTACAAATGCAATTTTTTCACTGACTGGAAAGCGAATCAGAGCCTTACCATTCAACCTGGATGAAATCTAATGAAGTAACAATTAATTGTAAAAAATTTCCGGCAGAAAGGAATAAGGATTAATTGAAAAGATTTTTTCGAAAGAATCAGGATGATCACATAATTCCAATTCAATAAAAGAACCGGCTTCACAAATTTGCCAGAGATACAAATCCCTTCCATCGTCATTTTTTCCAAAAATTTCCGGAAGCAACTCTTTTAATAAACCGTCCCAACATGCTTTTTCCAGTTGTTCCTGTTCTGTAGCCGGATGATCATCTGATGGATCTTTTTCTGCCCATTGTCTTTTAGAGAAGCTGGTGCCGGTTACCAATAAGATTTCCTGTTGTGTAGAAATGTCTTTCATATGCCAGGCTTTAAATGCCTACATATTATTAGACGAAAAATTAAAAGAGAAGTAACAAAAACGAATAATATAGTTTTGTTAAAATGATTGATTGACCACCCGTCATTCCCTAAAACTCATGGCGATTCATATGTTTTTTTCAAAGAAGGCCAGACATTCGTCTACCATATTTTTACTTCCGATAAAAATAGGTGTCCGGTCATGCAAACTACCAGGCAGGATATCAAGGATTCTCTTCATCCCATCGCTTGCCTTGCCACCTGCTACTTCCATTATAAATGAAAAAGGATTGCATTCATACATTAAACGCAATTTTCCATGAGGATTCTCTGTAGTTAAGGGATATAAAAATATACCTCCTTTAATTAAAGTCCGATGCAAATCAGCTACCATGCTCCCGGTAAAACGCTGCGTCAATGGTCCTCCTTCTTTCTTTGTTTTATTCTGGAGTACATTGATGAATTTTTTTACATTGTCAGTATACTGAGAGAAATAGCCTCCATTCACTGAATAAATTTTTCCATCTTCAGGACATTGGATATCCGGATGACTTAAACAAAAATCTCCAATAGAAGGGTCTAATGTAAATCCATTTACACCTCTTCGGGTTGCATATACAAACATGGTTGATGAGCCATACACTACATACCCTGCCGCTACCTGTTTGATGCCCGACTGAAGAAAATCCTTTATGTCACAGGGCCTGCCTGGTTGGCTTATCCTTCTGTATACTCCGAAGATTGTCCCGATGGAAACGTTCGTATCTATATTACTGCTTCCATCCAACGGGTCAAACATCACCACATATTTACTTTTATTACTCATTTCATCATCAAAAACCACCATATCATCCATTTCTTCACTGCAAATACCGGCACAACTGATACCATGTTTCAAAACTCCTACCATCTGGTTATTTGCATAGACATCCAGCTTTTTTACTGCTTCCCCCTGCACATTAGTAATTCCGGCATCACCAAGTATATCTACAAGTCCGGCTTTATTCACTTCAACATTGATTCTTTTTGCTGCCAATGCAATGTCGCGTAGTAAAGTACTTAACTCCCCGGTAGCATTTGGAATTTTTCGGTATTGCTGAATAGTGAACTCATCCAATGTAAGTATATGCCTGTTCCTGTCAACCATAAATATTTTTTTTCGCCTTCAGCTAATTATAAAAACAAATCAGACTATCCCCAATTCCTTCTGTATATTCTCTAATGATTTTCCTTTTGTTTCCGGAAGTACGCGCCAGGTAAATAACAGGTTTAAGAACATCATCACGCTATAAAAAATGAATGAATAAAAACCTCCTTTTTTGCTTCCCTCTACAATAATGGGGAATGTCAATGAAATAACGAAGGCCATAAACCAATGCGTAAAACTTCCCAGTGCTCCTCCCTGTGAACGCACTGAATTTGGAAATATCTCGGAAATAAAAACCCAGATAACTGCTCCTTGTGAAAAAGCAAAAAAAGCAATAAAACCTATGAGGTAAAAGATCACAAAACTTCCGCCACCACTCCCGCTGTTGAAAGCATTTGCCGTCAGTGCGAGAAAGATAATCATCCCGATAGAGCCCACGATCAAAAGAGTTTTTCTACCGAATTTATCAATGAGAGACATTGCGATGAGTGTGAATAATAAATTGGCCGCTCCAATAAAAACAGGTTGCAGGTAAGCCTGGTTTTGGGAGAATCCTGCCATTTGAAATATTCTGGGAGCATAATATAAGATTGCATTAATGCCTGATAATTGATTGAACATTGCCAGCACGACTGCAAACAAAATAGGTTTTTTGTATTTGCCATTGAACAAACTCTCTTTTACGCCCTGCTTTGATAATTCATGTTCTTCTTTGATAAGTGCGACAGCATCATGTTCTCCGGTCTTTGAAAAAATGGATTTAGCTTCTTCATCACGGTTATTTAGAACCAGCCATCTTGGGCTTTCAGGAATAGAACGCAAAAGAATAGCAAACAATCCTGCAGGCACTACCATAACACCTAACATCCATCTCCAGGATTCCGATCCTGTCCCTGCAAATAGATAATTGCTGATATAGGCTATAAAAATTCCGGTAACGATATTGAGCTGGAATGAACCTGCAAGTCTTCCTCTTACATATGCGGGAGAAATTTCGGAAATATACATGGGCCCTACAACAGATGATGCTCCCACTGCAAGTCCTCCGATAAACCGGAAAGTCACGAACAATAGCCATAAAGGTGTCAACGCACACCCGATTGCTGATAGCAGGTATAAAACAGCGATTAGGTTCAATACTTTTTTTCTTCCATATTTTTGTGCCGGCTCAGCTGCAATCAATGAGCCGACGATGGTTCCAAACAAACTCGAAGCAACTGTAAATCCCTGCCAGAAAGAATTTAAAGACCAGAGCTTCTGAATAGTTTTTTCAGCACCCGATATGACAGCCGTTTCAAATCCAAATAAAAATCCACCCAGCGCTGCAATCAATGAAACCCTGATAACATAATTCAATTCTTTTTTACTGATACCTGCCGCAGAAGCGACGGAACTGTTTTCAATATTGACTTGCATAATGGTTGTTTTATGATAGCAGTTTTGAAGTTGAAATAGTGAAGCTTCCATGAACAGGGTCATTGCTCATGTAACAAAATGGACTCATGCTTACTTGGAAAATCGGGCAGTCGTATGCTGCATTCAGTCGGACAGACAAGCAATTAAGTTTGATGAAAGTTACAGAATTATTGACTCAGGCGGATGATTATTTTGCTATCATCAGAAGAATCTGATTCCGGAGAGCGGTTTTGTTTTTATTAATTTCAGCAGTTGCTGTATCCAATAATTTTCTTTCTTCCGTACTTAGTTTTTCAATGTCATTTGATTCAAGAAAGCCCAGGTGAATGACATAGTCCTGATGATTGCCTAATAATTCTGTAAGCTTCTTAATATTTTCCATAACAGGAGGCCTGTCTGGACCCATAAAATACCTGATTAATTTTTCGTTGTATTGAATATCTTTCAATTGCTTTCTGAGTGAGTGCAGCATTTCATCGGTTTTCTCTGAACTTAAAATGATTCTTATGATTGATTTTTTTTGATCCATGAATGCCGCAATGGTATCTGAATTTATTTTATCCGGCAACCTGTTTTCTATCTTATTCCATTCATGTCTGAAAAGGGATGACGATAAGGAAGCATCCTTCATTTCAATCTTTTCCTCATATATTTTTTTTCTCAAGAATGCGAGATATCCTGCAGGGCGCTGCCGGCCTCGAAAAAACTGGTAGATCCATGCCCTGTGATTTTGAATATTCCTGATATTTCCTGCCCTCCTGTAAAATTTCTTGAGGGATCTTGGAATTCTTAAGACTTTGCTGTCATTAGTTCCCATATTCAGCAAACGCAGACAGGCCCTGAGCTTTTTTATATTTACTCTTAACCGGTGTATTCTTTCTTTGTGAAAATCATTGATTACCGTTTCTGAAAACATTTCAATTTTTCCGAAAAGCTCCTCCAGATTTTTTAATATTTTATTTTTCTTCATAAAATCTGCTTGACAAAATTCCCAAAGCGAATCACCTCCCTCTTTACAGAGGGCAAACAAATACCGCTTAAACATTCAAAGTTTCAGAAGAGATTATTATTTACAGATTCATCGTACTAAACCTTCACCTCTTTTTCCCATCCTGTTTCTTTTAATGCAGGGTCATTTTCCTTTTTCAGAAAGTCTGCATTGGACAATGATTCGGCCTCCCATTGCAATATGGCTTCATCAGGAACAATCGCTACCGGCGTTTTCCAGGAGGTAGAAGTTTCATTATAAGCCAGGTTGGATTGTGAACTATAACAGGATATAATTGACCATCTGGGATTGGGTGATAAATTAGCTTCGGAACGATGTAATAAATTGGGATGAAAAAAAAGTGCATCTCCCGGGTCCAATTCACAATAAATGAGTTCCATCGTTTTCAGTGCGTTGTTCACCATCACCATATCTGCACCTACCTGTTCGCCCGAAAATCCATGATTAACGCGTCCGAGTTTGTGTGAGCCCCTGATCACCTGCAAACAACCATTTTCCTTATTGGCTGCAGTCAATGCAATCATCACACTGATAAGCTGATCAGGAAACATAAACTGATTCTTATACCAATATCCATAATCCTGATGCCATTCCCACGCCCCGCCTACGCGGGGTTCTTTTTGCATTAGTTTGGAATGAAAATGGCAGACAGCCGCGTCACTATCCAGCAGTTGAGCTACAGAATAAACCATTTTTTCACTTCGGATAAGGTATCCAAACACATCATTACCCGGAGTAAACCAAAGTGATAATCGTGTTTTTTTTCCGGTCTGGTCATTGAGATCAAGGGCATTTTTTTTCATGGCATCGTCTTCGAGCGCTACACTATACAAATGATCCGTTTCTTCTTTATTGCAAAAACCTTTAATCACAATATATCCGTCACGGGAATATGCATTTATTTGTTCGGTTGATAATTTTTGGCTGGGCATAAGCAATCTTTTAGGTTTACTAAATTACAAAAAATGGATGAAGACCCATCTCCAGAAGATCTCTTTATTCTGACCATAAAAAAACCGGATATGATATCCGGTTTTCAAAATATTCTTAAAAATTTCTTTCGATCATGGATCAAAAAATCCAAAAATCATTTGTAATAATTCAGAGGCTTAAAACTCTGATCAACATTTACAAACTCACGTATCAGGTTGCCATCTTCATAAATCACTATGAAAGATCTTTTCCTGTCATCTGTTTTCTTTTGCAGTTCAAGAATCTTCGAAACAATATATGTTTTATCGACCCATGAAAATCTGTCTTCAAACTTCATGTAATCGTGTACCGAATAAATTATTTCACCCGATTTCAAAACGTGAATAGTGCTCACCAACCCTCTTTCTGATACCTGATAATCGTCCATCGTATGCATATTAAAAATTTACTGAAATTTACGCGTATTTATCGAAATTAAGTGATTATTCTTATCCACAGCATCCCACTTTGAGGGTATCAGGGGCAAACTTACATGAAATTGATTTTTTTTAATATTTTTTTAATATTTTCTAACAGCTTATGGGGAGTAATTTTTTAATTGACGAAAAATTTCCACGATTTTGATGCCCTTTAGGGGAAATTAGCGGGGCATAATTATTGCCCGATAGACTATTTGTTAATAGGTTCGAAACAAATCATTTATCAAAAAACTAAACTTATGCTACGTTGGACCGTTACTTTTCTGATTATCGCGATTATCGCCGGTATTTTTGGTTTCTTTGGAATCGCCGCCAGTGCAGCTTATATCGCGAAGATCCTTTTTTTTATTTTCGTCGTATTATTTGTTCTCTCACTGATTCTTGGAAGGAAAAACGTTTGATTGGTTTATTTGGCAGTTGAAGTTTTTTTCTTCTTTGGAACCCTGGCCCCCTGCTTGCGTGCTTCCGATAAACCGATTGCAATCGCTTGTTTGGGGTTAGTCACTTTTTTGTGGCTGCGGCCACTTTCGAGTTCTCCATGCTTCATTTCGTGCATTGCACGCTCAACTTTGTTCTGTGCTTTCTTTGAATACTTTGCCATAAAATAAGTTTTAATAGATAGTCTATCAAAACACTTGCCAGTAGATCTTTTTTAATAAAAGAATGCCCTTGTATTATGGCACTCTCCCAAAAAGCGAGGGTTCAAAAACTAATGAATCAATAGCACTATTTGCAATGCAATTGTGATAATATTCTTTTTGAACAAGATGATCATCTACATAAAAGATGCAGGCCCTCTCGGACCAGCCTTCTCCTAACCGGATATGATTTTCAAAAAGGGCTTCTTCTTTCTCCTTCTCATCAAATTTCAAAAGCCTTACTAATACGAGGTTCTCTTTATCGATCCACAACTGGTTTAATTTTTCACTTTGTTTGTCTGATCCAATGACATATACCTCTTTTCCTTTCCATTTATCCTGATGAAATTTATTTAAGTCATAATGAAATGCCTTTAGCTTATTCAATATATCGTTGAAAGAATAAAAATAAAGTCCGCCCAACAAAAATGTCAGATCGTTTTTATATGCTTTTGAGCTTGTCAGCTTCCCTTTTCTAAAATCATATGCAGAATCATTTCTGAAAATAACAGCATCACCATTTTTCTTGTCCTCAAAATCAATCCTGAATTTATCCGGGTACATAATTGTTTCGTACCAGGTTGATGTTTTGATCAGACTGTCGTTCCGGTAATTTTCAGTAGTCTGGCTGAAAGTTAAAACATGAAACCATTTATTATGGTAACGATCATACATCTGTTTTAATAATTCTTCCGATGAACGTGGAGCGCTGATGTTATAAATTATGGAGATGACTATAAATAAAAATAAAGATTTCATGAGATTCTTTTGTTTTATTGATCAGTGGGTTAGTTTTTACGAATCGTTCGTTTTTTTGGCATAATTTTTTTCTTACTGTTTCAAAATATCATTAAAAGAAAAATTATGAAAAAACATTTTTTGTTAAGCTTTTTTATTATCTGCTTCGTTCTATTGTCACAGGCTATTCACGCGCAATATTATGTAAAAGTACAGCCTGTTGCTCCGGTAATCGTAAGACCTGTTGCTCCTTCTGCAAGACATATCTGGGTTGAACATGAATGGGTATGGAGAAATGGAGCCTATGTTCATGTGCCTGGTCATTGGGCAATTCCTCCTGCGGGAGGGGTCAGATGGATTCCCGGACACTGGAGAGAAACTCATGGCCGAGGATATTATTGGGTACCCGGTCACTGGGCATAATTCAAAGAGTTCCTATCTTAGAATGGAAAAATTTTCAAATTCTTTTTCCTCTACTTCTGTTATTGCAACATGAGCGACCATTGCATTTGCCGGACCTTTCCGGCACCAGGCAATAAATTGCCTGATTGATATATCATTCCCGTTTGCCAGTATCTCCACATTTCCTTCAGAAGTATTTTTTACCCATCCTCTTATTTCCAGGGTAAGAGCCATGTCCCTCGCAGAGGCCCTGAAAAAAACTCCCTGTACCTTCCCGCTGATGGTCAGATGAACAGTCATAAGTTGTATTTAAACTGAAATGATGATGCAAATATCAGGTATGACTTATTCAATTAATAATTGAATATTCGAATTCCATAAACAAACCAAAATGATATGAAGGGAAAAATACTTAGCAATTATCCCTGTCCGGATAAAGAAATCGAGTACAATTACTGTGGATTTTGTCTTGCATCACGATGGGCGATTTTATAATTTTGTAGAATTCTCACCTCAATATTTTTAACCTAAATGAATTTTAAGCTTATAAAAAAAATTGGCATCAAATAGGAAGGTTTCAATTAAACTTTCTGTACCATGTTAAAGATTATGATTGTGGAAGATGACCTGGACCTGTTGCATGGCTTACGGTTTCTACTTCAGGGGCATAATTGCAAAATTTGTCCTCTGTCTGATGCGGATGAAATTCTGAAAATAACAGAACTACTTGAGCCGGACCTGATCCTGCTCGACATTAAATTGGATCATGGCAATGGCCTGGATATTTGTGCAGAACTAAAAAGAAGTGATTTAAAAAGCATTCCCGTTTTTATCATGTCCGGCTTGCCGGATGCAGAGGAAAAATCTTATCAGGCAGGGGCAGATTATTTTTTTGCCAAACCTTTTGAAACAGAATTTTTACTTTCCAAAATCAGGTCACTGGAAACGCCTGAAGAATTAGACTATAAATCCTGAATGGTATGTATTACAATTTGATCGGTTAATCATTCATTTGCCGATAGCCTGACCGTTGATGTTCTCGAGATTTTTTAATTTTTGTTCAAGGTTGATTCCTTTTCCAAGCACTGGCTTGAACAAATCACCTTCTTTTTTCAGGCGGATCCTGATATTATTAATCGTAAATTTTTGAGGAGTCAATCCTTTTTTCAATTCTTCCCAATGAAGAGGAGTCGATACCGTAGCTCCGGGCCTGGGTCTTACAGAATAAGGAGACGCGATCGTTTGCGTGCTTCTGTTCTGTAAATAATCCAGATAAATCTTTTTCTTTCTTTTTACAGGATTCCTTTCGAGGCTGGTTAAAGAAGGAATTTTTTCATGAACAAACCCTACGATCAATTCGGCAAGAGACCGGGATTGTTCATAAGAATACGAAGCTCCCAATGGAATATAAATATGCATTCCCGTTGCCCCTGAAGTTTTACAATATCCTTTAATTCCTGCCTGATCCAATACTTCT
Organism: Puia sp.; assembly: GCA_035499855.1. Lineage (GTDB taxonomy): Bacteria > Bacteroidota > Bacteroidia > Chitinophagales > Chitinophagaceae > Puia. Next base: position 30,352 of record DATJXY010000104.1, on the reverse strand, counting down.
TTTACAGTCAGTGCAGTTTTGATCACCTCGTCAAAAGGGTTGCCATCCGGGTCGAGATCAATAACACACCAATCCGGATTGTCGGGAGATTGAATCCTACTATGCCATGGATTCATTTCAATACATCCTAAATTGACTGTATACATCAGACTTGCCTCGTCAGCACAGACAAGAAATTGTTTTATCTGATTATCCGACTCGCTACGATAAGCATAGGTTTCCAGCCAGTCAGCTACTTTGCCTTCCACGTTCTTCTGATAAAAATTCGGGCCGTTAATGCCATTGGGATGACGGTTCAATGACTGGGGTCTATCCTTCAAATAAGGAAGTATGAAAGGTATTATTTCATAATAATAATTCAACAGATCTCTTTTGGAAATCTTTTCTTTTGGCCAATATAATTTTTCCAGGTTAGTAAATTTCAAATCATGGCCTTTGATATTCATGATTTGATCTTTACTACCTTTTTTCAGAAACTCCTTGCCCATGGATTTATTTTTCCTGCTTTTGTTTCGCTGTTGATTTTTTATTTTTTGTCTTTCCTGCAATCCTGTTGCTTTTGTGGAAATTTTTACTTGTTGTAGCAATCTGTTCCAACGTTTTCTTTGATTTAACAGATTTATCTTTCTTCGTGATATCTTCACTGGAAGCGAATCGATCCTTTACTTTCATAAACAACCAGTCATTCTCCCCAAGACCATGCGATTTCACCAACACAAATTCACCTTTTAATTTAGATCCCTCAAGAATAAAATTCAATTTGCCATTATGCAATTGCTGCAGAATATTTTTCTCCTGCAATTTTATATCACCGGAATTGATATCCGCCGATCTATATACGCCTTCGTCCCAGATCATTACAACGCCAGCCCCATAATTGCCCTCCGGAATAATGCCTTCAAAATTGCGATAATCAAATGGATGATCCTCTACCATAATGGCTAAACGTTTTATATCAGGATTTAAAGAAGGTCCTTTGGGAATTGCCCAACTTTTCAAAACACCATTCATCTCCAGCCGGAAATCATAGTGAAGCTGCGACGCATCATGTTTTTGCACCACGAAATGAAGTGCTGATCCGGCCTTGTTTTTTTCTCCCGACGGCTCCGGCGTTCTATTGAAGGAGCGTTTTTTCTTGTAAATCGCCAGACTCATATCCAATATTTTCCTGAAGTTACCACTTAAAATTCCATGCCAACACCACTGAATTTTATATATTTTCATCTACTGGCTAAATTGAATGCCAACCATATTGAACCAGGCAACGTAATGGGTCTTAATAAACGGATCCTTAACCAGAGTCAAACTAATGGAAAAAAATTCTGATTGGGAATGGGAAATCAAACCTGAGCAAGGCTGGTTCAATTTAAACCTGAATGAGTTATTTCTTTATAAGGACCTGCTCCTGAGATTTGTAAGAAGAAATATCATCGCCAGTTATCAGCAAACCATCCTTGGGCCATTCTGGGTATTTATTCAACCACTTCTTACCACATTTGTTTATTTTCTGATATTCAGAAAAATTGCGAACCTTTCAACCGACGGTATTCCTCCTTTCCTGTTCTATATGCCGGGAAGCATCATATGGACATATTTTTCAGATAGCCTGATTGCAACCATGAATACTTTCGTTTACAATTCCAATATCTTCAGCAAAGTTTATTTTCCGCGTCTGATCGCACCACTAAGTGACGTTCTTTTTCATACGTTCCGCTCCTCAATACAACTCATTTTATTTTTGCTGATCTATTCTTTCTTCTTAATCAGCAATCATAATATAATGCCTTCATGGGTGGCATTGCTTTTACCATTGTTAATGTTGCTGACTGCCTGTTTTGCATTTGGTGCAGGACTAATTATCAGCGTATTCACAGCAAAATACCGGGACCTTGATAATATTCTTCAATTCATTGTTCGTCTTTTCATGTTCGCGACACCAATCGTATATCCCATATCTATTGTTCCTGAAAAATATAAGATTCTTTTCTGGCTGAATCCACTGACTTCTGTTATTGAAACATTCAGGTCGGCTTTTTTTGGACATCATCCTATTCATGTACAATATTTGTTATTGAGTGTGTTCACGGTTGTCACCATATTGTTCGCTGGTTTAATACTTTTTCATAAATATGAAATAAAGGCAATGGATGTGATATAAAAATTAAATGCTTATCATGAGTAATACAATGATCAAGGCAGAAAATATTTCCAAAAATTATCGCATAGGCGTGTTGGGATCGCGTACCGTTCAGGAAGATATCAGGAACTGGTGGAACAGAAAGTTTTTTCTGGAGAATGATCCTGCCTTTCAATTTCATCAGCCTCTTAAAAATCAGATCCGGGCTTTGAAGAATATTAATTTCGATATCACACATGGAGAGGTAATGGGTTTTATCGGAAGGAATGGCGCCGGGAAATCTACTTTACTGAAAATTATTTCCAAAATAACATTACCAACAACCGGGAAAATATTTGGAAAAGGAAGAACTGCCAGCTTGTTGGAAGTCGGAACCGGCTTTCATGGTGATCTTACAGGAAGAGAAAATATTTTTTTGAATGGCCATATCATGGGCATGAGGAAAAAAGAAATTGAAAGAAAATTTGATGAAATAGTTAATTTCTCAGGTGTCGAACGATTTATCGATACTCCTGTAAAAAGATATTCCAGTGGCATGTACGTACGACTTGCGTTTGCTGTTGCGGCACATCTTGAGCCGGAAATCCTCATCATCGACGAAGTACTGGCTGTGGGTGATGCGGAGTTTCAACAAAAATGTATCAACAAGATCAGAGAAGTGTCTTCACAAAAGGGGAAAACGATTCTTTTTGTGAGTCATAATATGCAGACAATAAGAAATCTTTGTCACAGAGCCATTGAACTGAAACAGGGAGAAATCGCAAATATGGGTGACCCTGAAACGGTTATTGCGCATTATCTCAAAACTGAAAAGAAAGAATATCTTCAACAAAATTTCAATGATAAGGAATCTGCTCCAGGCAACCAGTTTATCCGCATAAAAAAAGTGGAATTAATTCCTCAATATCTGAACGATCAGCTCAGGATTGATGTCAGAACCCCGCTCAGGATCAATTTTGAATTCTGGAATAATGCGGAGGATTCAGGCGAACTAAAGGTCGGTGTTCATTTATTCAACCTGAATGGTGACTGTATTTTTGATATCAATTCTCCAAAATCTATTTTCAAAAAAGGATTGATCGAAGCTCATTGCGAGATACCTGGGAATTTTCTCAATGACGGTTCCTATTATATTTCAATATTGTTTACAAGGAATACTACTGAAAAAATATTCTATTTCGAGTCATGCCTGTCTTTTGATGTGGAAGATTACAGAGAAACAGGTGGATGGTATGAAAAATGGATCGGATCGGTCAGACCTGATTTTCCTGTTGTATTGCGCAGGATCAAAGACTGAATAATTTCTGCAATCAGGACTAATACTTAAATATTTTCCCACCCGCCATCACTTCCTGGGTTTTATCATCAAATACAACTTTCTCGCCTGTGCGATAAGCCGCATTGGTCATGATTACGGCGATTGCATGATTATAACCGGCTTCAATCGTGGCATTGGGTTGTTTGCGATTTCTGACACAGTCCATCCAATTTCGGACATGCGCTTCCGTTAGCGGATCTCCGCCGGTATTTGCTTCCGTTGAGACTTTCACTGCAAGATCATTGAGTGAAATTTCCGGTAACAGGTTCGCCTTCATACCCATATCTTTTGCATAATGTTCGGTCAACCCGCCTTCCGGCGAGATTTTATTAGTATCCAGATTTAAAGTGCCTCCATTTGAATAATAAATTTCTTTTACGTCACCTGCTGCATTGGTTTGCCTGGAAGTAAATACGACCTGGAATCCTTTCGATGAATCATCCAATGGACCGTAATCAAAAACTGCCGTGAGCGTATCCGCATTTTTTCTTCCATCTTTCCAAACATAATTTCCTCCATTAACTGCCACACTACGCGGATGGGGCAATTGACTAAACCAATGAACGGTATCAATCTGGTGACACATCCATTGTCCGGGTATTCCTGAAGAATATGGCCAGAATAAACGAAACTCGAGATATTTTCTGGGATCAAAGGATTCAAAAGGACGATTGATGAGAAATCGTTTCCAGTCGGTATCTTCTTCTTTCAATTGGGAAACAAGAGAAGGACGACGCCAGCGACCGGGTTGATTTACATTCCATGTGAGTTCAACCATCACAATCGGGCCAAATTTTCCTGACTGAATAAAATCGTAAGCAGCTTTATAATTCGCCCCGCTCCTTCTTTGTGAACCAATCTGTACAATTTTTCCTGATTCCTTCACGGCCTTCAGCACTGCCCTGTTATCTTCCATTGTTTCAGCAAGAGGTTTTTCGGTGTATGTATCCCTGCCTGCCTTTACCGCTTCGATCGTATGCCATGCATGTTGAAAATCGGCCGTACTGATCATCACAGCGTCTACTTCTTTGATATTATATAGTTCATCGTTATTTATGCATGCCCTGATATCATGATTAAATTTTTGTTTCAGGTAAGCCTGCCCGTCTTCGCGCTTTTTTTTCCAGATATCCGAAACAGCAATGATATCAAAATTGAATTCGTCCTTTGATTTGAGAAAAGAAGGAATATGCGCATCTTTATGCCTGTCTGAAAAACCAACTACGCCAACCCTGATGCGATCATTAGAACCAATAATATTTCTGTAAGTTTCAGCCTTCAGTCCCATGACACCGGTATAGGCAGCGGTTCCTGCGAGAGCAGTTTTCCTGATAAAATCCCTGCGAGAATTTTTCATAACAATCGTTTGTAGAAAGATTTAAAGTTATAAATTAGTATCAGCCATAAAAAATAATATTTAAAATATTCCTGTTTGATGAATCGGAATTTATTTGGATCATTTCTATTTTTTGTTTCCACCATGACTTTTGCTCAGGAAAAATTAGATATTCATATTTCTTCATCTGCGAAACCAGGTCAAATCGTAGTTACTGCCGGAGGAAAACCATTCACTTCCTTCCTTTACCCCGACAGTTTGGAAAAACCTGTTTTGTATCCGATTTATGCGCCTGATGAAGAAATTATCACAAGAGGTTTTCCAATTGAAAGCCGTCCCAATGAATCTACCGATCACCCGCATCATATCGGACTGTGGTTGAATTATGAAAATGTAAATGGTCTTGATTTCTGGAATAATTCATATGCCATCCCGGCAGAGAAAAAATCTTCTTATGGATGGATAAAGACTAACAGTGAGATTGAAACGAAAAGTGGTCGTGAAGGTAGTATTATCTACTCAGCCAATTGGGAGGATCAGAAAAAAAATATCTTACTGAAAGAACTGACCCAGTATATTTTTACTGCTTATGCCGACAAAAGAATTATTGACAGAATTACAACGCTAATTGCCCAACAAGATATTTCCTTTACTGATTCCAAGGATGGTTTGCTGGGCTTACGTGTCACACATGAACTGGAACTCCCTTCAGCACAACCAAAACAGTTTACAGATAATAAGGGGAATGTCACAACAGTTGCGCCAAATGCGCAGGTCACGGGGAACTATCTTACGAGTGAAGGAAAACAGGGCGATAGTGCCTGGGGAACGAGAGCAAGATGGTGTATGCTGTATGGCAAAAAAAATAATGATACAATAAGTATTGTCATTATCGATCATCCTCATAATCCGGGTTATCCTACTTACTGGCATGCGCGGGGTTATGGTTTGTTTGCCGCAAATCCACTGGGAGAAAAAATTTTCAGCAATGGAAAAGAAACACTTGATTTCAAACTGAAAAAAGGATCACCGGTGACTTTCAGATATCGTATCGTGATCGCCTCCGGGAAAAAAAGATTGGAAGAATCAGCCATCAACCGGTTGGAATCAGAATTTTCGAAATTGAAATAAAGAATTGTAAGGTTGAGATTATTAAGAAGACTATAGTGTTCGCCTTAACCCATCTAACCCCAACCTATATCTTACAAAGCAAAATGAATATTCGTGTTCAGAGAAACCTGTTTCTGAACAAATGAGTATCCGGGTTCTACTCCGATACCTATCAGATTGCTGATTGGAAATATATACCTGACACCTGCCCTGGCTTCAAATGATGTGAGATTGACAAATTCGGGGGCAGCTACGATATATAACCTGTTTAAGACCTCAAACTGACCTTTGACATAAAAGGAAAAACGAATATCCTCGCTGCTATTATTATCCGGTTTGTTTGCAGAAGGATTAAACCATTGCATTTTCGCTCCCACAAAATAACTAAACCGGCTTAGCTCCTTATTCCAGGAACCTCCTTCGAAACCAAAACCAAAATTCGAACCAGGCTGTGCAACATGATAAATTGTAATTGCTCCAAAAGATGGAAGGAAACAGTCTTTACAGGACTGCGATCTTACTGAAACGGCTGAAAAAATAAAGAAAAAAAATATAACCAGTTTTGCGGAAAGGCTGTATTTTTTAATACCGGGTAAAGGGTTATGGTTTATGAGAATGATGACATGCTCATTTTTTACCATTTGCGGATTGTGTTGCGTTTTCATTTATGTTCTGATTAATCAAAATATTTTACAGAGCCGGAATTATTCAAAGCCGGATAGCATGGTTATGCAAACCTTGCTGCCAAAAAATTGACAAAATCGCAGTTCTTACGATTTTTTAATGATACAGAGGATTAATTGGAATGATTATGAGACCGGGTTAGTAAAGCGCATAATCGCTTTGTGGATATATTCAGAGGATGAAAGAACCAGTAAATATATTTATTATTATTGAGTTTTAAAAGCCTTAAGGATCAATTTTTTTAGAATATTGGCTTCCTCATCAACCGGTCGGGAATCTATCCCTTCACTCAGTTTTTGAGAACATTTTCAATGGCTGAAAGCTCTTCTTTCGAATAGTCCAAACGGTTAATTGCGTCGAGATTGTTATCCAGTTGCTGCACCGAACTGGCTCCTATCAGGACTGTTGTAATTCTCTTATCCTTCAATAACCAGGAAAGGGCCATTTGGGCGAGTGACTGGTTCCTGTTTTTAGCTATTTCGTTCAGCTTGTTTATTTTTTCCAGCTTATCGGGGGTAATCTCATTGATTTTTAAAAAACCGTGAGATTTTGCAGCCCTGGAGTCCTCGGGTATGCCTTTCAGGTAGCGATCAGTTAATAATCCCTGTGCCAGAGGAGAGAAAGGAATGCAACCCACTCCATTTTTCTCCAGTACGTCCAGCAATCCCTTTTCTACCCATCTTTCAAACATCGAATATTTGGGTTGATGAATCAAACAAGGTGTACCGAGGCTTTTTAAAATCTTTATAGCGCGTTCAGACTGTTCCGCATCGTAATTAGAGATACCGGCATACAATGCTTTTCCCATTCTTACGGCCTTATCTAAAGCCATCATGGTTTCTTCAAAAGGGGTGTTTGGATCAGGTCTATGCGAATAAAATATATCTACATAATCTAATTGCATCCTTTTCAGACTTTGATCAAGACTTGAGATCAGATATTTTCTGGACCCCCATTCACCGTAAGGACCGGGCCACATAAGGTAGCCTGCTTTTGTTGAAATGATCAATTCATCACGTAAATAGCCTGTAAAATCTTTTTTTAAAATCATTCCGAAATTTTCTTCTGCTGATCCGGGCGCCGGACCGTAATTGTTAGCCAGATCAAAATGAGTGATGCCTCTGTCGAAAGCACGACGGATAATATTTCTTCCATTTTCAAAAACATCCACCGACCCAAAGTTGTGCCATAAACCAAGTGAAACGGCAGGAAGCAAAAGCCCGCTCTGTCCACAACGATTATATTTCATGGTCTGATAGCGGTCGGTCGATGGAGTATACATATTGCAGTTTTTAGAATGGGAAGTTAGTCATTTTCAGGTGCAGGTTTACAATTTTCAGTTTCCAGTTCATCCAAAAAAAATCAGCTCCGGAATCATCCGGAGCTGATAATAAACTTTATAAAAAAATCTAATGAACTTTGTCCACATTATTAAACTTGTCGGTGTACGCAGTTGCTTTATCTTTTACATTTTTATTTTCGTAGATAGTAATAAGCAAATCATATGCATCTTTCAAAGATCTTTTATCCTGCATTTTTAATTTGCCCTGACTGCCCAAAAGCTGATCTACTTTTTCAAAATAAGGAATTGCTTCATCGAATTTTTTATTTGCAGCAGCTCGGAGGTCAGTTCTTTTCTTCACATCCTCTGGTTTTGTGCCCTTGATTGCTTTAGCTTCCTGCTGCAATTCAACGCCTGAATTATAAGCAATTTGTCCAAGTACGAGCGAAGCATGCGGATAGTCGGGTTTCAAAGCAAGGCTTTTGTTCAATTCCTCCTGTGATTTTTTTATCAGCTCATCCGCATTTGCCGGACGTTTGCCAGATGAAGTATCTGAAGCATATTGATATAACTCGAGTCCGTAATTGAAGAAATAAATACTGCTGTCAGGAAATTCCTTCGTGATCTCATCATATTTGGCAAAGAGGGAATCTTTATTTCCTTTTTTGCGAAGGATATCCAATTCCATTTCGGGCCAGAATAAATCTTTTGGATATTTTTGTTTGCCGATCGCAATATATTTCCACATATTGGCATCATCTCCCTTACGGCTGTAATAATCAGCAACCCATTTGTATATTTCAGACATATCGTTTCCACCGATTTTTGTAATGCCTGAATCAACAATTGTTTTATAAAAAACAAGAGCCTCATCTCTCTTGCTGGCTTTTTCTGCAGAAATACCAGCATACAGAGTCGCTGTTGTATCCATGGTTTGTTTGATCCAGCCTTTCTCTGACATAAACCGAATAGAGCTTATAGCTACTTTGAAATTATCTAAAGCGTCGGGAAATTTTCCCGCATTATAATTGGCAGCACCTGCCTGGAAAGATCCCTGATAAATATCATTAATTGCTTTATACTGGTCTTGAATCAGTAATAAATAAATCTTTTTATCGTCGAGGTCCATGTATTTTTTCAATGCATCAAAAGCTTGTGCATATGCATCGGGGACCTGGCTTTTCATTTGATCATTCCCTCCGATAGCCGCATAAATCTTAGCCTTGTAAAACCAGGCGTCCTGGGCTTTCTGATTTTTGTCAACAGCCAATACCTTATCGATTTCAGCTTTTGCATCAGCCAATTTATTAGCCTTTAAAAGATCCTTTGCCTTATCAGCTACCTGAGCAAATAAGCCCAAACCAGCAATTACAAAGAATAGAACTAGGGAGATTCTTTTCATGATTATTTTTTATTTGAAGTTTTGTGTTGACTAAGAATTATCCTGATTATTGCTCCCATCATCAGAAAAATCTTCTTTGGCTGCCTCATCTCCGTTTTTCACTTCATGGGAGTTGTTGCCATTCGGTCCATTCTCATTCAGTTGGGTGATAGCTGCAATTTCATCTCCTTCATCCAGACGGATCAGTTTTACTCCTTGTGTAGCTCTTCCCTGCTCACTGATTCCACTAGCAGGCATGCGTATGGTAATTCCTGTTTTGCAGGTGATCATTAAATCTTCTTTTTCTGTAACATCTAATATGCCTACCAATTTACCTGATTTATCAGTGACATTAATTGTCTTTACTCCTTTCCCTCCGCGATTGGTGATCCTGTATTCATCGATCGGGGTACGTTTTCCAAATCCCTTCTCGCTCACCACCAGCACCGTTCTTGTTTTGTCATCCTTATTGACACATATCATGCCAATCACTTCATCATTGCTATCATCAACTTCTATTCCTGCTACACCGATTGCTCCACGGCCTGTCGGGCGAACTTTATCTTCCCCGAAACGAATAGCCCTGCCGCTTTTTACAGCCATCATAATCTCTGAATTTCCATCAGTCAGTTTTGCATTCAACAGATGATCATTCTCCACTACAGTAATGGCATTGACTCCTGTCTGACGCGGCCTGCTGAAATCTTCCAGCAGGGTTTTCTTAATAATTCCCTGTTTGGTGCAGAGAACAATATAATGACTCTTCACAAAATTATCATCTTTCAAATCCTTCACATCTACAATGGCCTTGATCTTATCATCGGAAGGAAGCTGGATCAGATTCTGAATAGCTCTTCCTTTGCTTATCTTGTCTCCCTCAGGAATCTGGTATACATTCAGCCAATAACATCTTCCTTTTTCAGTAAAGAACAGCATCGTATGATGTGATGAGGCTACAAAAAGATGTTCGATATAATCTTCCTCTCTTGTCCTGCCGCCAATAGCTCCCCTGCCCCCTCTTCTTTGCTGACGGTATTCAGTAGCCGATGTTCTTTTAATATATCCGAGATGAGAAATAGTAATCACCACATCCTCTTCCTTGATCAGGTCCTTGATTCTTACTTCATCATCGAGATAGGTGATTTCAGTTTTGCGGGCATCACCGAATTTTTCCTTCACTTCAAGCAATTCCCTGCGAATTACTTCAAAACGTTTGGCTTCGTCTGCCAGCAATTCTTTCAGGTGACTGATCAGTTTCATCAGCTCCTCGTATTCTTCCCTGATTCTTTCTCTCTCCATGCCGGTAAGCCTTTGCAAGCGGAGTTCGAGAATGGCTTTTGCCTGAATTTCATCCAGGCCCCATCCGGCATTGATAAGATTATCCTTTGCTATTTCCGGGGTTGCTGAACTGCGGATCAAAGCAATGACCTCATCGAGATGATCCAATGCAATCAGATAACCCTGCAGTATATGCGCTCTTTTTTCAGCTTCTTTTAATTCAAATTGAGTACGTCTCACTACCACTTCATGACGGAACTCCACAAACTCACTGATCATTTCTCTTATGTTCAGTGTTTTCGGACGACCCTTCACCAATGCCACGTTATTGATACCATAAGAAGTTTGGAGTTCTGTATGTTTGTACAATTGGTTGATGACAACATTGGCAACGGAATCCCTCTTCAGGTCGATAACGATACGGGTACCTTCTTTTTCGTTGGATTCATTGTTGACATGTGAAATTCCTTCAATTATTTTTTCATTCACCAACTGACCAATCCGGTCGCACAACACATCCCTGCTCACCTGGTAAGGCAATTCAGTGATGATAATCTGCTCACGTCCGCTTGGTTTTGTATCGACATATAATTTTCCTCTTAATACCACGCGCCCTCTTCCAAAATGCATGGCTGCTTTCACACCTTCCATTCCATAAATCACACCACCGGTGGGGAAATCAGGAGCTTTGATGTATTGCATCATTTCTTCCACCGTAATATCTCGTTTATCGATATAGGCGATACAACCGTCAATTACTTCGGATAAATTATGTGGAAGAATATTTGTTGCCATGCCCACGGCGATTCCGCTTGATCCATTGATCAGTAATTGTGGAATTCGTGTAGGTAACACAACAGGCTCATTGAGCGAATCGTCAAAATTCAATCGAAAGTCGACAGTTTCCTTATCAATATCCTGCAGCATATTTTCAGCAAGCCTGTGAAGCCTTGCTTCTGTATATCGCATCGCTGCAGGTCCATCACCGTCCTGGTTTCCGAAATTACCCTGCTTGTCAACCATCACATATCGCATGCTCCAGTCCTGTGCCATTCGAACGAGTGAGTCATAAATAGCAGCATCGCCATGCGGATGATATTTACCCATCACTTCACCCACAATACGGGCGCATTTTTTAAATGGCTTATTGCTATTGCTACCAAGCTCATTCATCCCAAATAAAATACGGCGATGCACTGGTTTTAATCCATCGCGTACATCCGGTAAGGCACGGCTCACTATTACCGACATAGAATAGTCGATATAGGCAGTCTTCATCTGCTCTTCAATATTGATGGGAACTATCCGGCGGTTATTGTCTTCTGTTTCCTGTGGTATAAGATTATCTTCCATAAACTTTTTGAATCCTGTTCAGAGCCTTTTTCTAAAAAAACAGGAGATTTATTTAGGGAGGCAAATGTACCTTATTTCAATGGGTTTTCAAGATAAAAAAATGAAATTTTTAAGATTAAAATTGGGGGGAAATGATGGTTTGATTGCTGAATTGTCAGATGGTTGGCTTGTGCTAATTTATGCGCTCAATTCATTGACCATTACCAAAGCATCCAACCATCAGTTTCTTACTCCAGCCATGCCCCTTTGACCTGTTCGCCTTCTACTTCAACATAAATATGCTCCTGCAAAGTAGTGGCAATAGACAATCCCACGTAGTCAGGTTTTACAGGATAAGCGTTGTGCCTGCGTTCTACAAGCACCAGGGTTTGAATTTTTTTGGGGTGATATTCCAGAAATGGTTTCAATGAATAAAGCAATGTCTTTCCACTGTTCGCAACATCGTCGATAATGATCACGACTTTATCATTTACCTGCACGGGCTTGCTCAAAATAACTTCTTTGGGCATTTGCTTATTTAAGGAAATCGTCAATAGCTCGATGGGAATTTTATTGATTTCATTCAGTAAACGTTGAATATTTCTGGCTATAATGCTGCCGCTTCCGCGTATGCCGGCAAGAATCAATTCTTTCTCTCCAAAATTATTTTCCAATATTTCATATGCCATTCTCCTCAATTTTTTCTCAGCTACTTCCTGTGTGATTATATAGTTTTTATTCATATCACAAATTAAATAAAAAGCGGAAATTGTAAAATGGTTTGATGGTTAGATTGTCAGATTGTTGTAACTTGATAAACACGATCCAAACCATCAAACCATCAAACCATCAAACCATCAAACCATCATTAAATCATGGAGCTTCTCCAGCAAATCGCATTTATACTGGCTGCCGCAATTGCCATCTGGCTATTCACCAAAAAGATAATGGAAATTCGCCGGAATATTCTCCTGGGAAAAAAAGAGAATTATAATGATCATCGGTCCGAAAGATGGAAAAACGTTTTCCTGCTTGCATTCGGACAAAAAAAAATGTTCCGGAACCCGCTGGTTGCCCTGATTCACCTGCTCATATATGCAGGATTTATCATTATCAATATTGAAGTACTGGAAATTTTTCTCGATGGAATTTTTGGAACCCATCGTTTGTTTGCAAAACCATTGGGTGCAATTTATAGCTGGCTGATCAATGGTTTTGAATTTCTTGCTGTAGGAGTGCTTCTGGCCTGTATTATTTTTTTATGCAGGAGAAATATCATCAAGCTGAAAAGATTTATCAGTCATGATCTTGATGGATGGCCCCGCAGCGATGCCAATTATATTCTCATTACTGAAATCATCCTGATGACTTTATTCCTGACACTAAATGCTGCTGACACGGTTTTGCAGGAAAGAGGTTATGGCCATTATAGCGCATATTTGACCGGCAATTTTGCCGTTTCACAGTGGCTACATTTTGTATTAAATGGTTTTAACAATCAGGCATTGGTTTTAATTGAGAGAACCTGCTGGTGGCTGCATATTTTAGGCATTTTTGCCTTTCTGAATTATCTCCCTTATTCCAAGCATCTGCATATTCTTTTTGCATTTCCGAATGCTTACTATGCAAGGTTGTGGCCGGAGGGAAAATTGCGAAATATGCCGGAGATCCAAAAAGAGGTTTTATATGCGATGCAACCGGAAACGGCGCCTGCAGAAGCAAATCCTCCATCGAAATTCGGAGCCAAAGACGTTCTTGACCTGAGTTGGAGAAACCTCCTGGATGCATATTCATGTACGGAATGTGGAAGATGTACTGCTGCCTGTCCGGCTAATATTACAGGGAAAATATTATCTCCGCGAAAAATTATGATGGATACTCGTGACCGTTTGGAAGAAGTGGGAAAAAATATCAATCGAAATGGCAAATTCAATGATGATGGGAAAACACTGCTGAAAGACTATATCAGCTTAGAAGAATTGAGGGCATGCACAAGTTGCAATGCCTGCGTTGAAGAATGCCCCGTCAGTATCAGTCCACTGGAAATTATTATCGAGTTGCGTCGTTCATTGATTATGGAAGACAGCAATGCACCGCAGGAATGGAATACCATGTTCAGCAATGTGGAAAATAATTTTGCTCCCTGGAAATTCAGTCCGGATGAAAGAGATAAATGGGTTGATTAACTTTTCCAAAGTTTAAAGAGCTGAGCAAATGCTGCAATAATAAAAACAATTCCGATTATTTTATTTAATGTTTTATTACTAGTCTTCATTTTTGTAATCAGCCAGTTGCCACCGTAACTATATACCATCAATCCACAAATTGTTCCTGATCCTGCACCAATCGTAAAAAGGTTAAATTCAATAAAATTCAGATGGAGCAAACCCGCAGCCATAATATAACTGCTCCATGCAAACCAGAATGGGATCTGAACCGGATTCAGCGCACTTATTGTGAGTCCAAGCCAGAAACGATTGATAGCATGGTTTAACAAAAATCCTTTTTTATCTTTTTTCTGTTTTTCAGCAGTAGCGAGACAGAAAATTCCCAATAAAAAAAATAAGATGCAGGTCAACCAACCTATTACTGAAAAAAAAGCTTTATGGTTCATGAACCAGTCGACTCCCGACAATACAACCCTGAGGTAAATCATTTCTATTATTGTAACTCCCAAACTGTATTTCCATGCATTCCCAAAATTTTCCTGTACTGCTATCTGAGTTGCAGTAAGACTAATTGTTCCCAAAGGTAATTGCCCGAGAAAACTCAGAATCCATCCAAGGAAACAAACAAAAAGCAAATGCATGAATATATTATATAAGGTGACAGTTGGCAGCTTAGAAGTTTACAGCTTATATTTATAGTTATTATATTTTTGCGTTAATTGACAGAATCAAAAAATATCTGTCGACTGTCATCTGTCAACTCAAATTCATACTCCTTCTCCTGAACCAAAAATAAAACGGCACTCCGATCAGCATCAATACCATTCCAATGGCTGCTTCGCGGGGGCGGGCAAAAACAGTATTTACCAACAGAATCGCGCTAAAAATAACAACGGTCGCCGGGACTAACGGATATCCCCACACCCTATATGGCCTCGGGGCATCCGGCATTTTTTTCCGCAAGACAAATACTCCAAGCGCAGTGGCTCCGTAATAAATGAAAACAGCAAATATGATCATATCTGTCAACTGGTCAAAACTGCCCGAAAGCACCAGGATGATTGCCCAGATCCCCTGATACCATAAAGAATTGGCCGGAGCTTTTGCCTTGTTGAGTTTTCCGACAGGACGAAAGAAAAATCCTTCTTTTGCCATCGCATAATAAGGGCGGCAGCTTACAAGAATGGTAGCATGGGTGCTCCCCAATGTTGTCAATGCAATCAAAACAGAAATAAAAACAGCTCCTTTATCGCCCCAAAAAACTTTTACTGCTTCAACCGCTGCAATGCTGTTTTGTGAATGATAGATTTCTTCCAGACGGAAAACAGGCAAAAGAGAGAGATAGGTGATATTGACAAGGAGATAAAGAGCAATCACAATAAACACACCTGTGGCAATGCCGACCGGAATATTTTTGTTTGGGTTTTTGACTTCACCTCCGATATATCCTACAACCGCCCAGCCCTGATAAGCCCAGAAAGCAGCTAACATTGCCGTAAATATCGCACTTAGTCCTCCTGAAGCCGATAAGGATTCTTTGATCCTGAAAACTTCCGACGGATGCGCCTGCTTACTGGTCAATCCAAAAATTACGATGGTCAGCATTCCTGCAAAAACCAAAGAAAGTATGACAGTACTCAAACCCGCTCCTGTTTTTATACCTCGGCTATTAATCACCGTTAGTATCAAGATCAGCAGGATAGCTGTCAATTTGATTGTAAAGTCTGCGAAGGGATAAAATACTCCTCTTATATTGAAATCCGAAAGGGAAGACAGCGTGGCCGGGAGATGAATGATGCTGTTGAGAGATTGGGCAAAAATATAAGCCAGGGATGAAATAGCTGCCGTCTGAATGACCGAGAACAGCGACCATCCGAAAATAAAAGAAAAAAAACGATTGTAGATCTTCTTGTAATAAACATATTCTCCACCGGTATCAGCCAATAATCCGGCTACTTCGGCATTGCTGAGAGCTCCAAACAAACTGATAATTCCTCCCAGGACCCAGCATATAAGTACCCAGCCTGAAGAATGCAGCGCACCCGCCATCGGCGCTATTTTTTTATAGATGCCCGAACCTATGATATTGGAAATAGCAACAACGATCACCATGCCCAATCCCAGTGAACGGTTTAATTGTCCGGGTTTATTATTCATGTCCATGCGAGAATGAAATAGCGGATTTACAAATAGCAAGGTAACGTTTAAAGTTAAACGTTAGATAGGTACAAAAAACAGCCTTTTATATTTGCATAGCAGCCAGTTTTCTTGAAACCTCTCTGTCTTCCTGAAACATTTTAATTCCTTCCCGGATCGTCAGGTAACGAAACCCTCTTCGATGATTGATCCGGCTGATAGTCCACAGAATTTTCCAGTGACGGATAATTTCTTTCCAGGCAAAAAAAATAGAATGTTTCGGATCATAAATATGAGTAGGTTCTGAACCCGCTCCATTGACTTCTATCACGGAAAAATATTGCCCTTTTTTTAATTCTTCCCAACTATTATACCGGATATCGAGTCGTCCAAAATAAAAATCAGGGATTTTTTTGCAAAGCAAATCGATGGTCTCAGTCAATTCCTCATCTACCAGGTTTGAATCATCCAGGAATTTTGCACCTCTCGCGTGATTTCCATAAGGCACTACAACGAGTTCCTCCCCTTCGGGCAATATTTCCTTCAATTTTCCTGCACTTGTCTTTTCAAGTTTTTTTATTTGCAAAATGCCCCTTTGATTTTTCCGCAATAAATCTTTTACGGATAATTTTCCATCTCCTATCACGGACAAAAACTCTTTCTTTACAATGCCTGATATATTTCCCGAACTTTTATCCGGTAACCGGTAATAAAAAATACCGACCTCTTTTTTATATGGAACAAATTCCTGGATATGAAAATCAATAAAAGAATTGTGGACATATTCTTTTACATCTTTTTCGTCGCTCAGCGCCTTGATGCCACGACCTCTCCCACCAATATCTGGTTTACCAATCAGCGGGAATTGCAAACCTTGTTGCTTCAGTTCAGCAATTACAATGTCTGCATTCGCAGGAACAGAAAAAAAAACAGTCCTTGGATGAATATCCGGAGTCATCAGCAAATAAATATCTTTTTTTGATTCGCTCAGGAACCCTCCATTTTTAATCCTTGGGTTTGCGGCTGCAAAGAAGAAAAAAGATCTTGCACGCAGGCATAATATGAACCAGAAAATATAAATAGGAGAATAAATCGTATTGAAACTCCAATATTCCCAATGGAATAACCTGATAAAGAAAGGGCGCTTTAACTGTCTTTGAAACCAGTTCATTACTTTACCGGAATTGATTTATGTAAAGCAATGTTATGAACAGAAGATTGTTGACTCCGGGTATTGATATATTTCATGCAGGCACTATTTTCTGAAATGGCCGCTGAAGTAACACTAACGGTAAGGACTATATTATTTCTATTCATCAACAGATCATTTTGCTGATCACCTTCTCCGCTGAACTGGTGGAATTGCAAAATATCATCCTGCGAAGGTCTCGGGTTTTCTTCCAGCCATTTTGTAAACCATGATTTGCGCCGCGCAATGATATTCTCATCATATAAAGTAACAGAGGACCAGATATGAGCCAATTTCTCATTGACCCGGTTTTCGTATTTCTCTGTTCCGTCCCAACGGCATTCATAAAGGCATGTATCCTGCCAGATGATCGCTGTAAAGGGTTCAACATTTTCAAGATCGGATTTTTGGAAACCTTGCAACGGGTTTTCACTGTCAGCGAGATCGAGTAATATCAATCCCCTGCTCTTTTTATAGGGATGCCGGGGTTCATGTTTTTCCCATGCACCATTCAGAAAAACAATTGCATTCCCATTTTCATGAATAGCAAACCAGGAGCCTCCTGCATTAGCGTCTTTCGGAAATAAAATTTTCCCGGTAGAAAATCTATATATGGACGGAGAAATTGCAGGCAAACGTAATTGCTTCTCATCCCGGTTGGAAGTGATAAAAACTTTTTCCCTGACAGGAATAAAGGTTACTGTGCACATTGCTTTCGATACTTGATGGTAGATACTGCCACGCCAAAATTTTCAGATAATTCAATATCGCTGACCTCGGATATGCCAACACGCATCAATGCCATATGGTGAATTGCATGTTCCAGGTTATAAGCTATCTCCCGATAATAATTAGTGGAAATGATTATGTTCTCCGCTGAGTGATCATCATAAGAAGTGATGAGGGATAAATCCTTATTCGGTTTATTCAATCCATTAAAAATTTGTATCAGTAGATCGCAGGCAAATCCTTTGTTCGTTTCTATCTGAGTATCCCTTTTTCTTTTCTCGTAATTTATAATTCCCTCAGTATATCCTTTTTCCAGGCATTCAAACAATTCTATAATATGACGAACATGCTGACCGACGGTATTATTGGATAAGGATTGACAGGGTTGGACATATTGTTCCTGCGACAATCGAACAATAGAATCGGTTAGCTGAATAAAAACATTGTTTACAGCTTGCTGAAGTTGCATAAGGTCTGTTGCGTTTTCTAAAAATAAGATTTATTTCCTAATTTTTCTTTGCCAATACGCTTAAAGATAATTCAAGGTTATCTGAAATTGTACTCGAGCCGCCCACGCCATAATCGCGCCTGTTCAGTTTGAAATCTCCCTTAAATAAATATCCATCTCCTGAAGGGGTCGCAGTAAATGGGAAAGAAATATCTTTTGTTGTCTTTTTAATAGTCAGCTTTCCAAAAATAAATAAGATTCCCTGTTTGTTTGATGGAGTGACCTTAGTAGATACGAAATGAATGCGTGGATAGTTTTTAACATCGAAATAAGTATCCTCCCGGAGATGATTATCCCGCATATTATTGTCAGTATTGATACTGTTGGCATCAATGCTTACATCAAAACTGGCGGTCGAAAGGTTATCCGGGTCAAATTCGATCCTGCCATCCAGGCCACTGAATGAACCGCTGACATTAAACCCGAAATTTTTGATTTTAAAATGTACGGAGGATCCCTGGTCTACAGGCTTATATTGAGCATTAGCAAAAAATCCGATCATTCCACAGGTCAGCAATAAAAAAAATCTTTTCATACCCATCATTTATTTTACTAAAAAACATCCCATTCGATCGTTCATCTCCCTTTTCAGACTCGCGGTTTCAACAGTTTTAAAAAATCTTTCCTGTAAAAGATCGTTAAAACCGCGCAACAGATAAACACAATCAGAGCATATGTGAATAAAACTGCGTCTCCTCCGAATTCGATACCCAGTTTGGTCAGATGGAAAAAGATGGCGCCCGTCATCAATCCAAGTCCAAGCAAAGCGCCATAGCCCGTTGTACGCGGATATAAAATTAGAATGGATGCAATCAGTTCCATTACGCCGGTTCCATAACGGCCCCAGGGCTCCATTCCAATTTCAGTAAACAATTTTACTGATTCAAGCTGACCCGTGAATTTAAAATACAGGGTCTGAAGCATTATAACGGCAGCCAATAACCGTAAAACCCATAATAGGATCGTCCGATAACGCATATGATATTTTTATTGCTTAATGTATAATTTCTGCCAGTTGATCTCGGCCTGCTGATGCAGGTTCTTTTCATCCTTATTCCAACTCCTGAGCGTGTTATTAAAAAACTTATTATAGAAAAGAAAAAGTTTTCCATCAAGGATTTTAAAAGTTTCCGGATCGACTTCCACTTTATTGCCCTCTTTTCCCATTGCATAAGCACACCAACCACCATATTGAGGCTCGTAATGAGAAGGGCTTTTCTTAAAGGCATCCCTGTCCGAAGCAGACGAAAAATAATAGGTCACTCCATTATCAATGACCGAAAAATCCTTATTGCCTCTTACAGCCTTATTCATTGTAAAATAAGCAACGGGATCATATCCGCTGATTGCAACCCCGTCATCAAGGTTGTATAATTTCTTTCGCAATGCAGATTCATCCTGGCAAAATGCAGACACGGAAGACATCATTAAGAAAAACAGAATAAATTTTTTCATTGAATAAAATTTTAACCAAAAGTATCCGTGCTAAAGAGGAATGTTTTGTCGGTCAGCTGACAGCCACCTTATTTTGTAATTTTTTAACATTGAGAAAACAGATCTGCTGGCGATCATAAGATAAAATACCTTCCACTTCCAATTCATTGATCATTGTTGTAACAGTTTGGCGGCTGGAACCAATCAGGTTGGCAATATCTTCATGCGTGAGATAATTGGGAATACAAAATCCTTCTGCTGTATTTTCTCCTAATTTTTGTTCCACCAGTTGCCATAGAAAATGAATCAATCTTGTTTTGACATCCTTGTTCAACAAATTCAGGAGCCGGTTTTCAATATTTCTCAGTTTGGCTCCGACCTGTTTGCTATATTTCAAAGCAAGATCGGGTCTTCGTTTCAGTAATTTTTCAAAATCATCGATCGTAAAAGCGCAGATACTTACATTATGTTTGTAGGCCTTTGCAAACTCTCCATGGAGGCTGTTTCTTTCCAGTGTAAACTGTCCGAACAACTCTCCTTTTTGAATAATTTCTTTTATCCTTTCGTTTCCCTCATTATCAATATACCCGATCTTGATATAGCCCTCCTTGACAAAATAGATCTTATTATGATTGTACGCTTCGAAATAAATATATTCTCCCCTGGGCACTTCCATGAAATGATGTTCGATATTGAGTTCATCATACTCATCGTCTGAGAGATGGCACCATAAATCATAATTCCTGATCAATAACATTTTTTCATCCACCGCCATACAAAAATTTATACAACTAAATTACTGAATAGACTGCAGAAAGTTGGGAAACAATCAACCTGTTACTAACATTGGATTATATTATCGCATGACTTAATATAATTCGCTTATAAAACGGATTTCAATTAATTTACATCAAAATCAGTCGTTGAATGCATGTACCGACTATGGCTGAACTGGCTGCCAAAGGAGAAAGTCCGGATATCCTGTTTTGGGTAGGTTGTGCCGGCAGCTTCGATGCCCGCGCACAAAAAATTACCAAGGCTTTTGCCTTCATACTGGATAAGGTCGGGATCAAATATGCTATTTTAGGAAAAGAAGAAATGTGTACCGGCGATCCTGTGCGTCGTGCAGGGAACGAATTCCTGTTTCAGATGATGGCCTACCAGAATATCCGGACATTAAACAGGTATGGAATCAAAAAAATAGTCACGGCCTGTCCGCATTGTTTTAATATTCTTCAAAATGAATATCCTGAATTGGGAGGTCAATATGAAGTAGTCCATCACAGCGTTTTCCTGCAGGAGCTGATTGATCGCGGCAGTATCCGGGTAAAAGAAGGAGGATCTTTCAAAGGAAAGCGCATAACCTATCACGATAGTTGTTATCTCGGGAGAGCCAATCATATATATGAAGCGCCGCGAAAGGTGCTTGAACTACTCGATGCCGAACTGGTGGAAATGAAAAGATGCAGGAGCAGGGGTTTATGTTGTGGCGCCGGGGGAGCACAAATGTTTAAAGAAGAAGAAAAAGGCAATACAAGAATCAATTTTGAAAGAACAGATGAAGCCATTGCCACCAGTGCAAATATCATTGCATCGGCCTGTCCTTTCTGCAATACAATGCTTACAGACGGCGTTAAGCATGCAGAAAGGGAAGAAACGGTTAAAGTCATGGACATTGCCGAATTAATTGCCTCCAACCTGTAAAACCCGTAAATTAGACTTATGAAATCATTACTAACCTGGCACACAATGAGAATTTTTCTCATCATGTATCTCTGTGTTGTAGGAGCTAATGTAGTCATCACCATCCTGTTTACTGATTTTGACGTTCAGGAGCAGGTCTCTCCAAAAAACTTATTGTTCAATATCATATTTGCATCCTTCCTTACCCTGCTCAATATCACCAGGCAAAGAAAGCATGAAAGCTCAAAAGCTTAACTTTGCAAAATGAATTTGAATTATAAAGAACTTCTTCCCGCTGATTTTTCTTCTTCTTCCCGGGTTTGGATTTATCAAAGCAACCGGTTGTTCACGGTAAGCGAAGCATTGGAAATAGAAAGTTTACTCAATGATTTCGCAAAGGATTGGAAATCGCATGGGACTCCTGTAAAAGGATATGGAAATTTATTTTTCGGCCAGTTTATAATACTCATGGCAGATGAATCCGCTACAGGGGTCAGCGGATGCAGTACGGATAGTTCTGTACGCCTCATCAAGCAAATCGAAACAGAATTCAAGGTAAATCTTTTCGACAGGCAATTACTCGCATTTGTCGTCAAAGAAAAATTGCAGGTCGTTCCGCTGTCTCAGTTGCACTATGCTGCCGAAAATAATTTTGTCAATGCAGAAACTCTTTATTTCAACAATACTGTACGAACAAAAGAAGAGCTGGAAAATAAATGGATCGTTCCAGTAAAAGACAGCTGGCTCGCTACACGCGTTCAATTCAAAAAAGAAGTAATTTCATAATTATATCTTTAAAAGCGGAAGTAGCTCACCTGGTAGAGCGACAGCTTCCCAAGCTGTAGGCAGCGGGTTCGAGTCCCGTCTTCCGCTCTTTTTCCAAAATTTTTTTCAATGGAAAATTGCAGCTCGACTGGTAGTCCGTCTCAGGCGTATCCCAGGCTCTAGGTAGCGGGTTCGAGTCCCGTCTTCCGCTCTCATAAATTGACGATTGACCATTGACAATTTCCATCTTCTGCCATCCTGTCATTTTTTGCCGGCTTTTGATTATTTTTGCAATCCAAAAGAAGACTATTGACGATGTTGGAACTTACAAATACAAGGTTACATGATGAAACACGCCAGGGGGAAGTATATTCTTCTCTCAGGGAAGCTGAACAAATTTTTCCAAAAAAATTCTATATAGAAAGCTATGGTTGCCAGATGAACTTCTCAGACAGCGAGATCGTGGCTTCCATTCTGCATGACAATGGATTTGGGGCAACGCGCAATTATGAAGAAGCCGACCTGGTTTTGTTGAATACTTGCTCGATCCGTGAAAAGGCTGAACAAACCGTACGCAACCGCTTAAATCTTTTCAGGCAGGCAAAGCAAAATAAACCTTCCCTGCTGATCGGAGTATTGGGTTGTATGGCAGAGCGATTGAAATCAAAATTTCTGGAAGAAGAAAAGCTGGTGGACATTGTGGTGGGTCCTGATGCATACAGAAGTTTACCGGGGCTCATTGAAGAAGCAGAAGGCGGACAAAAAGGAGTGAATGTTTTGTTGAGCCGTGAAGAAACTTATGCGGATATATCCCCGATTCGTTTAGATAGCAATGGAGTCACTGCATTCGTGAGCATTATGCGCGGATGTAATAATATGTGTTCTTTCTGTGTGGTCCCTTTCACGAGGGGTCGCGAAAGAAGCCGGGATTTGTATTCGATTGTCAGGGAGTGCGGGGAATTATTTAAACAGGGATATCGCGAAGTCACACTTCTCGGCCAAAACGTCGACAGCTATCATTGGTATCCTTCAACGCAACCGGTGCTTGATTCCTCCCCCGCAGAGGAGGGTCAGAAGGGGGCTGTTACTTTTGCAATGCTCCTTGAAAGA
This sequence comes from Puia sp., assembly GCA_035499855.1. GTDB lineage: Bacteria > Bacteroidota > Bacteroidia > Chitinophagales > Chitinophagaceae > Puia. The sequence goes on along the minus strand of DATJXY010000104.1, from coordinate 6,772 downwards.
GTGGCCGGGATTTCTCCTGAACTGAGAATTCGTTTTTCTACTTCTCATCCAAAAGATATTACAGACGATGTATTGTATGTCATTTCGAAATATGAGAATATCTGCAAGTATATTCATCTTCCTGTGCAAAGTGGATCGACCAGGATATTGCAACTGATGAACCGAACTTATACAAGGGAATGGTATAAAGCGAAGATCAATCGTATCCGGGAGATAATTCCGGAATGCGGCATCAGTTCTGACATCATTGCAGGATTTTGTACTGAGACCGAAGAAGATCACAGGGATACTTTGGAACTGATGGAGTTTGCAAAATATGATATGAGCTATATGTTTTTTTATAGCGAACGTCCGGGAACGCTTGCCGCCAGGAGATATCAGGATGATATTCCTGAAGAAACAAAAAAGAAAAGGCTGGATGAAATTGTAAAACTGCAAAACCGTCTTTCGAGGGAAAGTAATAAAAAGGATATTGGCAAAACTTTCAAGGTTCTGGTTGAAGGCGATTCAAAAAAAAGCAACGATGACTGGATGGGAAGAAATACGCAGAACAAAGTTGTGGTATTTCCCAAAAAAGAATTCGATTTGTCTAAAGGGGATTATGCGTTTGTTAAAATCAATGACTGCACGGGAGCAACCCTGATCGGAGAAATCGTTGAGCCCGTCCGGTAGAAGAAATAATAAACTTTGTTAAACCGAAAACAATTTTTGGTATAGTTTATTAAGTAAGTAGAAATGAGCTCGTACCCGCAATAAAAAATTATAAATAAAATCATTCTCCGTCTGTTGACGGAAAGGGATCTGGGTCATGGAAATTCAATCAATAAAAAATCGTTTTGGAATAATAGGTAATTCTCCTGCATTAAATTATGCGCTGCAGGTTGCCATCCAGGTGGCGAATACTGATCTTACCGTATTAATTTCCGGCGAAAGTGGTGTTGGAAAGGAAGCATTTTCACAAATCATTCATTCTTTATCTGCGAGAAAGCATAATCCATTCATTGCGGTGAATTGCGGGGCCATTCCCGAAGGCACCATTGATTCAGAACTATTCGGTCATGAAAAGGGTTCCTTTACCGGCGCGGTGGATTCAAGAAAAGGATATTTTGAAACCGTGAATGGAGGAACCATTTTCCTGGATGAGATTGGGGAATTGCCTCATGGAACACAGGCAAGACTATTGCGCGTTCTGGAAGCAGGTGAATTCATTCGTGTCGGATCTTCCAAAGTTCAAAAAACAGATGTCCGGGTGATTGCAGCCACCAACAAAGATTTACTCGCGCTAACAGAAAGAGGAAAATTCAGAGAAGATTTATATTACCGTCTGAGTACTGTGCCCATCCGTGTTCCTTCATTGCGCGACCGGAAAGAAGATATACCTCTTCTGTTTCGGAAATTTGCAGTCGATTTTGCAGAGCGATACAGAACCGCCCCTGTTCAGCTGGACGAACCGGCAAAAGATCTGTTAATTAATTATACCTGGCCGGGTAATGTACGTGAATTAAAGAATATTGCAGAACAAATTTCAGTTTTATCACAGGATAAAAATATCAATGCCGAACAGCTGAAGAAATTTATTCCTGAAACATCAGCCAATCGCTTGCCAATGGTTCTTCCGAGCAATGGAAATATAACGGGCAAGGCCCATGAATTTTCGAACGAAAGAGAGATTTTGTACAAGCTTTTTTTCGATATGAAAAAAGATGTAACTGAATTGAAAAAAATGTTTCTTGAGATCCTGCAAAATCCTGCACTCGCTTCTGTTCATCATGATTCTTTTGTTAATAACCTGGAATTAAAGCAGCCTGAAATCTATCAGCCAAATGTTTCTCCTCCTGTTTACAGCCCTGCTCAGCCCGTAGTGATTCATAATAACGATGAAAATATTCAGCATCATGAAGAAGTGGAAGAATCCTTAAGTATTATGGACAAGGAAAAAGAACTTATTATCAAAGCCCTGAAAAAACATAAAGGAAAACGAAAAGATGCTTCATCCGATCTTGGCATCAGTGAAAGAACCTTATATAGAAAGCTTAAAGAATATGATATCGATGAATGAAATATCCAAAGGTCAATGGTCAATGGTCAAAGGTCAATGGAAAAGAATTTACCTTTTCAAACCTTTACACTTTATCCTTTGCATTTCGCCCTTTTTTTTCTTCCCTTTTTCTTCCTGCAAAGTATATTCCTTTAAAGACGTATCCATCCCGAAAGAAGTAAAAACTATCCGTATAAGCTATATTGAGAACAAGGCAAGATATATCGATCCGCAATTAAGTCCGCAGCTGACTGATAAACTAAAACAAAAAATCAATAATCAGACGAGCCTGACACAGGTTCTGTCGGATGATGCGGATTATGATGTTTCGGGCTATGTTTCCACCTATGATGTTACTACTGCCGGTGTTTCCAATCAACAGGCTGCCACCAACCGGTTAACAGTTAGTGTGCATATTATTTTCAAAAATAAATTGAATGACCAGAAAATCGGAACACCGGATTTCGAAGATGATGTGAGCCGTAATTTTGATTTTTCGGCCAGCCTGACTATAACCGATGCAGAGGCTCAATTGACAAGCACTATTGTCAGCAATATGACAGATGAAATATTTAATCGTATCTTTTCGAACTGGTAAATTTCAGTATGACGGAAAACACGCAATACCTGCTTGAATATTTATTTGGTGCCGGAAAACTCGAAGATGTTTCTTTGGACCAGTTACAGGAACTGGTAGATGAATATCCCTCTTTCAATGCCGGCCATTACCTGCTTTCAAAAAAATTACAACAGGAAAACTATGGCGCTTTTTTAACGGAGACAAAAAAAACAGCTCTCTATTTTAATAACCCCTTCTGGTTGCAATGGTTGTTATTAAATAACGATGAAGAACAAACGAAAACAGTCAATGAACCTATCATCCATGATGAAAAACCTGAAGAACAGGTTATTTCTTATACTGAGACTTACCATTACGAAGAAGAAATTGTACAGGCAGTCCCTGTTCAGGCTGACACAAGCTCAATAGAAAATGAATACAAAACCATCCTCCCCGAAGAACCGGAACCGGAGATTCATACTGAGCATGTTCAGGAAGAAAAAATATATGAGACTTTTATAGCAGAGACGCCAATATTTTCAAATCCCCATCAATCGACGGTTGAATCCTCCTATCAGGAGCCAACAGAAACAGAAAAACAGAGCGAAAATATGACTCCCGGTGAGATCCAGGAAGAAGAATGGCATGAAACATCAACTTTTTTACAAATCAATATCACCGAACAACAGGAGCACAGGACTGAATCTTATCAGCCGGAATTTATAGAAACCGAAAAATCGGGCTCAGACACAACTTCCGGAGATAAACAAGAGGAGGACTGGCACGAAGCGGCTGCTTTTTCAGAAGTAAATCTTACCGAACAGCAGGAGCCTGTAACGGAATCCTCCCATCAGGAAGCAAGAGAAACAGAGAAACAGAGCGAAAATATGACTCCCGACGAGATCCAGGAGGAAGAATGGCATGAAGCATCAACTTTTTTACAAATCAATATCACCGAACAAGAGGAACCTGTCATTGAAGCTTCTCAGTCAGAATTTATTGAAACGGAAGAATTGAATGTAGATACAAGTCCCGGTGATAAGCAGGAGGAAGACTGGCATGAAATACCGGCTTTTTCGCAAATAAATACCACGGATGATCAGGAATCCGTTGAAACAAAAACTTCGCCGATGGATATGCCGATCAACAATACCCGCGAAGAAGAATTGCAGGAATCATCTGGCTTATCACATATAACCAATGCGGATGATGATGAAATGATTTGGAAATCATATGAACCGGCGGCTCCCATCGCTCCAGAACAGATTCAGAATGATATGCCATTGATGCACGCCCATGATCAACCAGCAGTTGAAGAACAAAGCTTATCTGAGGAACAGAAAGAAAAACCGATTCCAATGGAGCAGGAAGATACAATCGTCAATGACCTGGTATTTGAACCTTATCATACCGTTGACTATTTCGCATCACAGGGGATTTATTTAGCGCAGGAAGAAAACCCGACAGATAAATTCGGAAAACAATTGAAGAGCTTCACTGACTGGTTAAAAGTTATGAAGAGACTGCCCCAGTATCCACTACAGCTCGAAGCGGATGAAGTCACCAATGCACAGATTGAGGTCATTGCGGCCAGTTCCCTGGAAGGGAAAGATGTAATCACTGAAACAATGGCCGAAGTGCTTGCCAAACAGGACAAAATAGAAGATGCCATTAATTTATACCTTAAATTAAGTTTGCTCAATCCCACTAAAATCGCTTACTTTGCGGCGAAAATTGAAGAATTAAAAAAGAATAATTTAATATGATCTTCTTTGTAATACTGATTATCGTGGCATGTGTTTTCCTCGGGTTAATTATTCTCGTTCAAAACCCAAAAGGCGGAGGTCTTGCAGGCAATGTGGCCGGATTCAGCAACCAGTTTATGGGGGTTAAGCAAACCACCGATGTGCTGGAAAAAGGTACATGGATACTGGCCGTTGTGGTTGTAATGCTTTGCATTTTTTCTACCGTATTTATTCCAAAAGCAACCAGGACACAGGTAAGAGATGTACGTCCTACAACAACGAATTCTCTGCCGGCAACAAACGGAAATCTACCTGCAGGCAATAGCTCAACGCCCTCATCCCAACCAGTAAAATAAATAGTTCCAAATTTTTTATAACCCCTCCATAAAAAAATGGCGGGGTTTTTCGTTTATCTTGGGTAAGAATGATATCCTTATGAAGAAAAAGATTGTTATCACCCTTATCGCCCTGGTTTTACTTGTTGCAGCTTTTTTTTGCTGGGAATTATTTGGGCCGGCTACTGCATTTAGCGGCGATAAATATTATCTCTATATAAAGACCGGGATGAACTTTGATGAACTGATGCAAATCATCGAAAAAGATACTGTTTTGAAAAGCCCTTCCCTGTTTAAACAGGTAGCCCGCAAAATGGATTATCCTGCTAATATGAAAGCAGGTAAATATGAAATCAAAAATGACATGAGCCTGATTCATATATTGCGCCTATTGCGCAATGGCAGGCAAACTCCCGTGAATCTGGTCATAACAAAACTGCGGACAAAAGAAGATCTTGCTTCCATGGTTGGTAAAAGATTCGAATGCGATTCAACGGCTTTTATAAAATTCATGGATAATAACGATTCACTTAAAGAATATCATGTTGACTCCAATACCGTCATGACAATTGTTTTTCCAAATACTTACAGTTATTTCTGGAATACAACCCCATCAAGAATTTTTAAAAAATTATTTGCAGAACATAAAAATTTCTGGACTGCTGCCAGAATGCAGGAAGCCAGCGATCATGGTTTAAATCCGGCCACCGCTTATATCCTCGCTTCCATTGTTGAAGAAGAAACAAACAGGAATGAAGACAAAGGAAAGATTACAAGCGTATATCTGAATCGATTGTCGAGTGGGATGAAACTGGCTGCAGACCCGACCGTAAAATTTGCATTGCGAAATTTTGAGTTAAAACGTGTCTATGATAAATATTTGCTGACGGAATCCCCATACAACACTTATAAATATGCAGGACTGCCTCCAGGTCCCATTTGTACTCCTTCGGAAGAAACCCTGGATGCAGTCTTGACATCTCCCAAAACAAACTATTTGTATTTCGTTGCAAAACCTGATTTTTCCGGATATTCCAATTTCTCCGAAAACTTTCCGCAACATCTTCAATATGCTAAAGCATACCAGAAAGCATTGGATGAACAAATGAAAATTGCACATGATGAAAAAGGAAAAGCTCAAAAATAATTGCCTTCAGATAAAATGATCAATGTCCAGCAAATCATATCAAAATCTCGGCCTTTCAAATATGTTTCCGCGAAGAGCAAAAAAATATTTCTTCCCGGGTTTCAGGGCGTTCCTTTATATGATGTAGCAGTTTTTTTTAACAACCAGGTAAGAAAGATCGGACTGAATGACCGTGCAAGGTCCATCGCATTCAGTTTTCTGACGGCCATTCCGGCGGCAACGATTTTTATATGCACCCTGATTCCCTATTTGCCGGTTTCAAAAAAAATAACAAAGCAATTATTGCAATTGACAAAAGATATTACTCCCAATCAAAACACCTATCAGCTGGTATCGAATTTCCTGAATGATTTCCTTCAAAAACCAAGAACAGGATTATTATCCTTTGGATTTCTACTGGCACTTTTTTATGCGTCTAATGCAATGATGGGAATGATGCGTTCATTCAACAAATCACTCATCTACAACAATAGGAGAAACCTGTTGCAAGCCAGATGGATGGCTATTAAATTAACTCTCCTGTTATTTTTATTGGTGGTTGGTTCTGTAATGATTTTAGTTACACAAGACCAGCTATTAAGAAACCTGCTAAAGTGGATGCATATACGCATTCGTTCATATAAATGGCTTTTTGCCACACTTAGATGGGTTGTCATTATTCCATTATTCTATTTTTGCATCGCTTTTATTTATAAATACGCTCCTTCTGTAAACAAAAGATGGAAACTTTCATCTCCCGGCACTCTGCTGGCTACTTTTTTATTTATTATAACCACTTTTGTGTTTTCTTATTGGGTCAATCGCTTTGGAACTTATAATAAAGTGTATGGATCGATCGGAAGTATTTTAATCCTCATGCTCCTGGTATATTTCGATTCCATGATATTGCTGATCGGCTACGAATTGAATGTGAGCATCCATCATCTCAAAGTGAACGCTGAAGATAGA
>DATJXY010000103.1:0-101316 GCA_035499855.1 Puia sp. | reverse complement strand
TCGAGTTCCAGTTGGGCAGCACTATCGACATCAAAAGATTCTTTACTGATATTTCTGATTTCTGAATAATATTTGACCAGATCAGGAAGGGCTTTGTCGTAGTCGACCCTGTTCTGTCCGTCTTTAAGAATGAAAGCGGCTTTTGCTGCATGATAAGCCATGAGCTGTGAACGCCAGAAAGGAACATCAAACTGTTTCCTCATCAATTTAGACGACTGGAAAAAAAGTTTAAGTTTTTTTTTCTCATAATAAGATCTCCACATAGCGCCATCCAGCCTCCCTACGTCTGAATGCCCGAATTTTTTGATATCTGTTTTGTACGGATATAGAAGATCGATAACAATCCATAAAGCGAGTAAAAAAATTATTATGAGAACATAGATCATTATCATACGAAATTTTTTCATGATTGTTTTCCAGGATATCAGGTTTAAAGAATTTTATTTTTGGTAAAATTATGGGGGAATGTAGGACCGGGTGGGGCAGGAATACGTTGTGCTTCAAATTCAGTAGCTGCTTCTCTCCGCAATAATTCAAGTTTCAGGCTCTCTTCACCTTTCTTCATTGCCCAGAGATGATTGGCGGAAAAAACAGGTCTCACAAAAAACGTGAGTTTTTTCAATAAAGGTTTTTCAGCTGATATTTTCCAGTCATAAATAATATCACACCGTTCGGGATCGTTTTTGTCTTGTTCAAAAAGCCAGATACCCCTTCCCGAAAAATCTCCCGAAGGAACAATCGTAAACCCATAAGGTTTGTTGACTTCTTTCACGACAAATGACCATCGAAGAGTGTAGGGTAGCCACCCCTTGGTATATAATTCTACTACTTTCCCAACACCCAATGCATCTCCGGGGTTTATTACTTTTACGTCGAGATAGACACTTGGCCACCAGCGTTCGAGACCTTCTGCGTCAGCAAGAATATCATAAACTTCTTCGACAGTCGATCGAACCTTCCATCGCGTTATAAAATGATAAACAGCTGCCGTCATTGTTATTTATTTATAAGCGATCGCTGCGCTTGTCGGACCCGCAAGGTGTAAAAGCTCAGTGTCTTTGAAACCTGCCAGTTTTGCCCATCCTTCAAAATCATTGAATGTGTAATCAAAGGCATCTCCGTTTTCAATCAGCATATTCAGGCTCATCAGCATCCCAAAAGTATTTTGTCTGCGGTCATTGTCAATGATATTTTCAATCGCGATAAATACACCACCCTGCGGCAATACATTATAGGCTTTTTTTACAATCTCTGTTTTGGTTTTTTCATCCATACCGTGTAATATATTTCCCATGGTAATCACTTCTGCTGCCGGGAAAGGAGCATTCAAAAAATTTCCACTCACGACCTGAATTCTTTTCTCCAGGTTGAATTGCCGGATTTTTGCTTTTGCCAATGGTTCGACAGGTGGTAAATCGAAAGTAGTGCAATGAATAGCAGGATGATTCAATGCAATCTGAATGGAAAGAAAACCATCTGCGCCACCAATATCTGTATGTGTTTCATAATTGCTGAAATTGAATTGATGCGCCAGCGCAATAAAATTTCCCATCTGAATTCCGGACATGGCGTCAACGAATTCACGCAATTTCTCTTCGGACTTATAGAGCTCTTCAAAAAAATCCATATTGGATCCGCTCTTGCTTTCATTTTGCCTGAGACCTGTAAGCAATCCTTCTTCCAGATTGGCCCAGAATGGATACAATCGGCTATTCGACATTTCAAGAATGCCGCCGATATAACTTGGTTTGTTCTTGTCGAGAAAAAGATCTGTTTCTATAGCGTTACAATAAAGTCCATTCGTTCCAACTCCATCTCTTTGTAAAAAACCCAATGACACCAATGAATCAAGCCAGTCATAAACATGACGGTCTGTTGTTTGCAATTGCAATTTTTCTTTTATCTGTACGCCACTCATAGAAGTGCCGGATAATAGAGTGAATATTTTAAATTTTACAGCGGCCAATAGAGCTTTCGATGCCCAAAAACCCATTCCAATCTGCATGATCCTGGAAGGATCGGGTTGTTGTATGGTTTTTGGCTGTTCCGGGACTGAAGCAATCTGTGTCATAACAAGAATTTTTAGAATTGATTTGTATTAGAAGTTTTTTCCTGAGAAGATTCCCGGGAATAGAAAAAATAAATCAGAACGTCTTTTTGTGACATGGGGAAGTGTTTTTAAGGTTATCAAATACGAATTAAAATACTTTTCGGATTTCGAGAGGGATATTAAAAGAGGCTATACAATTTTATCGATTTTTCCCCAGTTTGGCCAATTTCGAAAAGTTTTTTGTTTTGTTAAAAAAATTAGTATTTTGCACTAAATAAATTAGCCATGTCAACAGCCGGAAAAAACCTGAAATACCTCCGCAAACTTCGGGGATGGACACAAGAGGAATTTGCCGCTAAATTAAAAATCAAACGATCGTTGCTTGGAGCTTATGAAGAAGAACGTGCTGATCCACGCATAGAAGTGCTGGAAGCTGCAGGTGATATTTTTAAATTGACGCTGGATGAGTTATTGCGCAAAAGCCTGAATGATACAAAGGGAAGCAACTACCTTGCGCGGCGACGTGCACAGAAACTCGCATCAGCAGCCAACGATATTCAGCTGGTTCCTGTAAAAGCTGCAGCGGGTTATCTGGCAGGTTATGCAGACCCTGAATTCCTGGATGAATTAAACACATTCACTTTACCGATGCTTGCTCCGGGCAATTATCGTGCTTTCGAGATCATAGGCGATTCAATGCTGCCCACCCCAAGCGGATCCCTGATTGTTGGAGAAAAAGTGGAAGATATGGATGAAGTAAAAAGCAATCAAACCTATATTGTTGTTTCACGCAATGAAGGGATTGTTTATAAACGTGTGATGAAGAATAATAAATTAAAAAATAAACTCACACTCATTAGTGATAATACTTCTTATCAACCTTATAATGTAAGTACTGAAGATATTATAGAAATATGGAAAGCACAGATGATCATGAGCAGGGCCAACGTTCAGCAGCGCTGGGATGTGAATCAGCTGGCAAGTCTTGTAAGCAATCTTCAGGAGCAGGTAACAGTGCTGAAGAAAAAAATGAATTGAAAAAACTTTATCTATGCATACGAACAGAGAACTTGTTTTGAAAGAACTTCAGGTGATTCCCGGCATTGGCAAATCCATTGCTTTCGATCTATATAAATTAGGTATAAGGAAGATAAGCGATCTGAAAGTAAGGAATCCTGAATTGTTATATCATCAATCTAATTACCTGGCGGGCGTCAAACAGGATCCCTGCTTATTATATACATTCCGCTGTGCTGTATATTTCTCAAAAACAAAAAATCCCGATCCAAAAAAACTGAAATGGTGGTGGTGGAAAGATAAAGAATGATTTATTGTAACTGCATTATCTTACCGCCGACAATGGCGAAAACATTTTCATTTTTTTCCGGTTGAATCAGTGCGACTCCTGTAAAACGGCTAAACGCAGGCAGTACCGCATAACTCTTCCCAAAATAGAAACAAGGGAAACATAAAGATTGTTTTCCCGCTCCATCGATCCTGATTCCCGGATGGATATGACCGGAAAAAAAATAGTTGGGAATTGGCTGATGATAATTGTCCGTGTTATCTAATAATGCGGGAGCCGCAGTGATATCGTGGGTAAAATGAAAATCATTAAGCAGTAGACTATCACTACTCATTTTGATATCCGCATTTCGATACCATTCCTCTTCCAGGATATCATGATTTCCTTTGACAAGATGAATGATGAGATCCGGAAAATTTCCTCTCCACTTTTTAAACAGTTCTAACTCCTTATTGGCCCGGCTGTGAAAAAGATCACCTACAATGATGAGCTGTTGGGGTTGAAAATATTGAATTTCTGAAACCAATCGCTGCAAATCTTCTTTATATACTGATTGCGGAACCGCGATTCCTGATTTTCGAAAATGACCCGTCTTACCAAAATGAAGATCGGACAAGATCAATGCGCGTTCTTCTTCCCAAAAAACAGATCTTCCTGAAGACAGCCAGATTTGTTGTTCACGAATCCGATATGGAATTGGTTTTTGCATAATTCCAAAAGGAAGACAAATATATCGACTTTTGGATTGAGAAATCCTTCAATGTTCTAAGAATAACAGTCTGAGAATACTTATTCTTTGCGATGCTCTTCCGTTTCAGCAGGCAAATTATTTTTCTTGATGATCATCTGCTGTAAACTATCAGCCCAGCCAGTAACAATCTTTTTCTGTTCATCATTTAATTTTGCATTCTTATGAATCCATAAATAGCTGTCAATAGGCATTTCATCGTTTTTAATTTGCTCAATCACCTCATGGAGTTTATGACTCTGCTTTTTTGCAGGATAGGAATTGAATTCCGAAAAATTTATTTCTCTTTTTCCATCATTCACATGATTCTGCATCCACCATGCGACTGGCTGGATATTGAAATACCAGGGATAGTCTGTATGATTACTATGGCAATCATAGCAGGACCGTTTTATTATGCTTAGTGCATCATCAGGGACTGCATAATGTTGTGTGATATCATTTGGAGAGGCTGCGACTGAATTATTTTTTTCGGGACGGATAAACTGGATAATAATTAAGATCCCGAAAAGGGCAAGCAAGGTTTTTCTGAACATGGAGTGATATTTTTTTTTGAATTAAGGCAAAGTAACGGTAGAAAAGAAAATATTTTTAATAGTTGCCTGATGAATAATTTCTTATTTTCCCAATTGCATTTGCATTTTTCTTACTCTGTCTTCCAATTGCTCCGATGAAAGATTTTCCCGCATACTGTCGACTTTTAGTGGAAAAGAGAATGGAGTTAATTTTTCCGGAAAAGTAATAACAATCCTGCTTTTTTGAATCCGCTCCAGCATTTTTCTAAGCCTTGCTTCTTCCATTTGTTGTTCCATCACTTCATTATAAGCTTGTCGCAATAACAGATTATGCGGATCATACTCGGTGAAAACATTGAATAATAAAGAAGCAGATGATTGAAGATGCCTCGCTTTTTTATATTCTCCCGGATATCCCTGAAAAACGAGTCCGCCAATAACTGCTATATCCCGGAATTTTCTGCGGGCCATTTCTGCGCTATTGACGCTTCGCTGAATATCATTGCTAAGATCCTGGAGAGAAAACAGATCATACACGTTTGTATCATCGACAGGAATCGGCTGATCACTCAGCAATTCAAATCCATAATCATTCATTGCGAAAGAAAAAGTGATTGGAGTAATCCGGCTGATGCGATAAGCAATTAGTGCAGCCATGGCTTCATGAACCAATCTTCCTTCGAAAGGATATACAAAAAGATGGAATCCATCCTTTGTTTCGATTTGTTCGATGAGCAACTCGTTTTCTTTAGGAATATGTGAAAGATTTTCCTGTAACAGAAAAAGAGGTTTCAGGATTTCCAATTCGATTTCGGCTTTTTGGAATTGTTGTTTTGTTGTGAGAGGATGGAGCGCTTCATTGAATTTTTTCCTAAGCATCAGGCCGAGGTTGGCGGATAAAGGCATTCGACCTCCTTCCCAACTGGGGATGATTGATTTTTTTGAATTAGATTTTTTTACCATCACGGTCATGTCTTTGATCATAATAAACTCAAGATTTCTCCCAGCTAATGTAAAAACTTCACCAGGTTGAAATTTTGAAATGAAATATTCCTCAATCACCCCGATATAACCTCCGGTCAGAAATTTAACTTTCATCATTGCATCGCTCACAATCGTTCCGATATGCAAACGGTGACGCATGGCAATGCGGCGACTATTGATCTTATACAGACCATTCATGTTTTCTACTTTTTTAAATTCATCATATTGTTGTAAGGCGGATCCGCCTTCGGAGACAAAATGAATGATTTCCTTCCACTCCTCTTCTTTAATATCCCGGTAACAATAGGTTGATTTGATTTCATGAAAGATTTCATCCGGATAAAAGCCCTCGCTGATTGCAAGTGTGGAAAGATATTGAATCAATACATCAAAACACAAAAGCATGGGTTCGCGGCTTTCAATGAAATTCAATTGCATGGCTGTTTTCAATGCGGCGGCTTCTACCAGTTCCAGTGAATGGGTGGGAAGAAAATAAATTTTGCTAACCTGGCCAGGCTGGTGGCCACTGCGACCTGCACGTTGCAGGAATCTGGAAACACCTTTGGGTGAACCTACTTGTATAACGGTCTCGACGGGCCGAAAATCAACCCCCAAATCGAGACTGGCAGTACAGACAACAGCTTTTAATTTGCCGGTATGGAGCGCTTCTTCCACCCAGACGCGTAACTCTGTGTCGATCGAACCGTGATGAAGTGCGATGGCACCTGCAAGATCCGGACGAATATTGAGCAATCCCTGGTACCATCTCTCGCTCATTCCACGTGTGTTGATGAAAATGAGAGTCGTTTTACTATTGTCAATGATAGGGAGAACCTTATCAATCAGTTTAATTCCAAGATGACCAGCCCAGGGATATTTTTCTATCTCATCAGGAAGCACTGCTTCGACTTCAATAGGTTTGTAAATATTTGCTTTCACAGTTTCTCCATATTGATCATTGAAAGAATTACCGGAGAGAATAGATGAAAGAAGCACTTCTTTAGCCTGATTAAGATTCCCGATCGTTGCTGATATGCCCCAAATGGAAGGCTTGAAATTGACCAGCTCGTTTTGAATATTCAGAATTCTTGAAATGGCCAGTTCCACCTGCACTCCGCGCTTGCTTCCCAATAATTCATGCCATTCGTCAACTGCGATTAATTTCAGTGAACGGAAAATCTCAGGATATCCTTTTTGTGCCAACAATAAATGGAGACTTTCAGGAGTGATGATCAATACTTCCGGCATTTGCCTTTTTTGCCTTTCTCTCTCCTTGATTTCTGTATCTCCGTTGCGTATTCCGACTTTCCAGCTCATACCGAGTTCGCTGATCACTTCCTCCATCGCACGTCCGATATCTTTGGCCAAAGCCCGCAATGGAGTGATCCATAATAATTGCAGATTATTTTTTGATTTCGATTTATAATTTTCAGGATAACGATTGATAAAATCAATCAAGACTCCCAGGAAAACAGAAAAAGTCTTGCCGCATCCGGTTGGCGCATTCACAAGCCCGGATTTACCTTCAATAATATGTTGCCAGGTTTCTTCCTGGAAACTGAAGGGATTCAACTCCTTGCCAGCAAACCATTGATCAATGGTTTTATATCCTATGGTATTGTGGATTTGCAAAAATTTTTTTATCGGGGAAATCTATAATAGTTTCTTAGAGTGTTTTCAGGTATTCAATGATTGCTTTTCTTTCCGCATCCGTCAATTTATCTCCGAACCTGTGGCCATAATTTCCATAACCAGGTAAGTCTGTATTGTATACTGTGGTTCCACCGGGAGAGTCCTGCACTTCATATTTCCACCCAATCTTTTTATAATCATATTGAGGGTTGTCGAAATCCCTGGACCAGTATTTTGGCCGCGTTTTGCTGTCAAGTAAGGCTTCCAGCGTTGGTACAGAACCGTTATGAAGGTAGGGAGCTGTAATCCAGATACCATCCAGTGGCGGCGCAATATATCCGTTGAAGGGTTCAAGTCTTGCCGGATGATCACCCTGCGCAAACCAGCTGTTGTTGAACCAGTCTATAAATTGGGCACTTTGATAATTGCTTGTAAACAATAATGAATCTGTTTGTATAATAGATTCCGGAATCAGCAAATTGGGATATTCATCCTGAGTACCATAATTGCCATGACATTTTGAACAATTCTTCACATACAAAATGCCCCCTTTTTTTGCAAGTTCTTTATTAACAGGATAAGGATAAGGAGGAGGTTTGAGTGAATAAATATATGCGAGTACATCATTGAAATGACTGTCTACTTCTCTTGATTCTGCAGTATCATTTACGGTAAGCAGGTTGGACGCCATCAGGAAGCGGCTGAAATCTCCCCGGCCAAATCCTGTATAAAACATCGCATTCTTTTTTTTCAATAACCACCACGCCGGGACATCAGTAGGTATCACTTCGTCAGGAATTTCAAGCATCGCGGAATCATTCCACCGGAAAGTATTTCTGTCGCGATGGCTCGCAAGCAATGCTGCCAGTCGATCAGCAGCGTTCACTCCTCTTACATTCGTATGCAATTGACTTCCGATAGATTTTACAACTTTGAGAAAAGGTTCTGCAGCTTCATATTTTTCGGGGTCCAGATTTTTCAGCACTTTTTCTGCTGATATCGCCACTTTAGGATCGAGCTTTTGATTGTTCGTAAAATCAATCGTAGTATTTCCCAAACCAATATAGAGTTTGCCATCGAATACCTGGGCATGACATTGCAGGCAATTGGGGGCTACAACAACTTCTCCATTCGGCGCCCTGACAGCTGTATATTCATAAGGGATTTCCCTATTCAATCCATCGCGCTGCAGAAAATTGACCGAGCTCTTACCAAAACCCAGTTTAAAATAATTAATAGGGATACCGCTTTTAAGATAATCGCCAGTAGTCAGATAAATATATCCCTGATTTCGATCTCCGTCTCGTTGTTTGCTGGCAGGAATGAAAACTGGTTTGTCTTCACTGTTATGAAAGTGAATAATAGTTGTGAAACTAAAACAAGCCACAACGATACAGGTAATCACAAAAAGTTTTTTCATTGGGGGAGCATTTCCTGCATTAAAATTATGATAAGAATAGCAGAATGATGTTAAGTCATTTCTAAAATAATAAACGACAAAGAATAAAATCAATAATCAACTTTGAAATTTATGGTCCATTGTCCGTGGTCTATTTCCCATACAACTCAAGCATCTTCCTCAGATCATCGATCGTATTGATTTCATCAGGTTTTTTATCTTTTCGCCACCGGTTGATGCGGGGAAATCTTAGCGCAACACCTGATTTATGGCGATTGGATGCAGCAATTCCTTCAAAAGCAATTTCAAAAACCAGCGCTGGTTTCACTGTTCTCACAGGTCCGAATTTTTCGAGCGAATTCCTTTTTACGAATTGATCTACTTCAGAAAACTCTTTGTCAGTGAGCCCGGAATATGCTTTGGTAAAAGAGACGAGTTTTTCTCCGTCTTTTACGGCAAAAGTATAATCAGTATACAAATTACTTCTTCTTCCGTGACCTTTTTGCGCATAGATCATAACGGCATCAATGACCAAAGGATCAATTTTCCATTTCCACCAGTCACCCCTTTTTCTTCCGACCTGGTAGGTAGAGTTCTTTCGTTTTAACATAATACCTTCACTGCCTATTTCTCTTGATCTCGATCGGTTTTTTGTCAATTCATCCCAGGAATTAAATTCGATTACCGGAGATATTCGCAAAAGGGATTGATTGATTTCACGGACAATTATCTCCAGTTTTTTTCTTCTTTCATGCAAGGGGTTCTCCCTGTAATCTTCTCCATTCAGTTCCAGCAGGTCATAAGCTATAAAGCCAACGGGTGCTTCCGTCAGTTGTTGTTTGGTGATATTCTTTCTTCCGATCCTGGTTTGCAGAACTGAGAAGGGGAGAGGGACAAAGTCGATATTGTCTGAAAATGTTGAGGATAGACAAATAATTTCTCCGTCAATTACAGTACCGTCATTAAGTACATTTGTTAAAATAAAATATTCCGGAAATTTATCTGACATCAATTCTTCTCCACGACTCCAGGTAAACAAATTTCCATTTCGTTTAATTAACTGACCCCGAATGCCATCCCATTTCCATTCGGCTATCCATTCCCGTGGTTCGCCTAATTCAGTTAACTCATCTTCCAAGGCATATGCCAGATAGAAGGGATATGGTTTGGAATGATCAATGCTGGCGCCCTGTTCACTCAGCAAGTCCTGGAATGAAACAGTCAAAGGGTCCCAGTTGCCGCTAATACGATGAGCAATAACCGACGAATCCAGATTGACTGTTTTAGCGAGTGCATTAACCATTGTTATTTGGGAGACACCGATACGAAATCCACCGGTTAATAATTTATTGAAAACAAATCTTTCGTTCTGATTCATATGCGTCCATGCATCGAGGATAAATTTTTTACGAACCGATTCATCCTCTTTTTCAATTCGAATTAATTGTTCAAGAAAATAATGTAAGGGAAAGGATTCTGCGGAAATTTTATTTTCCGGAAGTAATAAGGCAATCGTTTCTGCCAGATCACCCACAGTATGATAACTTTCTTCAAAAAGCCAGCCAGGCAGTCCCGATAATTCAATGCACCATTCCTGTAAGCGGGAAACATTCACTGCTCTTTTCGGCCTGCGTCCGCTGAAAATAGCAATCACCCAAACCTTATCTTTATCATCGGCCGTAGCAAAATATTCGCTGAGCGCATCCAGTTTATCATTCGTTTTTGTCGAATTTCCCAATGCAAAAACAAGCTCTGCAAAAAGTTTCATATTGGAATCTTTTGGATCTCCTGTGTTATAAATTTGATTAGCTAAAAAATGTTTATTCTATATCGGAGATTGATTGGGTTTCTGTTTGTGTTTCTTCCTCGTCTCCGAATTCTGTTTTTACTTCTGCAGCGTCTATACCTTTTTCATTCAGATAGCGGCTGAACGAAGACTGGAATCCATGTGTCACAAATATTTTTTCAGCATTTGTCTGGCTGACAACTTCTAACAATCCTTTCCAATCGGCATGATCACTAAGTGCAAATCCTGCATCTGCATTTCTTCTTCTTATGTTTCCCCGAACCTGCATCCATCCGCTGCAAATGCCCACCGAATAAGATGAAAAACGTTTTATCCAGGGCGAGTTATCGGATCCTGGTGGCGCAATAATTACTGTTTCTTTTAATGAATCCTTCGGCATATCAATCATGATTCTCTTTACTGACGGCAATTGAATGCCGGCTTTTATAAGAGCTTCATGTGTATTCCAAATAGCACCATGGACATATATTTCAGAAGTAATTGCATGAATACAGGGTAATAACCTTTGAGCTTTTCCCAGGCTATATGCAATCAACATGGAATTTTTTCCTGCTTTTTTATTTTTTATAATCCAGTTTTGGATATCATAAAAAATTTCCTGTTGTGATTTCCAATTGTAAATAGGCAGGCCAAAAGTCGATTCAGTAATGAAGACATTACATTTGAGTACTTCAAATGAACCGCTCAGTCCATCATCTTCTGTTTTATAATCACCGCTCACTACCCATACTTCACCATTATATTCTACCCTTACCTGTGAAGAACCGATAATATGACCGGCAGGATGCAATGAAACTTTAACTCCGTTTATAAAAATATTTTCACCCCACGAAACCGATTGATAATTGTTATCTCCCAGGCGCAATTTTAGCAGAGGAAGCGTATAATGATGGCATAAATAATATTCACTTCCCCATCTGGCATGGTCGCTATGTGCATGTGTTATGATTGCTTTTTTAACGCCGCTCCAGGGATCAATATAAAAATCTCCTTGTGTACAATAAATGCCCTTATCTGTAAAACTTAAAAGATTCATTGCTTACGAATTTACGGAAGTTAACGGGCGATAGCTGTACATGGGAAAGAAACAAACGGCCCAATGCTTTACAGTCTATTCCCGATATTTGCAACCTAATTAATACAATGGAAGAAATATTTGCATACGAACGGTTATTAATATTTGCACAAAAAGTTTTTCAAAAGATCGGGTGTTCTGAAAAAGATGCGTCAACTGCGGCGAAGGCCTTGTTGAGTGCTGATCTCAGAGGAATTGATTCACACGGAGTGGCCAGACTAACGGGGTATATACGCTTATGGGAAGCAAAAAGGGCGAATACAAATCCTGATATTCGAATCATACATGAAACGGCGTCCACAGCCGTAGTGGATGGTGATAGTGGACTGGGGTTGGTTGTTGCTCCATATGCAATGCAGGTTGCAATTGAAAAAGCAGGTAAAGTAGGGACTGGATGGGTGGGTGTACAGAATTCAAATCATTTTGGTATCGCTGCATATCATGCAATGAAAGCAATAGAAAAAGACATGATTGGTATCGCGATGACAAATGCAAGTGCATTAGTTGCACCGACTTTTTCAGTAGAAAGATTGTTAGGCACCAATCCGATTTGCGTTGCAGTTCCTGCCGGAGATGAACCATCCTTTGTAGCTGATCTGGCAACGACAACTGCGGCGAACGGGAAATTGGAAATTCTTCAAAGAAAAAATCAGCTTGCTCCTGAAGGTTGGGTACAGGATAAGGAAGGGAATATTTCTACAAATCCACACGAGCTCAAGGCAGGTGGGGCCTTGCTACCTCTCGGAAGCGATCGCGAACACGGTAGTCATAAAGGATATGCTTTGGGAGCAGTGGTTGATATTTTTTCAGCGGTTTTAAGCGGTGCGAATTATGGACCCTGGGTTCCTCCATTTCCTGCTTATGTGGCAATGCCTGAAAATATGCCGGGGAAGGGAATTGGCCATTTTTTTGGTGCAATGCGGATAGATGCTTTCAGGCCAGCTGATGATTTTAAAAAAAATATGGACAAATGGATCCGGCGTTTCAGATCTTCAAAAACTATCAGCGGTCAGGAACGGGTTCTGATTCCAGGCGATCCTGAGCGCGAAATCCAGGCTAATCGTTTAAGAGGCGGAATTCCGCTTTTGCATGCAGTCGCGGATGATTTAAAATATTTAGCTGAGAAATTTGACCTGAGTTTTTGAAAGAGTTATATACATAATAAGCTGATTTGCAAATAATTTCATTTTTGGGACAATATTTTTAATCACAATAAGTTATTACACTTAGCCGGGAATTATTAATTCCCGGTAGTGTTATTTGTTTATATGAACCACTGGCCACTCAAAGGCCTGTAAATGAGTCTGATATTGTTTAGCTATTGAAAATGTTCATATACCTTCCCGGCAGAAAATCAATTTTGGAAATTTTCTCTCGAAATGGGAATGACCGGTTAGAAATCACCCTTGTAAATTACTAATAATCAATCAGATTGTACTTGGTACAACGATTGATTTTATTCGAGTGTAAAAACCGACCGTATGAAACGTACCCAGATCAATACTATCCCTTACCCTGTAAGTGGCTCTGGTATTACGACGCGGAAAAATTTGTTGCCCGGCTCAGCCATGGCAATGAATTTTTTTGGAAAAAGGTCATTTTCAGTAATCTGCAAAATATTGTTTTTTGCACTCCTTTTGTCTTCTATCAGTATCATAAGTTATTCTCAGAATTGTGCTACCTCTGGAACTCATAGCCAGTCAGGAAATGAAAACACATATTATCCTGGAACGCAGGCGATCGTAAGCGTAGGATCAACTTCAATTACATTAGGTGCTGCGGGTTCCGGAACCAATTTCGGTACCACGCCTATTGCAGCAGGAGACATTCTTTTACTTATTCAAATGCAGGGTACGCAATTGAATATACCGGGGTCTTCAACCAGTTCGCTTTATGGGGGAAGTGTAAGCGGGCAGGGAAGAGGTTTTACTACATCAACAAATTTTCTTGCCGGTATGATGGAATTTGTAATTGCAACAAATGCAGTTCCTTTAGCTGGTGGAACTTTAAATATCACTTCCGGAACTGTTAATAAATACATGTACTCAGCTTTTGGAACTTATGGACAGTATACTTACCAGGTGATTCGCGTTCCTTCTTACTATAATATTCAATTGACGAGTACAATTACAACCCCTTTGTGGAATGGATCTACGGGTGGTGTTACAGTAATCAGCGCAGTCAATCAGCTTGATTTCAATAATCAAAATATTAATGCACTTGGTGCTGGGTTTCGCGGCGGTGGTGGACGTGCTTTAAACGGAGGAAGTGGTAGTAAAAATGATTATTATACACTATCTACAAATAATGCCAATGCCAGTAAAGGTGAAGGTATATCAGGAACTCCCAGATACATTAATAATAACGGTGTTTTATTGGACAATGTGGTAGAAGGATATCCGAGTGGAAGTTATGCACGTGGTGCACCGGGTAATGCCGGTGGTGGAGCAACCGATAGTGACCCTGCTTCTAACGACCAGAATGCCGGTGGTGGTGGTGGTGGTAATGGAAGTTATGGAGGTTGGGGGGGAAATGGATGGTATTCCTTTGGAGCAACCGGAGGAAAAGGTGGTGCAGCTTTTTCTACAACTGCGGGTTTAAATGCCCCGACATATGCCAGCCCGTCAAGGCTGGTTATGGGAGGTGGTGGCGGTGCAGGAACAAGTAATAATGCAACAGGAACTCCTGGAGGCGGATTTGCAAGTAGTGGTGCTGCAGGTGGTGGTCTTGTTATTGTAGATGCACTTCAAATTATAGGTACAGGTACAATTGATGTATCAGGTGCTTCTGCAAATAGTACCGTTACTATTGATGGAAGTGGTGGTGGTGGCGCAGGGGGAAGCATTTTGATTTATGCCAATAGCGGCCACTCTGGTATTACTGCAATCGCCAAGGGAGGTGACGGTGGTTCAAATAATCCTGCCAGTGTGGGGGGTGCTACCGAACATGGACCTGGTGGTTATGGTGGAGGAGGTGTGGTTTATTCTAATGGAACATTAAATGTAGCTACATCAGTATCCGGCGGCAATCCAGGAACTTCTACAGGACCGATTCCTCCCGGTGTTGTAAATACAATCAGCCATTATGGAGCGGACAGCACTTCACAAACAGGTGTTCTTGTGCAATCATTCCCTGTGAATCAATTGCCTCCTAATATGAACATATGCCAGAGTTCGGTATTACCTGTAACAATTTTAAATTTCAGCGCTTCTTCAACAGCTGTTAACAATGTTGAAGTATCATGGTCAACTTCGCAAGAAATAAATTCAAGCTACTATGTAGTGGAAAGAAGTACTGACGCTTCAAATTTTGTATCAGTTGGTCAGGTTAGTGCAAGCCAGTCTGCTGAGGAAATCCATAATTATAATTTTGATGATTATACCGGTTCGGTGAATTCATCAGTAGTATACTATCGTCTGAAAATAGTTGATATCGATGGAAAATTTACTTATAGTAAAACCGTTTCTGTTCGTATGGGCGAACCACTGACAAAGATTTCAGTATACCCAAATCCTGCTTCAGATTTTGCCGTGTTGAATTTGTATTCGGATAAACAATCTGTTGCTATGATGAAACTGATAGACGATGCGGGTAAAATGCTTATGTACAAATCGTTTACAGTAAATACAGGAAATAATAGTCTAATGATTGACCAGTTGGGCAGCCTCCCAAAAGGGATTTATATTGTACAGGTAATTTTTGATAATTCACTGTATAATCAAAAACTGATAAAAAAATAGATAGAATATCTAAGTTTATACATCATCATCTGGCTGATTAGCAAAAGAGGCATTTAAGAAATGCCTCTTTTCATTTCTATCCTCTTTAGTTCGTCAATAAGATTTCTGCGTGTATCTTTGCAATCCCAAAAAATAAGGTATAATGAAAGTAATGAAATTCGGCGGTACGTCTGTGGGTAAACCGGAACGTATGCACCAGGTGAGTCAGTTGATTACAAAAGATGCGGAAAAGAAAATTGTCGTGTTAAGTGCTCTGAGCGGAACCACCAATGCTTTGGTAGAAATTGGTCAATCAATCGCAATCGGAGAAAGAGAAAAAGCCAAGCAGCAGATCGACAAGCTGGAAAGCCATTATGAATCATTTATAGAGCAACTCGTCAAAACACCCCAATCGCAAAAAAAAGCAAAATCGATTATCACAGAACATTTTGAATTTTTGAATATCATTCTAAAAATTTCTTTTAGTGAAGCATTGAACAAGGATATTCTTGCTCAGGGTGAATTATTATCTACCAAGTTATTCAGTGTTTACCTGGAAGAAAAAGGTATCCCACACATTTTATTACCCGCTCTGGAATTCATGAGCATCGATATTCACGATGAACCTCAGCTGAATGCGATCCGATTAAAACTAAATCAGTTGTTACAAAAATATAAGGACAGCTCTTTGTTCATCACACAGGGATATATCTGCAGGAATGCAAAGGGAGAAGTGGATAACCTGAAAAGAGGAGGAAGCGATTACACAGCTTCATTAATTGCAGCTGCTATCAATGCAAGTGTTTGCGAGATATGGACTGATATTGACGGGATGCACAACAATGATCCCAGAATAGTTAAAAAAACTATTCCCGTAGAACAATTGAGCTTTGATGAAGCTGCGGAATTGGCCTATTTCGGAGCAAAGATTTTACATCCAACCTGTATCTGGCCTGCTCAACAGCAAAATGTTCCTGTGAAGTTATTGAATACGATGCAACCGGATGCTCCAGGGACAATCATTGAAGAAAATGCAATCCGCTCAGGCATTAAAGCTATTGCGGCTAAAGATGGAATTATTGCAATAAATATCAAGAGCAGCCGCATGTTATTAGCTTATGGGTTTTTAAGAAAAATTTTCGAAGTATTTGAGAAATACAAGACATCCATTGATATGATTACAACATCTGAAGTGGCTGTCTCTGTTACCATTGACAATCCTGTAAATCTCAAAAATATTTTGAAAGAACTAGAACCTTTCGGAACAGTTGAAGTAGAAGAAAACCATAGCATCGTTTCCATTGTAGGAATGGAAATTGTAAAAAAAGAAAATGTCTTAAGCAAATTATTCGATGCATTGATTCCTGTTCCTGTTCGCATGGTCAGTTATGGAGGAAGTAAACATAATGTGTCTTTATTAATACCTTCAGCTTATAAAATACAAACTCTCCAATTGTTGAACAAAGGTTTATTCGGGTTGGAATAATATAGTAAAACAAACCATTACAGGATTTCTATATCTACTCATGCAAAATAAAACGAAGATTATAATCAGCAGACCTTCAGAGTGGCTTAACCGTCTTCGCGGATATAAAATATTTATGGATAATGTAGAAATCGGCACCATAAAAAATGGAGCGACAGAAGAATTTTTGGTGAGCCCAGGTACTCATCATATTCAATGCAGGATGGCATGGTACAGCAGTCCTGTTTTTATCATAAATATAGAAGAAGGATCAATCGAATATCTTTCGGTAAAAAGTGGTATGAAATATTATTGGCCGATGGTAGTTTTGTTGTTCGCGGGCGTCATTATCAATCTCCTTTATAGGAAAGATCATGAAGAGAGGCCATTATGGATGTTTATATTGCAATTCTTTTTGCTTTTGCCTTCTCTTTTATATATGCTTTACTACCTGACTGTAGGAAGAAAATATTATTTGTTGATTGAAGAGGATAAGGAGAATATCTTCGCCTCCTAGTTTTTTATACACCATTACCACCCATTTTTAATCATCCATTGTTTTACCAGATCCATCCATTTTACATCGCTGGTCGAATTATTCATTCCAAATCCATGGCCGCCTTTTTCATATAAATATATTTCTGCAGGCACATTATTTTTTTTCAAAGCTTCATAAAAATAAATACTGTTTTGAACCTTCACTCCATCATCGTCTTTTGCATGCACTAAAAAGGAGGGAGGTGTATTTGGTGTTACCTGCAGTTCATTGGAATATTCTTCGATTTTTTCCTGCGACGGATTTTTCCCAATCAGATTATTCCTGGAACCCAGGTGACCGATACTATCTGTAAAACTGATGACGGGATAGACGAGGATCATGAAATCGGGGCGGAGATCTGTTTTGTTTTTATTGTCGATCACCACATGAGTGAAATGTGTGCCGGCTGTAGAAGCAAGATGACCACCGGCAGAAAATCCCATAATCCCCACACGATGGCTATCAATATTCCACTCTTTTGCTTTTTCCCTTACTAATTGTAGAGCTCTCTGCGCATCCTGCAAAGGGCCAATCTCTTTATTGCTCATACTATGATCATCAGGAATCCGATATTTGAGTACAAAAGCTGCTACACCCCACTCATTCAATTTCTTGGCTACATCATAACCCTCATGCCCAGCCGCAACAATTGAATAACCACCGCCTGGACAAATCACTACTGCAGTCCCATTGGCTTTTTCTTTGGGTGGCAAAAATATAGTGAGCGTTGGCTGGGTAACCTTGCTGATAATAAGAATATGACTTTTCGGATCGATTTCTGATTTCTCTTCGTTTTTGACCGGTTTGGAATTCGGAATCGGCCCGTTGTAAAGAGGAATGGACTTTTGTGCAATACTTTCCATAACCCAAAAACTAATAAAAAATAATAGGTGTATCTTTTTCATATACAATCTTAGTGCCTGCTTAGGCTTAAATTGGTTAAATATCAATCAAAGAAAAGGCTCCCAAAGCATATGGAAGCTTTAGATATAAAAAATAAATGTAGGAACTAAAAAATAAATTGGCAGATCATTTTTATTAAATACTGAAAAACTTATCCCTAATTTTATCATGTTGAAAGCTTGTAGCAGATATTGCAGGAATATCATAAACTATTTTTTTTATATGAATCACCGAAAACAAATTGCATTCGTTTTTTTTCTTTTTTGCCTGACTATTTCGAAAGCTCAAAACGGGTGGACGAGTTTATTTGATGGAAAGACCCTCAACGGTTGGAAGCGCTTGGGAGGAGCCGCGGAATATACTGCTGAAAATGGAGCTATTGTGGGGCAAACTGTAGCCAATTCCGGCAATACTTTTCTCGTAACTGAAAAGGAATACGCAAATTTCATATTGGAGATGGATGTGAAGATAGATGATACCAGCAGTAACTCAGGAATACAGGTAAGAAGTCATTATAATCCTTCCGGCCGCGGGGGAAGGGGGTTGGTTTATGGCTGCCAGTTTGAAATAGATCCTTCCTCACGGAGATGGTCAGGTGGAATTTACGATGAAGGTAGAAGAGATTGGCTGTATCCGGGTTCATTGCATGCAAGTACCCAAAATGCTTTTAAAACAGGAGTATATAATCATATAAGAATTGAATGCATTGGTCATGAGATGAAAACCTGGATCAATGGAATGGCAATTGCCTACCTTGTGGATACAATGGACAGCAAGGGATTTATCGGATTGCAGGTGCACGCAGTAGATCGTCCAGAACTGGCAGGTAAAAAAGTGTATTTTAAGAATATACTGATTAAGACATCCGGTCTTCAACCTGCTTCTCTTCCATCTGACATGTATGTCTTCAGCAGTATCGCTAATTCATTAACCTCATATGAAAAGAAAAACGGCTGGCGATTATTGTTCGACGGAAAAACATCTAACGGATGGAGGGGTGCCTATAAGAAAACGTTTCCACCTGGAGGATGGCAGATTAAAGATGGCACAATCACTGTCCTTTCTTCGGAAGGAAAGGAATCAGCGAATGGGGGTGATATTGTTACAACTGATGAATACAGTGCTTTTGATCTTTCATTTCAATTTAAACTTACTCCCGGGGCTAATAGCGGAGTTAAATATTTTGTAACGCTTACTGAAAACAATACCGGCTCTGCGATTGGACTGGAATATCAATTATTAGATGATTCTTTACACCCGGATGCAAAATTGGGGATCAATGGAAATCGTACTATGTCTTCTTTGTATGATTTAATAGCAGCTAAAAAACAAACCCGCTTTATTCATCCGATCGGGCAATGGAACACAGGTCGCATAATCGTATACCCGAATAATCATGTAGAGCATTATCTCAATGGAGTGAAAGTTTTGGAATATGAAAGAGGAAGTGAAGCTTTCAGGAGCCTTGTTGCAATTAGCAAATTCAAAGTCTGGAATCATTTCGGAGAAGCTCCCAAAGGACATATTTTATTACAGGACCATGGCAATGAAGTGAGCTTCAGAAGTATTAAAATAAAGCAACTAAAGTGAGCCTAATGTGAGAATTGCAAATTTGCAAATGTGCGAATTATGATTTTTATATTCAAATACTTCTTATTATTCGCACATTGCACATCCGCCATCCGCACGTTAGCCCAGTCTTGGTTCCCACCCTTTTTCATATTCTCTTTTCCACAATTGCATCGCAACATTATCATTGAGGACATGCCCATTGGATGGATCGCAATGCAATGTATTCCCTGTGCGTTGTGCAATATTTGCCAGATGACAGAGCAAAACACTCTTATGTCCTTCAGACACGGGAGAAGTTAGTGAAGCTTCGCCTCGAATAGTGCTGACGAAATTTTGGAAATGGTAAAAATCAAGATTTCCATTGGCGCTGACAGGATTGGTTGGATCGGCAGTGACCTCCGATTTCACTTCTTTGATCACCTTGTTTTTTTCATCTACTATTTTATAATCAGCGCCTCCAAGGTTTACAAGCGTCCCTTTATCTCCATAAATAATAAAACCGCGACCTGCACCTTCACTGGGGAAATTATTGCAGCTTCTGCCTTCCCAACTGATTGCTTTTCCTTCAGCAAATTCAAAAGAAGCTACCTGCGTGTCTGGAGTCTGCCAGTCATCTTTAAACGCAAACCGGCCTCCGGATGAGGTTACTTTTGATGGAAAATCTACTCCCAGGAACCATCTGCAACTGTCGATCTCATGTGTGCCATTATTACATGCTTCTCCTGTTCCCCAATGCCAGAACCAATGCCAGTTATAATGAACAAGATTGTCCTGATAATCTTTTCTTGGTGCGGGCCCCTGCCATAATTCGAAATCAAGTGTTGGGGGAGGAGCTATTTTCTTTCCATAACCGATCGATTTCCGATCATTGGTATACCAGGCTCTCGCATAATAAGGATTGCCAATAATTCCTTCTCTTACCTGTTTTACAGCATCGATAATGGTTGGCATCGAACGTCGCTGGTTTCCCATCTGGATATGCTTCCCGTATTTTTGCAAAGCCTGAACCAACAATTCACCTTCGTAAGGATTCTGTCCACATGGTTTCTCAACATATACATGCTTGTTATGCTGTACACCAAGAATGGCTGCAGGAGTATGCCAGTGATCCGGTGCGGCAATGATTAGCGCATCGAAATCTTTTTGTTCGAGTAACTTGCGAATATCCTTGATGACTGTCGGCTTTTTGGATGCATCCTTGAGCGCATTCAATCCATTTTGAATTGCTTTTTCTTCCACATCACAGATATACGCCACTTCCACATTGGGTAATTGCGAATAGCATTTCGCCAGGTAGGCACCCCTGCTGTTGACACCCATAACAGCCACGGTTACTTTGTTCGATGGCGCATTTTTCCCGAAAATTGGAGAATTGATAATAGTCAGTCCGGCCGCTGCCATTGAAGTATTTTTGATAAATTCTCTGCGACGCATATAATAAAATTTATTCACTAAAGATAAAGATTAAACAATGAATAATTGTCGGGGTGAAAGAAACATCATTTTATTTTCTTCATCCTATATTTGAGAAATTCTCAGGAGCAATTTCCTAACCGTTAAAGAGCTGACTTGGAAAACAAATTCATTCACGGGAAAAAGATTGCGATTGTCTGCAATATTGCGGCTGGTAAAGGAAGGTCCTCTGCAGTTCTAAAATTACTCAGGCAGAAATTATCCGATTTGTCAATTGAATCTGTTTCATTTACTGAAACCTGGCCAGATAATTTTCAGGGATTTAGAGATATCTGGTTGATCGGGGGTGATGGTACTTTGAATTATTTTATCAATCAATATCCGAATATTGATATTCCTATTGCCCTTTTTAAAGGAGGAACTGGAAATGATTTTGCCTGGAAACTTTATGGTGATAAATCCATCGAAGAATATTTTGAGATGGCATTGAACGGCAAATCGAAGAAAGTGGATATTGGAATTTGTAATGGAAAATATTTTATCAATGGAGTAGGAATTGGTTTCGATGGAGTAGTTACAAAATCGATGGGCAAAACAAAAATTCTGCCTGGATATTTATCTTACCTCGCAGTTGTTTTACAAAAGATTCTATTCTATCGGGAAAAGATGGTAGAGTGGGTAATTGATTATAAAAAAAGGAGTGAAAAAATATTTATGATTAGTATCGCTAACGGATCAAGATATGGCGGCGGGTTCCTGGTTGCTCCGGATGCGGAGATAAATGATGGAGAATTTGATATTGTTATCATCAAATGCATCAGCTCCTGGAAAAGATTTTTCTATTTACCAAAAGTGCAAAAAGGAAAACACATGAATTCTTCATTTGCTGAAGTTTTCAGGGGAAAGAAAGTACTTGTTTGTTCTGATACCCCACTCTTCGCCCACCTTGATGGTGAATTGATGGAAGCAGGTAGGTTTGAGATTGAAATCTTATCCCAGGCCTTATTATTTATTTACTGATCTTTCTTCAGATACACTTCTTTACCATTTACAACTGTTCTCAAAACTTTTATATCTCTGATTTTTTCGGGCGCAACAGAAAAAAGATTATCAGACAATACTACAAAGTCCGACAACATTCCTGCTTTTAGTTTCCCCAATTTATTTTCCTGGAAGCCGGCATACGCATTGTTTACAGTATAACATTTTAGTGCATCTTCAACACTGATTTTTTCCTGGGGATACCACCCATCTGGGTTTTTATCGTCCAATGTTCTCCTTGTCACAGCGGCATAAATTCCTGCGATAGGATCTAGTGGAGCAACTGTCCAGTCAGATCCGAATGTGAGGTTTGCACCTGTGGTTAGCAGACTTTTGAATGCGTAGGTTCTTTTTAACCTGTCGCTGTCGAGTCTTTTGGCGGCCCATTTGCCATCATCGATGGCATGATAAGGCTGCATCGAAGGTATAACCTGCAATGCCCTGAACCGTGTAATTGCTGATTCTGTCAAATGCTGGGCATGCTCCACCCGAAAACGCCGGTCTTTTTTTCCGTTTTTATTTTCTGCTTCTTCATAAACACCCAGTATCCAGTCGTTAGCCCTGTCACCAATAGCATGTGTTGCAATATGTAAGCCCACTGCATCAGCTTCGATTACCCATTGACGTAATAAATTTGTATCTGTCACCTGCAGGCCTGTGGAATGTGGAGCGTCCAGATAAGGCTGATAAAACCAGGCAGTAGTTGAGCCAAGCGATCCATCAACAAATCCCTTGAGACCACCCCATCTAAGCATATCATTGCCCCATCCGTTTTTTTTGACAAAAGAATCAAGTTTTTTCCATGTATAAATAGGTACAAAAGAATAAATTCTCAGGTCAAGCCGATGATTTGCATAAGCTCTCCTGTAAGTTGAAAGATCCAGCCATCCTCCGTAACTACTCATATCATGTACTTGTGTCAATCCATGTTCAAATGCGTGTTGAATAGCCCGCTGCAGTGATTCATCCAAAACCGAAGAGGATGGGTCAGGAATAATTTTATACACAAGATTCATTGCCTCATCTCTCAGCACCCCTGTCGGATTGCCGGCAACATCTTTTACAATTTCTCCTCCGGGCGGATTCATTGTATTTTTATTAATGCCGGCTAATTTGAGGGCCACTGAATTGGCCATGGCCATATGACCGTCATAACGATTAAGAAAAACCGGATGATTCCCTGTAACACTATCTACCCATTCCTTTCTTGGTAATTCCCCACCCCAGGCTTCGTGATCCCAGTCTCCCCCCAGTATCCAACGGTTATCCGTAAGCGCAGACACATATTGATGAAGTGTCGCAACAAATTCTTTTGGGGTTTTAACACTCCTAAGATTTACACTTGCAAGCTGATAACCGCCCCCTAGAAAATGTGTATGATTATCGATAAATCCAGGTACCACCATCTTGCCTTGCAAGTCGATGAGTTGAGTGGCAGCTCCTTTATATGATTCATAATCATCGCCAACATAAATGATCAGGCTATCCTTCATCGCGAGAGAGGTTGCCGCAGGATTGGAAGAATCACCAGTCCAAATCTTCGCATTGAAATAAATCCTGTCTGCAGTTATATGATGTGAACACGACAACAAAACGAATAATAAAGAATAACAAAAAAAATTTAAAAATTTTTCCATATTGGTAGTTTGAAAAATCGTTTGAAAAATTTAAAAGATACAATCCTGGAATTTTAATTTTTTAAAATCATTGCCTCCAGACGATTATCACGATTATAAATATCTTTTCTCAGGTTTAATCTTCCTGTTCTGTCAACCCAGGCAGTCAGATAAGCGATATAGACAGGAACCTCATCCTTTAATGTCACATATTGTTCTTTTCCGCTTTTCATCGCACGGTCAATTTTTTCTTCAGTCCATTCCGGGTTTTTTCTAAGTAAATAGCTAGCCAGTTTTTTTGGGTTTGCGACCCGAATGCAGCCATGGCTAAATGCTCTCACGTGTTCATTGAAAAGGCTTTTCGCCGGATTGTCATGAAGGTAAATATGATATTCATTCGGAAATAAAAATTTCACCAGTCCAAGAGAATTATCCGGACCGGGTTTCTGGCGAACAGTTTTTCCATTCCATTCCATATTATGTTTGCTGAGATAATTCGGATCTTTTTTTATTCCGGGAAGAATTTCTTTTTTCAATATGTCTGGTGGTACATTCCAGTATGGACTAAAAACAATATATTTCAAATCACCATTAAAGATAACTGTTTTATGAACTGTTTGACCGACTACTACATTCATAGAGAAGACAACCGAGTCTTTTTCATATGCAGTCAATGTAAAGGCGGGAATATTAACTACTAAGTAGTCTTTGTCGAGGCTATTTGGAACCCATCTGCATCTTTCCATATTGACAATAATCTGTCTGATATAGTTCTCTGGTTGAATATTCAATTGCTTGATCATTTCTTTGCCGATAACGCCATCTATCTTCATGCCGAAACGTGATTGAAAATTTTTTACAGCGTCTTCCAATCCCTGATCAAAAAATGTACTTGAAGAATTAACTGGCAGATCACCCAGCAAATTCAGTCTTTGCCTGATTGCAATAATAGTTTCTGACTTATCTCCCTTACGAAAGGATTTACTATTTGTTTTGATTTCGGCCCAATTGTTTTGTTGATCCAGTGTCCGATATTGTTGCAGGTATTCTTTTAGAAGATTGTATTGACGATGACTATACCCATTTTTGATGAAGGAAGATGATGTGTCTTTCAGCATGGAATCCATCAACGAAAGAACATCCAATTTTTTTCTTGGAATAAACCAGTTCAATGACTTGCTTTGCTTTTCGCTGATTCCTCTCCAAACCTTATTTGCGTAGTCAAAGTATTGCGAGGTAAGCATCAGTTCATTTTCAGGGATTTGAGTTGAAACAGTGTCATCGAATATTCTCATTAGAGAATCTTTGTAGAGAATTGTTTCAGGCAGGCCTTCTTCAGAAATGTTCATCATCTTATTATACAGGTTATCGGCCTGTTCAATAATTCCTTTTGTATCATACCATGCATAGGCATAGTTACGTGACTGATAAAATTTCTGAATATCAGTTTGCAGAAGTTTGAACAGAGGATACCTGGAAATAAAAAGGTTTATTTGTGTACTATCAAAGTGTAATTCGGTTTGACTGCTGAAACTACCGGGTAGGGATAAGTCTTTTTCGGATTGTTCTGATGAAGCAGTATCATGAAGTTTTGCATCTATTGTTTTTGGGCTGCTGTTATTGCATGCATTCCAAAGCAGGGTAGCAGATATGAAAATTATAAACAGAACCGTTCCTCGTAAATGATTCATGAATAGGAATAAAAGTCTGTAAAGTTAGAATCAATTTACCATGAAGATGATATAAGTGGAAAATGAAAAAATCCTTCCCGATTGATATCCGGAAGGATTTTATAAACAAAGATATATTGATTGATAAATTAATAATCCCTGTCGTGGCTGCCGCGATTGTAACCGCCCTTTTTATAACCTCCACCGCCTCCGCCACCAAAGCTTTTCTTTTTGAATCCTCCACCGCCACCACCTTGTTGTTTGGGTTGTGATTCATTTACGATGATCTTACGACCCATTACTTCAGTGTCGTAAAGGCTGGTGATTGCCTGTTGGGCTTCACCGTCATCTTCCATTTCAACAAAACCGAAGCCCTTGCTACGGCCTGAAACTTTGTCTTTGACAATTTTAGCGGAAGCAACAGTACCATGTTGTTCAAAAAGATTTCTTAGATCCTCATCGGTCATTTGCCAGGAGAGGTTACCTACATAAATGTTCATTGTGCAAAAAATTAAAAAATGAAAAAACGCGCTCTTTTCTATTTATCATTGCTACGCTGAACTGAGGAGACTAACTAAACAGGAAGCTGCGACAGAACACGGTAAGAATTAAAATAGCAGAACTTGTGTAAAGATAGGGATTTTTATTACTTATTCGAATTAAACAGATAATAAGATTAAATAATGCTTTACCATTAGTAATAGCCTGGTAATTATATAAATACAAAAACCCCTCTTTTGCAGGGGTTTTCAGTTTATTTCTTCGTTATTCTGCCACGACTTCGAATTCAATCTCAGCTTCTGCACCATTCCCAAAATCAATTTTGGCTTTATGTACACCCAATTCCTTTACGTCATTTAGAATCTGGATACGGCGGCGATCAATTTCATACCCTTTCTGATCGCGGATGGCCCTGGCTATCTGAACGGAGGTAACGCTACCAAAAATCTTTCCGCTTGTGCCAGTTTTTGCACCAATTTTTAAAGGTGAAGATTTCAATACTTCAATCACCTTATTTACCTCTGCTAAAAGTTGTTCTTCTTTTTTCTTTTGCTGTTTTAAGCGTTCTTCAAGCTGTTTTAGGTTTGAATCACTTGCTTCCACAGCCAGTTTGCGGGGGAACAGGTAATTGCGTGCATACCCATTTTTTACATTTACTTTTTCATGGGCTGCACCTAAGTTATCAACGTCCTGTATTAAAATAACTTCCATAATTGTCTTTTTGATCACCGTCCAACCCCGAAAATTTTCGGGACTGTCTCCCGCTTCTCTGCGGGGTTAGGCGAGGTTTACTTTAAAAGATCTGTTACATAAGGCAATATTGCCATCTGACGGGCTTTTTTGACCGCATCGGCTACTTTTCTCTGATATTTCAGCGAATTCCCGGTAATACGGCGGGGTAACAGCTTACCCTGTTCGTTCAGGAATTTTTTTAAGAATTCAGCATCCTTGTAGTCGATGTATTTAATGCCATATTTCTTAAAACGGCAGAATTTTTTTGCTCTCTTCTCCGTCTTAATCGCCGTCAGGTATTTGATTTCATTTGCTTTTGCCATGACTATGCCTCCACTTTTTCGTTACCTGTCGGTACGCCACTTCTCTTTCTTGCATTGTACTCGACGGCGTATTTATCGAGTTTGGTTGCCATGAAACGTAACACGGTTTCGTCGCGGAGAATCTGGACTTTCAGCTTCTCATTGAAGTCGGATGGCGCACTGTACTCCAGAACCCAGTACAAACCGGTTGTTTTTTTCTGGATGGGATACGCCAGTGATTTTAGTCCCCAGGGATTGTCGTGCACTATTTTGGCTCCGTTATCTTTAACGAAGGCAATATATTTTTTCTGAGCGGCCTTAAAGTCCTCTTCAGATAGCACAGGGGTAAAAATCACCATCAATTCGTAGTTGTTCATTTCCCTGTTTTTAAGTTAAAAAATAAATGGGCTGCAAAGGTAGGACTTTGACCTGAAAAGCGAAAGAAATAGAGAAAAAGTTTTGAGTTTTTAATTTACAGTTTTAGTTTGCTTTAATTTACATTTTTTATCACTCAATTACCTGATTTTAAGCATATCCAAGCGTCAAACTTCAAACAGTAAACAAAAAATTCTAAACTTCCTTGTCATCCTGTCAGACCGGAGGGATATGGCACTGTGTTTGACAAAAATCCTGAAATTTTACCCATTATGCAGAAAGGAAGTATCCGCGTTCAAACAGAGAATATCTTTCCCATCATAAAAAAATTCCTGTACAGCGATCATGAAATATTTCTTCGGGAATTGATCAGCAATGCAGTAGACGCCACCCAGAAACTTAAAACACTGGCTTCTCTTGGAGAAGCAAAAGGTGAATTGGGTGATCTGACAATTCAGGTGAAATTGGATAAGGATAAAAAAACCATCACGATCTCTGACAGGGGTATTGGAATGACTGCAGAGGAAGTTGATAAATATATTAACCAGGTAGCGCTTTCCGGCGCAGAAGAATTTGTCAATAAATACAAGGGCGAAAATGAAAATAATATCATTGGTAAATTCGGATTAGGTTTTTATTCATCGTTTATGGTGAGTGAAAAGGTGGAAATCTTTAGCAAAAGCTATAAAGAAGGAACCGCCGGAGTCAGGTGGGAATGCGATGGAAGTCCTGAATATTTTTTAGAAGAAAACAGCAAGTCTGACAGGGGCACCGATATCGTACTTTATATCAATGAAGACAGCAAAGAATTTTTGGATGAAGGAAGAATTCAGTCTATTCTCAACAAGTTCTGCCGGTTCCTTCCTGTGCCTGTCAAATTTGAAGACAAGCAGATTAATGATACACATCCTGCCTGGACCAAAAAACCAGTTGAATTAACAACGCAGGATTATCAGAATTTTTACAAAACATTATACCCTTTCAACGAAGCGCCTCTTTTCTGGATTCATCTGAATGTTGATTATCCATTTAATCTTACCGGTATTTTATATTTTCCTAAGATCAAACAGAGCTACGAAATTCAGAAAGATAAAATACAGCTTTATTCTAACCAGGTTTTTGTAACCGATGAAGTCAAAGATATTGTGCCTGAATTTTTGATGTTGTTGCAAGGAGTAATAGATAGCCCGGATATACCGCTCAATGTTAGCCGCAGTTATTTGCAGGGAGATCCTAATGTAAAAAAAATCAATAATCATATAACCAGGAAAGTAGCTGATAAACTGGAAGAAATATTTACTAAAGAAAGAAAAGAGTTTGAAGAAAAATGGGAAAGCCTGGGCTTATTCGTGAAATATGGAATGATGACGGACGATAAGTTTCTTGAAAAAGCCAACAAGTTTCACATAATGGAAGATGCGGATGGCTCGAGGTTCTACACATTGGATGAATATAGGACAGAAACTGAATCAACCCAGAAAAACAAAGATGGGAAATTAGTGATCCTCTATACCACTAATCCGGTTCAGCAGGATAGTTATATACTGGCTGCAAAATCCCGGGGATATAAAGTAGTGAAGTTAGAAACTATTGTAGATGCGGGTTTTATTAACCAGATGGAATTAAAGTGGGAAAATGTTCATTTTACAAGGGTTGACAGTGAGATAACCGATAACCTGATCGATAAACAGGATTCTGTTGAAAGTGTATTGAATAAGGAGGATGAAAAAAATCTAAAAGAGCTATTCAGTATTGAAATCCCTGCCTTGCATGCAACAGTCGAGATAAAAGGACTGAGCCCTGAAGTCCCGCCTGTGATAGCGACGAGGCCTGAATTTATGCGTCGTATGAAAGACATGGCTGCGATTGGTGGGCAAATGGCAGGTTTTTACGCGAACATGCCTGATGAAGTCACGCTGACTGTAAACGGCAATCATCCGATTTTCCAAACTGTTTTGCAAGAAGAGGATAAGGATAAACAGAAAAAAATAGTACATAATCTTGCAGACCTGGCTCTCCTCTCTCAAGGACTATTAAAAGGCAATGAACTGACTTCCTTTATCAACAGAAGCGTCGAATTAATTGAAGGAAAACAGAAAGGCAGGATTATCCTTGAATCCTGAGAAAAATTAGGTTAATTAGAATACGCGTAGGTTAAAATAGCTTAATTTTCGATTATTCATTATAGTTATGATTCGGGAATTGATTTTTTGAAGTCAATGATCTTTAGCTGAAGATGAGTTTGGCCATTCCATTCATTTTCGTCCAGCATAAAAACGATATCTATAGGTTTTTTTTCTTGTAAAAGAGGGAACTTATTAACCATATTAAAGCCAATTCCTGAAAAAAGAATATTCTCCTGCTTCAGCGAAAATTTAATATGGGCTTCTTTGACAATTTTTGAGTATCCTGAGTCCATCACGTTCCTGGCGATGAAAACAGGCCTCATATTTTCCGGACCAAACGGTTCCATCTGCCTGATGATATTATAAAAACGGGAATTTATTTCTTTGAATTGAATAAGAGCGTCTATATTGATTTCAGGAATCAATAACCTTGGTTCGATTGTTGACGCTACAATTTCTTCGAATTTTGCACTGAATCTTTCCACTTGTTCTGGAAGCAGGGTTAGTCCGGCTGCGGCAAAATGGCCGCCATATCCTAATAAATGTTCCCTGCAGGCATGAATCGCTTCATATAGATTAAAGCCGTTTACACTTCTGGCGCTGCCCGCAACCACCTCACCGCTTCTTGTCAATACTACAGTAGGACGATAATACCTCTCAATTAATCTGGAAGCGACAATGCCAACAACGCCTTTATGCCAATGAGATTTAAAAACTACAGTTGACTTGCGGTTTATGAGAATATCATCACTTTCAATAATCTCAAGCGCTTCTTCTGTTATATTACTATCAGCTTCTTTACGTTCGCTATTATCAGAATGTAACATTTCTGCATATGTCAGGGCTTCTTCATAGGTTCCTGCCACAAACATTTGAACAGCTTTTCTTGCATCATCCATCCTGCCTGCTGCATTAATGCGGGGAGCGATCATAAATACTAGGTTATTGATATGCAACTGTTTTTTTAATGTGCTTAAATGAATCAAAGCCTTAATCCCATTGTTGGGATTTTCATTTACCTTTTTTAAGCCATAAAATGCGAGAATCCGATTTTCGCCAGTCATTGGAACAATATCTCCGGCAATAGCAGTTGCAACAAGATCCAGATAAGAAAAATAATCTTCGGCGGGTAAGCCAAGGCGCTGGGATATGGCCGTTATTAATTTAAAACCGACTCCGCATCCGCATAACTCTTTGTAAGGATAGTTGCAGTCCTTTTGTTTTGGATTCAGAATTGCAATTGCAGGCGGTAAGATGATATCTGGTAAATGGTGGTCACAGATGATAAAATCGATGCCTAACTGTTTAGCATATGCGATCAATTCAATGGATTTAATTCCACAATCCAGGGATATGATCAACGAAAATCCATTCTCAAGGGCAAAATCGATGCCCATCTTTGATACTCCATATCCTTCACGCTGACGATGCGGAATATAAAAATCGATTAAGTCAGGGAAATAATTTTTTTTCAGGAATTGAAACATGCATGCAACAGCCGTGGTTCCGTCTACATCATAATCTCCATAGACCAAAATTTTTTCCTTTTTACTGAAAGCTTCAAGTATTCGCTGAACGGCTTTTTCCATGTCTTTCATCAGCCAGCAATCATGAAGTGAAGATAATTGAGGCCGAAAATATTGTTTTGCATCCTCAAAAGTTTCAATTCCTCTTTGAAGGAGGATACTACAAAGAACATGACTGATTTTTAGATCGGCCTGTAACGCTTCTGTTTTAACCGGATCAGCCTCTGATATGTTCCATCTTTTCTCCATTTCGATAAAAAACTTTGGATTATAACTTTCGGCCTTTTGCTTTAGATAATAGAAGGAAAAGGCAGTGTTGTGTCATATTGCATTGCATAAGAGCCGTTAATACTTTCGATCAGTAGTGAATCGGACCAACTCCTCGAGGCCCTTACGTATATCGTTATCCGCAAATTCATACAGAATTGAAAAGGCTTCGTCCCTGTAGCTGTTCATTTTTTCAGTTGCATATCGTATTCCTCCAGTCTCGACCACCTTATCAATGACAAAACGGACCTTTTTTGCATTTTTATTTTGATTTTTGATGATATAAATGAGTTCCCTTCTTGTTGATTTATCGACCGTATTCAATGTATAGATAAGTGGCAGAGTGAGTTTTTTTTCTTTCAGGTCGTTTCCTGTCGGTTTGCCGATCATTTCGTTTCCATAATCAAAAAGATCATCTTTTATCTGGAAAGCCATTCCAACTTTTTCTCCAAACCTTCCGAGTTTTTCTGTTACTCCTTCATTCTGGCTTGTTGAAAAAGCTCCTGCAGCACATGAAGAAGCCAGTAAGGATGCTGTTTTATTTTTGATGATTTCGAAATATGTTTCTTCACTGAGATTAAGGGATCGTGATTTTTCTATTTGTAATAATTCACCTTCGCTCATTTGTCTAACTGCATTTGATAGCAATTGTAATATTCGGAAATCGCTGTGATCTAAAGAAAGTAATAACCCTTTCGCAAGAAGGTAGTCACCTACTAACACAGATACCTTGGTTTTCCATAAGGCATATGTGGAAAAAAATCCACGACGTTCAAGTGATTCATCTACAACGTCATCGTGAACCAACGTAGCTGTATGGAGTAATTCCACCAGAGAAGCAGCCCGATAGGTAGATTCATTTATCTCACCGCATAACTTGGCCGATAGCAAAACAAACATTGGCCGGAGCTGTTTTCCCTTTCTGTTGACGATAAATCGCATGATCCGGTCGAGAAGGGGTGTCTGACTTTTTACAGCTTCTTTAAACTTCTTTTCAAAAATTCCTAATTCTTCGTGTAGTATTGATTGTGATATAGCCATGATGATGGAGCAAATTACTAATTCTCAGGTAAGCATCTTATTTATAATTTTATTTGTCTATTCAAATATCAACTGAGAATATTTAGGCGAATACAATACAAAAAAATTTGTTATTTAAAAGCCAATTGATATTTTTGCTAAATGATCCCCCTTACTTAATTCATTCATTCACATAAACTTCAGCTATGATAGGCAAAAAGTACACGTTGTTATCGGCCTTGCTATTGATATTTGTATCATGCTCGTTGGCTCAGGATAGCAACAGCAGTTACGATTTGCGAGACTCTTCTTTAATTCCAGCGAAGAGAATACCTCAGCATAACGAATTTTTAAATAACGCCTATCCTTTTCCGGCAAAACCGAGAAATGAATTGGAAATCGGAATTAAAGGGGGCTTATCTACTGTTTCAGGTGATGTTCGCTCTTGGCTCCCCACATTCGGAGTAGGTGCGCATGTGCGTAAAGCATTAGGATATGTATTTTCAGTAAGAATGGAATATGATTATTTGACAGCAAAAGGACTGAATTGGTCTCCTTCGACATCCGGAGTCCAAGCAAACCCGGTGTTAAAACAAATTTATCCAAGTGGGCCTGTTTTCTATAACTATAAAACAACCATTCAGGAATTGTCAATCCAGGGTGTTGTAACGTTGAACAATATACGCTTCCACAAAGCAAAAACGGGAGTTGCTGTGTATGGTTTTGGAGGTCTGGGAGGATCAACTTACAGTACTTTTTATAATGCATTGGATGCAAATGGTAACCCATACAATTATCAAAATATAGTTAACCAGTTTAGTGGATCAGGATTTACCTATGGCAATAGAAAAGAAATCAAGAAGGCAATAAAGGATATGCTGGATGGATCCTTTGAGACCATGGCGGAAAGAGATAAATCACAACCTACCATTTTTGGAGGTACTCCTTTCAGATTTGTTCTTGTATTGGGTGCGGGTATAGAATTTAAGTTGAATAATAAATTCAATATTGCATTGGAAGATAAAGTTACCATTACCAAAACAGACCTGATCGATGGTCAGCAATGGCAGGAAACAGGAAATAATGGCGTTCATGTACAAACCAGGGATTATGATGCATATAATTTCCTTTCTGTGGGATTAAATTATAATCTAGGCAAGAAGGCTGTTGAACCATTATGGTGGATTAACCCATTGGATTATGCATACGGCGAAATCAACGCCCCTCGTCACATGAAACTTCCAAAGCCGGTTTTGGATGATGCTGATGGTGATGGAGTTACCGACCAGTTCGATCATGAACCTAATACACCCGCAGGTTGCCCCGTTGATACGCATGGCGTAAGCCGCGATACAGACGGTGATGGTGTTCCTGATTGTAAGGATAAGGAATTGATTACACCGACCCAATGCCAGCCAGTAGATGCTGACGGAGTAGGTAAATGTCCGGATCCTGCTTGTTGTAAGGATATCAATGCAAGACTTGATTCTGGCCTGGTAGGTGGTGGTGGCCGTGGCAGGTGCAGCATTGGAGATTTACCAAGCATTACATTTAAAGGAAGATCAGTTACTCTCAATAAGGATGGCCAGGCTTTATTAGCAACAGTTGCTGAAAAGATGCGTAATAACCCGAATTGTAAAGTAGCTGTTATCGGATACGGTGAATCCAGCAAATCGGCTCAACAATTAAGCTGGGATCGCGTGAATGAAGTTATCAGGTACCTGGTTGAGAAGGAAGGTATTAGTTCCGACAGGTTTATCTTCAGATATGGCCAGAGCGGAGGAGATGAAAATACAATCGATCTCAAAGATGCTACGGGAGAGGAAGGACCGAATACAGTACCGGCTCCACATCCAAATCTGAGAAGGAGATAAAACATCAACAATATCATTAAATTTAAAAACCCTCAATTGAGGGTTTTTTATATTATCCTTAACGTCTTTTTTTATAACTGTTTTTCCAAACTCTTGATCTTTGAAAGGTTAAATAAAAAAGGTTAACTTTGCAGGCTTTTATGAAAATACTGTCCATATCTTTTCTGGTGATGGTTTTGTTTGCATCCTGCTCCCTTATTCCGAAATCCTGGAGAAGTAATGGGGAGAGTTTTTCAAAGATTCAGAAAAGCACGGATTATGATTATAAACTGCGCATGGCGGATAAATATTATATCGCTAAGGATTATAACCATGCGGAACAGTTATATGATGACCTTTTCAGGATTATGAAAGGGACAGATCATTTTGAGGATATTTATTATAAATATGCTTACTGTGCTTATTACCTGAAGGATTATCTCAATGCTGAAAACCTTTTCAAGGGTTTTGTGGAAGCTTTCCCCAATAGCCCGAAAGCCGAGGAGATGGATTATATGCGTGCCTATTGTTTCTATAAACAATCTCCAAAAGTAGAATTGGATCAGACGAACACTACTAAGGCGATTGGATTTATGCAGCAATTTATTGCAACTCACCCCGGTTCAGAAAGAATAAAAGATGCGACTGAAATCATTGATAAATGCCGAGCTAAACTGGAACAAAAAGATTTTGAAAATGCAAAACTCTATTATAATCTGAAAGCAACAAATCCGGCATATCTGAAAGCAGCGTCTCTTACATTTAATATCTTAATGAATACATATCCTGATTCCGAGAAGAGTGATGAATACAAACTATATATTGTCAAAGCGGACTATGAATATGCAGCTCTTAGTTTGCCTGGTAAGAAAGAAGCGAGGTTTCAGCAGGTTGTAACAGATTGCAATGATTTTATGGATCGTTTTCCTGAAAGTAAACTAAAAAAACAAGTACAGGAATATCTTGATCTTTCAACAAATACTTTAAAAGTTTTAAAAAATGAGTAGACTAAGAAGACAAATCAGTGCCAGCACAACTAATATGGCAGAAACGAAAAATCTCACTGACCTCAAAAACAAAACCGGCAATTTATATGAATCAATTGCCATCATTGCTAAGAGAGCAAACCAAATCAATATTACTCTTAAGGAAGAATTGCATAACAAGCTCGAGGAATTTGCAACCCATACTGATAGCCTCGAAGAAATCCATGAAAATAAGGAGCAGATAGAGATATCCAAAGCTTACGAAAGAATGCCTAATCCTGCTCTGTTGGCAACCCAGGAGTTCATGGAAGATAAAATATACTATCGCAAAAATGACGATGATCTTTTTAGTTAATCAAGATCATAATTAATTCATATATCTTAATGCGACAATCACCGTTGTCGCTTTTTAGTTTTGGTGCAGCTGCTTTGACAAAATAAAGTTGGCATAACAAGAGTAAAAAATTATAATTTTAGCTCATGCTAAAAGGAAAAAAAATACTTTTGGGCGTTACCGGGAGTATTGCTGCCTATAAATCCATATTATTGGTAAGGGCGCTTGTAAAAGAAGGCGCCGAAGTGAAGGTAATCCTGACACCATCAGCCCGCGATTTCGTAACCCCACTCTCTTTATCGACTCTTTCCAAAAACCCCGTTTTAATAGATTTATTTGAAGAAAATACGTGGTCGAATCATGTGATGCTTGGACGTTGGGCAGACCTGATGATCATAGCTCCATTAAGTTGCAATACACTTGCAAAAATGGCCCAGGGCTTATGTGATAATCTTCTCTTGGCGACTTATTTATCGGCAACCTGCTCTGTAATGCTTGCTCCCGCAATGGATGAAGATATGTGGAAGCATACCGCAACCCAATCAAATATTGAAAAGCTCCAATCGCGAGGGAATAAAATCATTCCAGTAGAAAAGGGTGAACTGGCGAGTGGCTTAGATGGAGAAGGGAGAATGGCAGAACCTGATACAATCCTTCAGTTTATTCAAGATCATTTTTTTTTTCTGAAAGATCTGTTTGGTAAGAAAGCACTTGTTAGCGCCGGACCCACACACGAATCAATCGATCCGGTTCGCTTTATAGGCAATGAAGCATCCGGCAAAATGGGAATTGCTATTGCCGAAGAATTGGAGAAGAGGGGAGCGGAAATCGATTTGATCCTGGGACCATCTAATGTAGAGGTCAACTCACCACAGATAAATATCAGGCGTGTCAAATCAGCTGCTGAAATGTATGACGCCTGTATGGAAAAATTTTCTTTCTGTGATATTGCAGTCATGGCAGCTGCGGTCGCAGATTACACTCCTGTACAGGTATTTTCTAAAAAAATTAAAAAAGAATCAGACACAATCAGTCTGGAATTGGTCAAAACAAAAGATATTTTATATAATCTGGGTCAGAGAAAATCCTCAAAGCAGATACTGGTTGGCTTTGCATTAGAAAATCATGATGAGAAAGAATATGCTATTAATAAGTTAATAAGCAAAAATGCAGACATGATTGTTTTGAATTCACTCAAGGATGAAGGTGCAGGATTCGGATATGACACTAATAAAATCACTATTTTTGAAAAGAACGGTAACGAGCTGCCTTATGAATTAAAACCCAAACAACAAGTTGCAAAAGATATCGTTGATAGAATTGTACATGCACTAAAAACAAATTCTTCTGACTGAATCTTAACAATAGTTCGTAAACGCTGTTATCTAATTTTATGAATCGGAAGGTAATTTACGTCGGATTTTTTTTTCTGATATTGAATTCAACGTCCAGGGCTCAGGAGTTGCAGGCTAATGTTACTGTACTGTCCAACCGGGTTACCCAGGTAGACAAAAGAATTTTTACTACGCTTCAATCGGCTTTGTTTGATTTTCTCAATAACAGAAAATGGACAAATGAAAATTTTCAACCTAATGAAAAGATTACCTGTAATTTTTTATTGAATTTAAGCGGATCGCCTGAAACCAATGTATATACCGCTGCTCTTACAATTCAAGCCGCAAGACCGGTTTTCAATTCAACTTATCAAAGCCCGTTGGTAAATTTTATGGATGAATCTGTTGTATTCAGGTATATACAATTTCAGCCACTTGATTTCAATGATACCCGTGTCCAGGGGTCAGAACCTCTTGCAGCAAATTTAACCGCCATTTTTGCTTACTATGCATATATGATATTGGGATTGAATTTTGATTCCTATTCTCTGAGGGGAGGCGATCAGTATTATCAAAAAGCCCTCAATATCGTAAACAATGCTCCTGAAGCAAGTACAATTTCGGGATGGAAGCCATTTGATGGTGTACGCAACAGGTATTGGCTGAACGAAAACCTTACCAATTCAAAATATACCCAGATACATGATGCGATGTACGATTATTACAGGCAGGGGCTTGATCAAATGTATGATAAAGAAAATGATGCACGAACTGCAGTCCTCAATACATTGAATATACTCAATACAGTAAATACTGAAAACCCAAATCTGATGATCATGCAATTTTTCTTTGAGGGA
The DNA here is from genome assembly GCA_035499855.1 of Puia sp. Classification (GTDB taxonomy): domain Bacteria; phylum Bacteroidota; class Bacteroidia; order Chitinophagales; family Chitinophagaceae; genus Puia. The sequence continues at coordinate 63,650 of DATJXY010000103.1, read as the reverse complement.
AAGTCTAATGAACTTTCAAATATTTTTAAAAAAGGCAACCCCGATGAAAAAAGCCGTGCTCTGGATTTTCTTTCGAGGCTGGATATAAGCAATATCAACAAATACAAACAAGACCTGCAATGAGAATTTCTTTTCTCTTGAGTGTTCTATTTTTTTTTGCACGCTGCGGTAATAGTGATAATATCCCAGGAGATATCATTCCAAAAGACAGTATGGCTGTGATTTTATGGGATATCATTCAGGCTGATCAATTCTCTAATCAGTATATGATAAGGGACTCTGCAAGAATAAATGTAAAAGCAGAAACAATGGGATTGTACCAGGAGATTTTTCGAATTCATCATACAACCAAAGAAGAATTTCAAAAAAGTTATCAATATTATCTCGCTCATCCGGATATTACCAAACTAATGTTCGACAGTCTTTCTGCGCAAGCTAATCGCCGGCGTGGGGAAGCATTCAGGAGTCTGCCAAAAAATAAGATAACGCCCGACACAGCGGTAACAAGACCGAATCACCAGAGAATTGATTCCCTGAATAAGGCATCTAAAATCAATGTCAGATAAGTCTGCATATAATTCCGCAGAATCGTATTTTTATAATATCAATTGCTGAAATTAAAATCAAGCCATGAATAAAGTAGTTGCAAACGCTCAGGTTGCGATTCAGGATATTCAGAATGGTGCAACCATCATGCTGGGGGGGTTCGGGTTATGTGGTATCCCGGAAAATTGTATTCAGGCCTTGGTGGAAAAAGGGGTTAAAAATCTTACCTGCATTTCTAATAATGCAGGAGTAGATGATTTTGGATTAGGATTATTATTGAAAACACATCAGATCAAAAAAATGATCAGCTCATATGTAGGAGAAAATGCGGAATTTGAACGGCAGTTACTAAGTAATGAACTGGAAGTTGAATTGATCCCTCAGGGGACATTGGCTACACGACTTCAAATGGCGGGAATGGGTATTCCGGCTTTTTATACACCTGCAGGATATGGAACAGAAATAGCCCGTGGAAAAGAGGAAAGGAATTTCAACGGGAAGATGTATTTGATGGAATATGCACTTCATGCAGATTTCGCTATTGTTAAGGCATGGAAAGGGGATCCGCTTGGCAATCTTGTTTTTAGAAAAACGACCCGAAATTTTTCTACTTCCATGGCAAAAGCAGGAATAATTACAATTGCAGAAGTAGAGCAATTAGTGCCAACAGGAGAATTAGATCCTGATCAGATTCATGTAGCAGGAATTTATGTAAACCGGATTTTTCAGGGAAGCAGGTATGAAAAAAAAATAGAACGCAGAACGATTCAAATCGTTAATAAAAAATAAGCAGATGTTTGTTTCAGTCAGTAAGCTTCATAACGATATGGGAGTTGATGAAAAAATTGCCCGTTTTTTTGTGGACCGGAAAATACCATCGGACAATATTTTCTGGAAAAATAGATTGTTGTATGTAGGAAGAGGCAATGGCTATATTTCTATTCCTGTTTATTATGACCTTTTATTTCGGTTGGGAGTACCACAGCAAGTTCTTCTCGCCGAAGATCATGTGAAATTAATGGAGCAGATAATGCACTATGCGATACTGGTTGAATATGGAGAGATTAGTTTTTATCAGCAATTGCAGGAAATAAAACGATTATTATCAAACCGAATAAAAAATGAAAAATTCTATGGTGAACTTCTTTCTTATCTTGGACAAGCTGTATTGAAACCCTCAGGCAAACTGGGAATGTCAATTCCTGCTTTGAACAGGGCAGATGTGTTTCTTTTTATTTTATGTGATTTTACATTATCTGCGCGTCAAACTGAACTGGCAATCGGATACTGGTATGCTTTACATACATCTTATTTATTGATGGATGATATATACGATTATAAAATGGATAAACAGGAAAAGGAAGAAAATTCAATAATAGAATTGGGTGATGGCGAGGCGGGATTTGAAAAGGCTTTTGAAATATTAAAGAAAAACACCGAAATAATTCGGTCATTGAACCCTGTGTTAGCAGAATATTTTGAAGAGTCGGCTACCTCTTTATACGATCATATTTCTTAAAATTTCATCAGGATATGGCATTGGATAAATTCGGAATTGCAAAACGCATTGCCCGGGAGCTCAAGGATGGGATGTACGTAAATCTTGGAATTGGTATCCCGACTCTCGTAGCAAATTATATTCCCGGGGATATAACAATTATGATTCAGTCTGAAAATGGAATGCTTGGGATGGGTCCATATCCCACTGAAGAAGAAATCGACGCTGATTTAATCAATGCCGGTAAAGAAACTGTAACTATTTTACCCGGTGGCGTTTTTTTTGACAGCGCAGAAAGTTTTGGTATGATACGGGCCGGAAAGGTTGATCTGACTGTTTTAGGTGCGATGGAGGTTTCTGAAAAAGGTGATATCGCTAATTGGAAAATTCCAGGAAAAATGGTCAAGGGAATGGGTGGTGCAATGGATCTCGTTGCCAGCGCGAAAAATATTATCGTAGCTATGCAGCATACCAATCCTAAGGGAGAATCCAAATTATTGCCGTCCTGCACTTTGCCTTTGACTGGAGTAAAATGTGTAAAAAAGATTGTGACCGATTTGGCAGTAATAGATATTAATGAAAAAGGATTCAAACTCCTGGAGAGAGCCCCGGGAATATCTGTAGAAGAAATAAAAAGTAAGACATTAGGTACTCTGATTATCGAAGGTGAGATTCCGGAAATGAAATTTGATGATTAAGCAGTATCACCAGTCAGCAGAATTCATTTGATTGATTTATTGTATAGCAATCCTGCAAGCGCATAAAAAAAATAACGGGCTACACTTGCTATATTCAACAATAATAATTTATCCGCCATTATTGAGGGATGCAAATGATAGTCGTCAACTATATACACCAGTATAGCAGTCACAAAACAAAATAGTGTACCTGTTGCGACCCAGAAAAGGGGGGAATAAAAAATTTGTAAATTCTCAGTTTTCACCACATTCACAAGACAATAAGAAATAAGCAAAATCACAAATCCGTTTTTAAGAAGGTCGAGGAAAATAACTTTTTGATCGGCACCTTTCAAAAAATAGTATGTGATCAGCGATGAAAGAATGGCAATCATGATAATATCTACCGGTTCTTTAAACCTCTTCCGGACAGCCGGTTTAAAAATTTGTACAATCAAAATGAATTCCAGTAAAGAAAAAATATTTCGAATAGAAGCTTCATTAACATAATCTGTACTGAGAATAGCTAATGTAAGATTCTGACTAAAATTAAGAAGACAGATGATCAATAAAAAAGTCAGCGCATCCTTTTGATATAAACCCCGAAAAAGAATAATGATTACCGGTATTAACGGGAAGAAAATAATAATCTGCGAAAAGAAATCGACAAGAATATTACCGGTTCTGAGCATACTGCTGTTAGATTAAGGTCAAACCGGTCTTTCATAGAGATAACGATCCAGTCGCGGCAAAGGATAATGTTTTGTTGAATGAAGCTCATGAATGGAGCTAATCGATAAGGTTATTTTTAACAGCAAAAAAAACGAGCCCGGCAGTATTTTTTGCACCAAAACGTTCCATCAAACGGTCTTTAATTGCTTCGACGGTACGAGGACTTACATCAAGCTTTTGTGCAATTTCCTGTGCGGTAAATTCCATACAAATATATTTGACTACTTCCCTTTCCCGTTCACTCAATGTAAGTTCAGTATTCAGGTTGGGAATAACCTTTGTTCTGGAATGAGATTTTTTGAGCAATATGCGATTCACAAAATTGTTTAGATAGTAACCCTTGGTAGCTACTTCAACAATTGCACGTTTGATTTCTGAGGGATCCGCACTTTTTAATAAATATCCATTGGCGCCTATTTCCATCATATGACTTACGAATCGTTCATCCTCGTACATCGTCAGTGCGATGATGTGAATATGAGGATATTGTTTGGCAATAAGTTTGGTAGTTTCTATTCCGTCTTTTAATGGCATTCGTAGGTCCATTAAAATAACATCAGGTGCTGAAGCAGCCAAACCATCAAGCAATTCCTGTCCATTTTCTGCTTCCTGAACGAATTTGATATTATTATAGGGACGTAAAGATAATATCACTCCTTTGCGAAATATTTTGTGGTCATCGGCAATGGCTACTTTAATAACTCCCATAGGTATTGTGTGATAAGAACGATTTAAAGTTACACATTAATTTTTTTCTCAGGCCGGCCTTAGCTCTTCTTCTCTTAATAGTTCAATGGTGACTTTATAATAAGTTTGCGACATATCTTTTTCAAAGAAAATTTTTCCCTGTAACACTTTTAAACGGCTTTGAATATTTTTTAGCCCGAGCCCGACATTGCTTTTGTTCAATTTTTCAAAGTCGATCTGAGTAATACCTCGTCCGTCGTGGTGAATTCTTATGAAAAACTTATTACCACTTGTATTTTGGGTCAGATGAATAAAGCTGGCATTGCTATGTTTAAGTATGTTATTTACCAATTCCTGAATGATGCGGAAAATGATCAATTCGTTTTCAGATTTTAATCTTTCCCTGTATTCATGGAAACGGCAGCTTGCGTTCATACTGCCTGATCCGCTTATTTTTTGGAAAAGGTCATTCACGGCAGATTCAAGGCCGAAATTTTTTAAAGTAGGCGGCATAAGGCTGTGGGAAATATTACGGATCAGCTGAATAGTGTCATCGATGATTTGTTTTGCATTATAGATACTTTGTAATTGTGTATTCTTATCGAGGTTTACAAAATTCTCATTGAGATAGAGACGGGCAGTAGCCAGAAGGGGGCCTGCATCATCGTGGAGATCGGCTGCGATGCGCTGCCTTTCTTCCTCCTGCAGTCTGATAGATGCATTCAGCAGTGTTTTTTGCTGGTCCTGTTCCATTTTCTGCAATTGCTGCTGATACCGTATAACTTTGCGTTGGTGAAAACTAATAAAGACAATCAATCCAATGGTAAGGGCCAGCATACCAATGGTGCCAAAGAATAACACCATGGGAATACTATTATCAGGGTTCAAAACTTGCAATAGTAGCATTTAATTTATCCAGGGGGTTTGGTTGTTTTTTTAAGGGTTTTCTGGAATATTGTTATAGTCCTTATATGGTTTTTCCGCTGATGGATTTGGCGCTGCAAAACGATTCACTAAAAAAGCTATGCAAAAAATAATATTTGTAATTGCGTTTGATATATTAATTATAATCCAATATTTCTGCAGTTCAGTGTCTGACAAATTACTAGCCATGATAAAAAGAAATAAAGTTCCAGACATATATATCAAAATGCCAAGTACAACCCAGAAATTAGGAGATAAAAAAATGAAATGTTCTTGGGGCTGATTAATTTGCCTAAATAAATAAATAAGAGAAAAAACAATAATCGTTATTGATTCTATGGAAGCTGAGGCTGAATCGAAATTTCTTTTATTAGAGCTTATAAAAATTATTACTATTAAAAGAAACATTATTATTGATACTATCGCTAAGATTTTTTTTGTAATGGGAGTATTTATAACCGTAAAAAAGAAATAAGCGAATATTGTGTATTCACAGATGGTAAATATGCCATTAACAATGCTATAAACAGTCTCATTTTCCAGATGTAGGAGAAATCGAAAAAAATCAAATCCAAGTGACAAGATTATATAAAAAAAAATTACCCATAACTCTTTTTTAGTGTTTTTCAAACAAAATACTAAAAAACAGACTATAGGTAATATATATGAAAATGCAATTATCCTTCCCACTTTCAATTTTTATATATCAAATATAAAATTTGAAAGCCATATTACTAAATATAATTCAATAATTTGTTACTCAAGCCAACTCCAACCATTCGAGCGATCTCCAATCAATGCGTCTACTTTTCCTAGTTTTCCATCTTCTCCTACCACTGAATAATTGAAAATTGTATTGCCATTTTCGTCTACGCCTGAATAAACTAACGTGTGTTTGCCTTCCTCATTGATAGCATTAAAAAATCTCATAGCAACACAACTAGGTTGAGCTAAAATTTGTTCAATAATTTTTCTCCCAACATTAAAAGCGATTTGGACATCAGGATGGCTGTCATGAAAATCTTTTACCATTTTCGCTGCTAATTCGTGATCTATTGCTTCGCCAATATTAGAATAATCTTTTTTGGTCGCAAGTTTCGCCTTATCCATAATTGATAATTTTAGAGGTTGTGATATTTAGTTTGGTTGTGTAATTAACCCCTAAAAAAAAGATTTCACAACGGTAACGGGTTCCGCTAAATTCCCGTAAATTGCCTGTAATTCAATGTGGTCGTTAATTTACTAGGATTAGATTAGTTAATCTACTATTTAAAATTAAGTATTTTTTCTATTAAGTATTAGTATTTTTACTAGTATCTTTATTATAAGAACTGTTTGATGCTTAATAAAGAAATCACTTATACACAGTTTGTGTCAAAATGTGTATAAGTGATATAGCTTAGCTGTTTTCGGATTTTAAAAACGGAGCCCTGAAGCGTTAGTATTTTTTGAATGGGATATGCCGGGTCTGCAAAAAGTCAGGCAATTAATTTGCCCGGAAAACGTTACATAAAGGCCGGATAAATGGTGGGATAAAGTTTATTTTTTGGAAAGAAGAAGTTGACTGATACCGGATTTTACTGCTGTCTTTCATGGATATTGAAATATCTTACTGGACGGTAAGTGGACATTGGATGGTTTTGAGGCTTTGCCAGCTCAATCAACTTCTAAAACAAAAATAAAGGACTAGCGAAGACAGAACAAGAGCAGATTTGCCCGTTTTTATTTCTGCAGTAATTACCTTTGAATTCGTAAAATTGCTAATCAGGTTCGTGTAATTTCGTCAGACAGATTATTAAAAGGAATAGAGTTCAGATGCAGAAGATCGTTATTACCGGACCATTTCTGAATATTTATCTCTGAATTTTTCACCAATAAACCACATATCGAAACCCTTAATTCTACAACTAACCCTCATGAGTGCTGAACTAACAATCAAGGTATCCATTGCAGACGACCACAAGATTTTCCGGGATGGTATTAAAATGGCCCTGAAAAACAGAGAATATCTTAAAATCTTATGGGAAGCTGAGGACGGAAAGGATCTGGTTCACAAAATGCAACTCAAACAACCCGATGTATTGCTCATGGATATCCGAATGCCGGAAGTGGATGGAATCAATGCGATAGGCTTGTTGCGCAAAGAATATGAAGAGGTGAAAATTATTGTGCTGACAATGTATGACGACCAGGAAATGATTTCGAAGATGATGGAAATGGGTGCAAATGCCTATCTCACCAAAACCACGGATCCCGACGAAATTTATCAGGCTATACTAGCCTGTATGAATGACGATTTTTACTTCAATGACCTCGTTAATAAAGCGGTACTTTCCAAACTGCAAACCAAGCGTCAGGTACGCCAGTTTTATCCCGATCCGATAAAATTTTCCGAAAAAGAAGTTCGTATTCTTCGCCTGCTCGCACAGGATAAAACAACTGAAGAAATTTCGAAAGAGGTTTTTCTGAGTCCTCGAACCATCGAAACAATCAGGCAGAATATGAAAACAAAGGTCGGTGCAAAAACAATCGCCGGATTGATCATGTATGGAATGAGGAACAAATTGATCGACTGATCTTCTTCAATACGCCAGGGGAATGAGTCCGCTTCTGATTGCATAAATTGCAAGCCCAACCCTGCTCTTCACATTCAATTTCAAAAAAAGTGAATCTCGATAATTGTCAATCGTTCTTGGGCTGATTTTTAATTTTAAAGCAATTTCCTTATACGTTAGATCGGTGCTCGCCAATTTTAAAAAAGCCAGTTCGTTCTGACTCAAGATAATCGTGTATACCATGGATTGACGCAACCCTTCATTCTTGAAAAGATTGACCAAACGGCCTGTTGTGTTATGGGAATAATAATAGCCGGTATTTACTACTGACTGGATTGCATACTGTAATTCACCCGGATGAATATCTTTTTTCAAATAACCTCTCACTCCGTTTTGGAGTAATTGTATAAGGGCAATTTCGGAATCATACATGGTCAGAACCAACACATATATCTGGGGATAGTGTGCGCGTAACCACCTGGCAGTTTCATATCCATCGATAACAGGCATATTCAGATCCAGAATGACGAGTTCCGGCAAATCATCGTTGCGGATCTTTTCCATGAATTCTTTTCCATTGCTGGCAAGCAAATTGATTTTGCAGTCCTGGAAAGTATTGATTACAGATGCCAATGCATCACGCAAGAGAATATGATCGTCTACCAGCGCTATCTTAGCGGGTTTATCTTTTGGGTCCATAGTCAGTATATTATATAGGAGTAGTGACGGTAATCTTTGTTCCTCTTCCCGGATTGCTCTCAATATCCAATTCCGCGTTGATCAATTTTGCTCTTTTGCGCATATTGTTAATTCCACCGGGCATACAATTTTTTTCTTTTTGTAAAAACCCTGTATCGAACCCGTTACCATTGTCCTGAATATGCATTTTAACATGGTTATCAATACAGGATAACAGTATGATAATCTCACCGGCAGAGGAATGACGAACAATATTGTTTACTGCTTCCTGTAATATACGGAAAAGTATGATCTCTTTCTGTTCGTTGAGATACTGATAACCATCATTGGTCTCAAAAATGACATGGTATTTTCCAGTTTTCTGCAATTGGTTCACCTGTAATTCGATGGCTTTTCTAAGGCCCCCGTTTTTAATCAGGTCTGAACTCATTCCTTTGGACAAATTCCGTAGATCATCGAGCGCCTGTGTCAGCAAAGAAGTAGAGTTATTGATTCTTTCAATGGTTAATTCCTTATTTTCAAGATTGATTGTATTCAAATTTAATTTGGCCAAAGACAGGAACTGACCTACGTTGTCATGAATTTCCTGCGATATATATTGGAGTGTTTCTTCCTGCATTTCCAACTGTGCCCTGAACAATTCATTATTGAAATTCGATTTTATTGCCTCCATATCCTTTTCAAAAAGATGTTGTTTCTTTTGATACAGAAATAGAATGGTAATGATAAACCCGATCAAGAGCAGGATCAGGAAAATCACTACTATTAGAAATATTATAAGGATATGGCCTTTTTCCTGCATAAATATGCTTTGATAAATAGTAAAAAAAGTATGCTATATAAAATATAATTTAACGCAAGTACAACACTATTGTCGATTATTAATTTATGATTTAGGTAATCTGTTAATAGAAAAATAGGAATACTACAACTATTATAAAAGAAAATTCCTGTTACAACCCAAAAAGAAGGTTGGTTTTCTAAGACAATATGTCTTGATGTAAATAATTCATAAAAATAAAATAGGCATGGAAAAACTAAACAAAAGGATTCTATGACTGCAATTCCGGAGACTAAATTATTAAAGATGATTGGACGAATAGAGACTAAATAAGAAACCAAAATAAAAAAAGATATATAAATAGCTTTAATGACTATTTTTAATTTGGTAGAATTTATAGCCCTTGATAAATAAATAAAAAAAATAGTAATCTCAACAATTATGAAAATAATTATCAAAATAGATAGAATCCAAAACTTTCCTATAATAAAAAGCTCAAAATATATACAGAGAAGATCTATTGCTACTGATGCACCTATATAATAGGTGATAAGGTTTAATTCACGATTCTCATTCCAATGTTTTATACTAACAAAAAACGCAATAATGGTTATAAGGATCATTATCCAATCGCTGAAGAAATACTGGGATAAATATTTGTAGTAATCCAATGATTAGCTCCCTGCTTTAAGAGGGAACTATGAAAGTAAGAGAATTTGAAAGGCTTTAAACACGTAAAAAAACCCTATATCTTAAAGAAAAAATTGTGTATATTCTGGGTTTTTGATCGAAATAAGTGGATAATTTATTATTAGATACTTGCCTTATAAAAAAATGCCTGCTTTTCTGTTTTCATCCGCATACCGTACACACAAAAAAGCAGGCAAATAATTTACACACATGGCCTAAGAGGATAAGGCTTACCAAAGGATTGGATTAAAGATTCGATCGGGAATCAGGTTGTTTTTCATAGATTAGATATAGGACGGAGTTTTCAAAAGATAGCGAATTCCGGTTTTATGGGTATAAGGACGAATGGATTTTATTGAGAAAGTTGATTGACATTGGACTTTGCACGGGATTCATAGAATATTGGAAACTTTTTATGGACGGTAATCTAGGACATTGGATAGTCTGAGGTTGCTAATCCTCGTCAATCAACTTTAAAACAAATTTAAATGTGCATAACTATGTGGACAATAGCAGTAACGCTCAATTTTAACATTTCGGATTTTACTGCTGCTATCGTAAGTTAACTGAGCCTCTATGGGAAAACCACGATTTTAGCACGTAATCTCACGCAAGGGAAAATAGTTTTTAGTATAATCCGAAAAGCGATAATTTCGTAATAATCCTATAGTAAGTATCACAAAAATTTTTCATTTTGAGGGAGATTATTATAGCTAAAAGCTTAAAATTTGAACCGTATGAAAAAACCCGAACCAACTAATAATAAAGTGATAAAGGTTGTTATAGCAGATGATCATGCACTTTTCCGGGCAGGAGTAAAAACTGCTTTATCTATCAAAAAAGATGTGGAGTTGATCGCTGAAGCAGATAATGGCATGCAACTGCTCAATCTGCTGAAACATATCGAACCTGACGTGGTATTACTAGATATCCAAATGCCCATTATGGATGGGATTACAACTTTGCCCGAAATACGAAAACTTTATCCTAAAATAAAAGTGATTATTCTTTCCATGCACAACGATCACTCCATGATATCCAAACTCATGGAAATAGGGGCTAATTCCTATCTGACTAAAAACTCGGATTCAGAAAATATCTATAACGCCATTAAAACCTGCTATGAACAGGAATTCTTCTTTAATGAACTAACCAATAAGGCATTATTAACCGGTTTGCGCACCAAGAGAACCGAGACCGGCTCAATTCAGGAAGTGAACCTTAGTGAAAAAGAGCTGACAATATTAAAATTGATGTGCGAAGAAAAAACGACAAAGGAAATTGCTGATTTAGTAGAAATCAGCCCGAGAACCGTGGAAGCCATTCGCGATAAGCTAAAAACGAAAACCGGTGCAAAATCCATGGCCGGACTTGTCATGTATGCAGTAAAAAATGGAATTATAGAACAGCAATAATATCTTGAATATAAAATGTAAAAGTCTTTTACATTTTAGGAATGACTACTTACCTTATTTTCAATGGCGATTTTGTTCCTTCGGACAAACCCATTATCACTGCACAGAACCGAGCCTTTCGCTATGGGGATGGAATTTTTGAAACTATCCGTATATCTAATTATTCAATCGAATTGGCAGCTTATCATTTTGAGAGATTGTTTTCAGGAATTCGATTATTGAAATTTGACCTTCCTTCTTTCTTCACTCCTGAATTCTTACAAAAGCAAATAACGGAATTATGTATTCGAAATAATCATCATGAAGATGCACGCATACGTCTTACGGTATTTCGTGGAAATGGAGGATTATACGATTCCGTGAATCATTTTCCCAATTATATCATAGAGAGTCAGCCGATAATAGAGAAGGACAATCAAAGAAATAGAAATGGATTACATATAGATATTTTCACTGATGGATATAAATCAGTGGACACTTTCAGCAATCTTAAATCAAATAACTACTTGTTATATGCTATGGGAGCTTTATATGCGAAAGCAAACCAATTGGATGATTGTATTATTTTAAACAACTATGGTCGGGTATGCGAAACAACCATTTCCAATATCTTCTGCATTAATGGCAAAAAAATTATCACGCCGCCATTATCAGAGGGCTCCGTTGCTGGAGTGATGCGCCGTCATCTGCTTAAAAAATTACAGCAATCTGGATTTGAGGTAAAAGAGGAGATCATTGAAACAAAATTGTTAGAAAATGCCAGTGAAGTTTTTCTTACCAATGCCATATCAGGAATAAGATGGGTTTCATATTTTGGGAATTGTAGCTATAAGAATGATTTGAGTTTGCAGATCCAAAAGGAGCTTTTAAAAAAATCATTCTGATCATTCAACATTTCGATGATATTTTTTGTTTTTTTTGGAAATTAAACCAAATAGTATAGAACAAATCGTAAATATTTTTTGGTTCCGAAGGGATCTCAGGCTGCAAGACAATGCTGGTTTGTATCACGCTCTTCGCAGTCCATATCCTGTAATTCCCATTTTTATTTTTGATCGAAATATTCTGGATAAAATAGAACATAAATCTGACAGAAGAGTCGAATTTATTTATATAAGTTTATTGGAAATACAAAATCAACTGATCCAAATAGGGTCATCTCTCGAAACATATTATGGTTTCCCTGAAGAAATTTATCAGCTACTATTAAATAAGTATCGCATAGATAGCGTGTTTGTAAATAGCGATTATGAACCTTATGCCAGGGAAAGGGATGAAACAGTAAGAAAAATTTTAAAAGAATCCGGAGCGTCTCTTCACAATTTTAAAGATCAGGTAATATTTGAGCAGGGAGAAATACTAAAAGATGACCAAACCCCTTACACAATTTTTACTCCATACAGCAAACGATGGAAGGATTTATTAAATAAATTTTATCTTAAGTCTTATCCAACAAATAAGTATTTCCATAATTTTTATAAACAGGCAGCAGTCTCACTTCTTCTCCCAGAATCTTTCGGGTTTACTAGAATAGCGACAGACTTTCCAGTGAAAAATCCCCCAAAAGAAATTTTTGAAAAATACGACCAGCAAAGAGATATTCCGGGTATCGAGGGAACTAGCAGATTGAGTATACATTTACGATTTGGCACAATCAGTATTCGCAAACTGGCTGCAATGGCGTGGCAAGTGAATGAAATTTTCTTAAATGAACTAATATGGAGAGATTTTTATCAAATGATATTATGGCATTTTCCGCAACTTGGTAGAGGAAAATCTTTTAAGCCGGAATATGATTTTATTCAATGGCGGAATAATGAATTGGAATTTGAAAAATGGTGTAATGGTATGACGGGCTATCCCATTGTTGATGCCGGGATGAGACAACTAAATGAAACGGGTTATATGCATAACCGTCTTCGTATGATTACAGCTTCCTTTCTCACTAAGCATTTATTGATTGACTGGCGTTGGGGAGAAGCTTATTTCGCCGAAAAACTATTAGATTTTGATCTTGCTTCCAATAACGGCGGTTGGCAATGGTCTGCCGGATCTGGATGTGATGCTGCACCTTATTTCAGAATATTCAATCCGCATATTCAGACAAAAAAATTCGATCCGGATCTAACTTATATCCGTAAGTGGGTACCAGAATTAGAGGATTTGAATTATCCTCAGCCTATTGTTGATCATGAATTCGCCAGGAGGAGGGCATTATCAGTATATGCCAGCGCATTAAAAAAGATAATCAACTGATAAATGAAAGGGGGGTATTCGTGTTTAACGAATTTGATTTTGAATAAACTTCAAGAAAGGTTTTAACTGCTTCCCTACCGTCTTTTCCTAATGAAAGGGAGTAATTGTTGACATATAGATCAATATGTTGCTTCATAACAGACTCGTCCATTTCCTGTGAATGAGTCCGGACAAATGGTGAAATAAACGGATAATGTTTAAATGCGTATTCAACACTTTTTTTGATAAGCGTGTTTGCCTTATAATGTACGGATTGGTCAATATCCTTTCGGATCACAATTCCACCCAAGGGGATGGGGCAACCGGTTTTAGTTTCCCAATATTCTCCGAGGTCCATCAGTTTTATAAGACCTTTTTGCATGTAGGTGAATCTATTTTCATGAATGATGACACCCGCATCCACTTCTTCTTTTAGTATCGATTCTTCAATGCCGGAGAATAGCATAAACTTTTTGTTTTTTGCCCTGGGAAAGGCCATGGAAAATAAAATATGAGCAGTCGTGTTTTCTCCCGGAATTGCGATAACAGCATCTTTTATTTCGGAATGAGGAATCTGTTTTTTTGAAACCAATAAAGGACCTACTCCTTTACCGAGAGCACCACCTGCATCCAATAAATTATATCGATTCATAACGAGCGGCAACACTCCGTAACTGATTTTACTGATTGCAAGCTCACCATGGAGAGCCCATCGGTTAAGGGTTTCCACATCCTCCAACACGGCATCAAATGTCAAGCCATCGGTTTCGATTTTTTGATGAATGAGTGCATCAAATATGAATGTATCATTGGGACATGGGCTAAATCCAAGAGTCAGTTTCATTATAATCTGCCAGTTTATTAATGAATAGAATTAGTTCTGTATTCAGATTGGTGATCGCTTCTCTGATTTCCCATTTTGATTTGTCTCTTTCGCCTATATAGTTTGAAACAGATCTTATCTGAATAAAAGGTATATTTTCATGTAAACAAACATAGTGAAGAGCCGCTCCTTCTATGGTTTCAACATACGGATCGTGATTTTGTTGATAATATTGGATTCTGTTTGGATCTGTACTCACTTCATTAACGGTAATTGCTTTTGCAGGTTTGCAATTTGACAGAGCAATTAGTTTTTGATAGGGATTGATGAGGGAACCATTGGTAAAGGGATATTCATTTTTTTTGGCAAGTCCCAGGTCAAAAATATTTTTGAATGAATCCTTTTCGTAAGCGCCCATATCGGCTATAAGGTCTTCCGATATGGAGACAACGGATGAATTCTTATCTTTTTGAAAACATCCTGCAATCCCGGCCTGGATGATCAGGTTTGGACGAAATTCGTAAATGTTTTTTCCGAGAAAATAGGCAGTTGCTACCATCCCGACCCCAGTAACCTTTATCTCAATTTCAATATCCCCCTTTTTGTTTTTTTTTTCTTCGCAATAACTGGATGTCTGTTGAATTTCTTTTCCCGTAGCAGCTATTAAAAGAATACGCATGATGCAAATATCAGCAAACATTGACAATCCTGCCCTATGTATTAACTTTGCGGAAATTTTTTAGAGAAATGGTGTATCTCACCCGTTTAGAACATTTTAATGCAGCACATAAGTTGTATAACCCCGACTGGAGCAAAGAACAAAATGAAATTGTTTTTGGAAAATGCGCCAATGAAAACTGGCATGGACACAATTATGAATTATACGTGACCGTAAAAGGTGAACCTGACCCTCAAACCGGTTTTTTATTTGATGCAAAAAAATTAAGTGAAATTATCAAAAATGAGGTCATTGAAAAACTGGATCATAAAAACCTGAATATAGATGTAGATTTCCTCCAGGGAAAAATGTGTTCAACAGAAAACCTGGTAATTGGTATCTGGCAGCAATTGTATCCTCATATACCCAAAGAAATCCAATTGCATTCTATCAAATTGTATGAAACACCCAGGATCTATGTTGAATATTTTGGTTGAAATGAATTTATTTTCTTCAACAGGTGGTTAATCTGGTGCGGAACTTGCGAAGAATAATTATCCGTGCTGAAAAATAACCTGTGAATAGTATATTTTTAGCTCAAGGTCGGTTATCCGACAATCAATGAATGCTTCAAATACTTATCTTGTAGATAATTATGAATAAGAAAGTAGCTATTTTCAGGAAGGAACATTTTAATGCAGCACACCGGCTATTTGTACCTGAGTGGAATGATGCAAAGAATAATGAGGTTTTTGGCAAATGCAATAACCCTAACTATCATGGCCATAATTACGATCTTATCGTAAAACTTACCGGCTATCCGGATCCTCAAACAGGATACGTCATGAGTTTAAAATTGCTGTCTGATATTATCAGGGTAAATGTGCTTGAAAAATTTGATCATAAGAATTTAAACCTGGATACTGTTCATTTTAGAAACATTAATCCGACTGCTGAGAATATTGTAATTGTTATTTATGAAATTTTGCGCAAAATAATTGATGAGAAATTAGAACTTACTGTTCGATTATACGAGACCGAAAGAAATTTTGTGGAATATCCTGCGGAATAGAATGCAGGTATCAAAAAGAGTTACTCGAGAAATCATTAATGCATTATTAAATCAACTATTCATGGCATATAAAAAAGTGGAATCCTATAAGGATGAGATTACTTCAGATCTGATGGATCATTACAGGGAATGCCTCACATTATTGGGTGAAGATCCACATAGAGAAGGATTATTGAAAACACCGGAACGTATTGCTAAATCTATGCAGTTTCTTACGCATGGATATTCAATGGATGCACATGCGATATTGAATTCGGCTAAATTCCATGAAGAGATTAGTGAAATGATACTGGTAAAGGATATAGAAGTATACAGCCTATGTGAGCATCATGTGCTTCCTTTTTTTGGGAAGGCCCACATTGCGTATATACCAAACGGTTGGATTACCGGCTTGAGCAAAATTGCGAGGGTAGTCGATGTATATGCACGCCGTCTCCAGGTGCAGGAAAGATTGACCACAGAAATATTGCATGCCATAAAAGAAACATTGAACCCGCTTGGGGTAGCTGTAGTTATAGAAGCTTCTCATTTATGCATGATGATGCGCGGAGTGCAAAAACAAAATTCTGTCACTACGACTTCAGCTTTTTGGGGAGAGTTTGAAAAAAATGAGACCAGAAGTGAATTCACCAAATTGATTTCAGCACGACTACACTAAGCTCGGGTAGCTCCGCTCGTTTATCACAGAATTTAATATTCACTTTGCAAAATTTGAATGTCTTGAAATGACCAGCGGTTCATATTACCAGATTTTATTATGAACTTTGGCCCCTGAATTATAACCCACAACCTACAAACTATAAATTACATGAAGCATGCGTATGTATTCCCGGGACAAGGTTCTCAGTTTCCAGGAATGGGGAAAAATCATTACGAGAACAGTGTTTTTGCAAAGAAATTATTTGAACGTGCCAATGAAATAGCAGGCTTCAGAATTTCAGACATCATGTTTAACGGAACAGAAAGTGATTTGAAACAAACTAAAGTCACTCAGCCCGCCGTGTTTCTTCATTCAGTGATTGCTTTTAAAAGTATTGATAATGTAAAGCCCGATATGGTTGCTGGTCATTCATTGGGCGAATTCTCAGCCCTGGCCGCAAACGGAGTTTTGAGTTTTGAGGATGCATTCCAACTGGTTATCATTCGCGCTGCCGCTATGCAAAAAGCATGTGAATTGGTTCCTTCAACAATGGCTGCAGTACTTGCCCTGGAAGATGGTATCGTAGAAAAAGTGTGTCGGGAAGTATCCAAAGAGTCAGGAGAAGTGGTAGTGCCTGCTAATTATAATTGTCCGGGCCAATTGGTAATTAGTGGCTCTGTAAAAGGAATTGATATTGCATGTGAAAGAATGAAAGCTGCAGGAGCAAAAAGGGCAATGGTATTGCCTGTGGGGGGAGCATTTCATTCTCCCCTGATGGAACCCGCGAAAGAAGAATTAAAAACCGCTATTGAAAAAACTACTTTTTATAATCCAACCTGCTCTATTTACCAGAATGTTGCAGCAAAGGCAATTGTCGATAAAGATGAGATCAAAAAAAACCTGATAGATCAGCTTACCAGTGCAGTTCGTTGGACGCAAAGTGTTCAAGCGATGATCGCTGATGGCGCATCAAAATTTACTGAAGTCGGACCGGGGAAAGTATTGCAGGGCTTAATTGCGAAAATTAATAAGAATGTTGAAACAGAAGGAGTGGATTGATCACAACTAAGAAATTTTATATCATCAATATTTTTCTTCGTCACTTTACCACTGCATGGTGCAGTTCAACCACTCGTTATCAATCGTAACATTTTTATATTTTTTGTAGAAATTGATGGCAGGCTTATTCCAGTCAAGAACCTGCCATACGATACCTGAAAATTTTTTCTCCTTCGCTTCTTCAATTAAGCGATCAAACAATAGTTTTCCAATTCCCTTTCCCCTTGCTGACTCAGTTACTAGAATATCTTCGAGATACATGCGCTGACCTTTCCATGTAGAATAACGGATATAGTATAGAACGAACCCCGATATAATTTCTTTCCCGTTGGAAGGATCAGTCGTGTAAGCAACAAATGCCCACCACACAGGATTTTTTCCAAATCCGCTTTCAGTAAAATGATCCAGGGTCACGGTTACTTCATGCGGAGCTTTTTCATAAGTGGCTAGTTCATGGACCAATTCCAGCAAACGCGGACAATCTTCTTTTACAGCTCTTCTGATCTTCAGTTCCATCTTTGATTATTTTTTTCGTGGTATTTTAAATGTACCGTTTGGCTGAATAGATAACAATTCTGTGATTTCATTCTTATCGTTAGCATTGAATTGAACGGTGTATCCGTTCAGTGATTTAATGCTGAATTTATTTTTGTCGACAGGCACCAATTCGTATTCCGGTTGTCCCGGCACAAGCATACATAATGTTTTTTCACCCTTGATATAGACTTTTATAACAACCGAACTTAACTCGTACTCACCAACAAATTTTTGCAGACTATCTTTTGATATTTCTTTTGCTTTGGGAGTTTTGCTGAATACAATCGGCTTTAAAGTCGGCTCGAAAGCCACGCTCGCGCTTTCTATTTCTCCGGCTTTATTTGTTTGAAATTGAATTGGTTCACTTTTATCGGAAGTATCAATACCATCCCTTGGATCTTTTTCAAAAGGCTCAAACCAATCGTAATGATAGTGACGCAACCACCAGATATGTGTTCCAATAAATACGAACAAAGAGTCATGAACAAACGATACTTCAAAAGTTCCATAACCTTTATTGTTGTACAAGCCTGTATAATCTTTCAGGTCATGCGATGGCTTCGTATAGGCGACACGGTTAGAAACAGCAGATTTTTCCCTTTCTTTGGCGGTTTTCCTGGCATTGTCTGCGGTTTTTTTCAGATCTGAATTCCAATCGAAATATTTCAGACCCAGCATCCGGTCGGCAACCAGGTTTCTCACAATGGCAGGAATATAAGACCCTCCCTGATTGACAAGAACGACAATGCCAATACTGTCGGAAGGAAATAGACAGGTACTGGCAGAAAAACCGTCTATGTTACCGCCATGCTCCACCCTGTAATGACCTTTGTAAGAAGACAGACCCCAACCGAATCCATAATTTGCGAAATAGAGATCCTTTTTATCCTTATCCGGAAGTGCGGGAGCTGCAATCATTTGCGAACTGATAGCTTCACTTTCAAAAGCAGCTGGAATAATTTCTCTTCCATTAAATTTCCCCCCGTTAATCCAGGTAATCACCCAATTTCCCATATCATTTACGCAACTGTTAATGCTTCCTGCGGGTCCCATTGCATCGATATGATAGTAATCGGTTTTTTTGATGAGGGTATCATTCTTTAATTCATAACCGATCGCTGCATCCCCGCTTTTGATCATATCTTCAATGGAAAGAACAGAATGAGTCATTCCCAATGGCTGAAAAATTTTTTCACGTATATTTTCTTCCCAACTCTTTCCGGTTAATTTTTCTACCACAACGCCCTGAGCGAGGAACATAAAATTATTGTATTGCCATTTTTCTCTAAGACCGGCGGAAGGTTCCATGTATTGTATTCGATGTATCAAACTGTCTCTCGAAGGAGTTCTGAAATAATACCAAGAAAAATCGTGGCGGGGAAGGCCCGTCCGATGACACATCATATCGCGCAAACTAATCTTATCATTCATTTCATCGTTGTAGAATTTCAGATCCGGTAAATAATTTCTCACAGGTTTATCAAAGTCTACTTTGTCATCCCGTCGCAGCATGCCCAGCAGCGAAGCTGTAAATGCTTTGGTGCAGGAGCCAATCGCAAATAATGTATTGGACGTAACCGGGCTTTTACTTTCAATATCCCGGTAACCAAAACCTTTTGCATAGATGATTTTATTTTTTTCAACTATCGCTACTGCAAAACCCGCAGCGTGCCAGTCTTTCAGTACATGTGCGAAAGCAGTATCAAAACCGGCAAATCGGTTATCGGTTGAAGATTTCTGGGCGAACGATGAAACCACTAAGAAGCAAAGCACCGGGGTTAATATTCTTCTCATAAAAGTTTGTTTTTTCCAATTTAAAGGCGAAAAAAATTTTTATCTTCCTGGATTCCTGCCAACTGGAGTTATCTTTTTAAAAAAAATCAGTTGACGATTATTCTATTTTAATGCTTGTTCAAGGTCATTCAAAATATCTTCCACATTTTCCATTCCAACGCTCATTCGTATGAGCCCATCCGTTATACCATATTTCTCCCTGGATTCTTTAGGCACACTATAATGTGTCATCGATGCAGGATGGCTTAGCAGTGTGTCGCAGGTTCCCAATGAAACTGTACGCGTACACATATTTAGTTTGTTCATGAAATGAATGCCTGCCTGAAGGCCTCCTTTTAATTCGAAACTCATCATCGCTCCGGGGTGGCGCATTTGTTTCAGGGCTACCGAATGATCAGGGTGTGAAGGAAGACCATTATAGTTCACTTTGCCGACTGAATTATTTGTTTCCAGGAATTTTGCAACAAGCATTGCATTACTACAATGCCTTTCCATGCGAACTTCCAGCGTCTTGATTCCATTGATCAATAAAAAAGCATCGAATGGATTACTGTTACCGCCCAATACCTTGTAAGTTTTATATGCTTTGTTATTCATGAACTCAATATCCTTTCCTAATAATATTCCACCAATCGAAGTACCATGTCCGTTCAGAAATTTAGTAGTTGAGTGAACCACAAAATCCACATCATATCTGAATGGTTGTTGAAGATAAGGAGTTGCAAAAGTGTTATCGCAGGCAACAATAATATTTCTTTGTTTTGCCATTCTGCTCAACTCTCCGATATCAACGCATTGAATTGTGGGATTGGCCGGAGTTTCTATATAGAGCATACGAATGGAAGAATCCGATTTCAATATGGATTCTGCTTTATTCAAATCCCGCAGATCGGCAATGATTGCTTCAATCCCGAGAGCTGGCAGTGTATTTTGGAGAAGTTCTTCTGTGCCTCCATAGAGTGAAAAATGAGTAAGTACTTTATCTCCGGCTTTCAAATTCATTAGCATTAATGTGCTGATGGCAGCCATACCGGATGCATGAAGGATGGCTTTCAGTTCTGGAACATTCCCGTCTGTACCTTTAACTCCAAAACCTTCCATCGCGGCGATTTTATTTTCAGCTTCAGTAAATGTCGGATTTCCCCAGCGCGTATATATGTATCCGGGCTCCTTTCCGCTAAACCTCCGCATTCCCTGTTCTGCATTGTCATAAACAAAAGTGCTTGCTGCATAAATCGGAGTCAGATGAGCATAATTGGGATCCTGCTGATGACCTCCATGAATCGCTAAGGAACCAAAACCTTTAAACGAAGATTTTTTTTGAGACATCTTTTATTGGAGTGATTAAATTTGGAAAAAAAACCAAAAATAAATCATAATTGTTTATGAAGGATTTGTTTAATCAATATGCTGCCTATAATGCCTGGGCTACAAAAAAATTACTGGATGCAGTCAATGAATTGAGTGAAGAACAACAGCATGCTGAAATCACTAGTAGTTTCAACAGCTTGTATAAAACTTTTTTTCATTTATGGAGCGCTGAAACGATTTGGTGGCAGCGTCTTCAGCCTCAAAACTCAAGGATCGAAGGAGATCCATTTCAACATTCAATGAAATCTTTGTCTGAGGGATTACATGATCGGGATATGGAATTTCTGCATTGGGTTAATTCACAAGATGAAAACAGCTTCATACAAAAAATTGAATATCGCAATTCCAGGGGAGAAAAATTTAATGAACCTCTTTTCCAGGTATTATTGCATCTATTTAATCACGGCACATATCACCGCGGACAAATAGTAACGATCTTACGTCAGCTTGGACTTCAGAAAATTCCCCAGACAGATTTTATTGCATGGGTCAGGATAAAGCATTAAAATCCCCATTTTACAAGTGTGGCACCCCAGGTGAAACCACCTCCGAAAGCGGCGAGTACGAGATTGTCTCCTTTTTTCAATTTAGATTCCCAATCCCACAGGCATAAAGGAATAGTTGCTGCTGTCGTATTTCCGTAACGTTGAATATTGATCATGATTTTATCTGACGAAAGTCCCATGCGGTTTGCGGTCGCATCGATGATTCGCTTATTTGCCTGATGCGGTACTAACCATGCAATGTCTTTGCCGGTAAGATTATTTCGTTCCAATAATTCTGCACTTACATCCGCCATTCCTTTTACAGCAAATTTGAATACTGCCTGCCCTTCCTGGTACATGTAATGTTCCTTATTTGCAACTGTTTCATAGCTTGAAGGTCTAAGAGATCCCCCTGCTTTCATGTGCAGGTATGGCCGGCCACTGCCATCACTTTTCAGAATACTATCTAAAACCCCAAATCCATCTTCATTTGGTTCTAATAAAACCGCACCTGCGCCATCCCCGAAAAGAATACAAGTACTTCTGTCGCCATAATCTGTGATAGCACTCATTTTATCGCTTCCGATCACCAAAACTTTTTTACATCTTCCACTTTCTATAATTGCAGCGCCTGTAGTCAGACTATACAAAAAACCTGTACAAGCAGCTGCGAGATCAAAACCCCATGCATTTTTGGCGCCTATTTTATCGCATACCAGGTTCGCAGTAGAAGGGAAAAACATATCCGGAGTAACCGTACCCACAATTATGCAATCAAGTTCTTCCGGATGAATCCCTCTTTTTTTGCACGCTTCCAACGCGGCGGGTGCACATAAATCAGAAGTAGCTTTTCCAGGTTCATTCAGGATTCTTCTTTCTTCGATACCTGTTCTGGTTCGAATCCATTCATCGTTAGTGTCAACAATTTTTTCTAGATCAGCATTGGTCAAACGATTTTCAGGAACATATCCTCCAACAGCGGTAATTGCGGCGGTAATTTTTTTCTTCATTATCGATTTTAAAACTATTAAAATTTTTACAAAAACGGCGTAAAAATACATCAGAACGAACAATGAGCAATAAGTTGTCAATAGACCGGTTTCAGGACTAATATATTTTCACCTATTTTCGCAACCATGATAGCATTTTTGCGGGGTGATTTTATCCATAAAACACCCACAGTAGTTCATGTTGATGTTCATGGGGTGGGTTACGAGCTTCAGATCAGCCTCAACACCTATTCTCAGATCCAGGGCCTTGAAAAAGGGGTATTACATACATATCTTCTTTTTCGGGAGGATGGACAAACACTCTATGGTTTTTTTGACAGTACAGAAAAAGATATGTTTATACAGCTGATCAGTGTGTCTGGAATTGGCGCTGCCACTGCGAGAATGATGCTATCCTCCATGAAGCCCGGGGAGATAGCCCGTGCAATTTTAAACGGTAATTTGAAGCAATTGGAGAGCATAAAAGGCATCGGAAAAAAATCAGCAGAAAGGATAATTCTTGAATTGCGTGATAAAGTAGCAAAAAAAATCCCCGAATCAAATATTTCCTCATTGATAAACAATACATTGGAGCAAGATGCGTTGAATGCTTTAACGGCTCTTGGAATTGCCCGTCCGGCTGCAGAACAGGCTTTAAAAAAAGTGCTGCTTGCTGAACCGGAAACAACCCAGGTCGAGGATATCATTAAGAAAGCTTTAAAAACCTTGTAGCTTATTGCGGTATTTCTACCTAACTAATTCTTGAGGAAAGTTTGGCTCGTAACCTGATTAAGACCATTACCGCAACGGTGATATCGCTATCCGTTTCAGTTGTGTTTTGTTCAACTGTCTCGGCTCATGTCTATTTTCAGAAGGATACTACCAAAAAAGATACAACTAAGCCTCAAAAAATTGCTGATACCTTAAAATATCCGATCAGGGACCGATGGGGAGATCCATTCAGCAATCCCGAAAAGAATTCTTTTAATCTTAAGGATCCGGTCAATGTTAAAGATTCCATCATTTACGATCCTAAAACCAATCAATATTATATCATCGAAAAAGTAGGCGGCAAGTATTATCGAAAACCTACTTATATGACTTTTGAAGAGTTCATGCGCATTACTTCGCAACAATCGGAAGATGATTATTTCCGACAGCGGGCCGATATGTTAAGCGCCTTGAACAGAAAACAGCAGAAACCGAAACTTTCAATCACTGATAATTTATTCAATCGTCTTTTTGGAAATGGTAAGATAGATATCAAACCGCAGGGTAATGTAGATATTACCGCCGGATATGAAGGTCAAAATGTCGATAATCCAACCTTACCCGAAAGTGCCAGAAGAACCGGAGGTCTTGATTTCAATATGGCGGCCAATGTAAACGTGGTTGGTAATATCGGAAGCAAACTCAAACTGCCGATTAGTTATAACACCCAGGCCACTTTTGATTGGATGAATCAACTCAAACTTGAATATACCGGGGGTGCAGACGATATTGTCAAGAAAATAGAAGCAGGAAATACATCATTCACTACCAAGAGCACGCTGATGGCGAATGAGCAGTCTTTGTTTGGTATCAAGATGCAATTGCAATTCGGAAAACTTTTTGTGACAGGTGTGTTGGCGAATCAACGTTCGCAGAGCCAGTCCCTGTCCATGCAGGGAGGAGCTACCACAACCGCGTATCAGTTCAAAGCAGATGATTATGATGAAAACCGCCACTTTTTGCTGGCACAATATTTCCGGAACAATTATAACAAAGCCATGAAGAATTTGCCTGTTGTGAATTCACCGGTGCAAATTTTACGGATTGAAGTTTGGGTGACTAACCGGAATGGAACCACAACACAGGCAAGAGGAATAGTAGGCTTAATGGATCTTGGTGAATCTGCTCCTTATAACTCCAATGTACATTCGCAAACGAGTCTCACCTATCCATTCAATGACGCCAACGATGAATACCGGGCCATCGTCAGTGATCCTAATAGTCGCAGCTTCTCGCAGGTAATTTCCAAACTTACTTCACTCGGTTTAAACCAGGTGCAGGATTATGAGCAGGTGTTTGCACGCAAATTAAATGCAACGGATTATACTTTCAATCCGCAGATTGGTTTTATCTCGCTCAATCAACCATTGCAACCGAATGATGTGTTGGCAGTCGCATATCAATACAGCTATAATGGTCATATCTACCAGGTGGGAGAATTTTCACAAGATGTACCACCCGATACAACAATAGATAATCCCGGGGCGCAAAAAGTATTATATCTCAAATTGCTCAAGGCAACTGCACAAAGAACGAGCCTGCCTATATGGAACCTGATGATGAAAAATGTGTATACACTGAAAACAGGGACGGGTAATTATCTTTCCAACATTCAGCAATCAGGCTTCCAGTTTAATATTTTATACGATGAACCCAGTAAGGGCACCAAGAGATATCTGCCCGATGGAGATAAGTCTGGCGTCCCGCTACTTACAGTACTAAACCTGGACCGGCTCAATGCACACAATGATCCGCAGCCCGATGGAATATTCGATTACCTGGAAGGATTTACGATTGTTTCTTCGCAGGCTCGTGTGATCTTTCCCCTGCTTGAACCATTTGGCCGCGACCTGGATTCACTGGCATTTGCCAATTCACAACCCATAAAAGGCAATTATGTTTTTTATCAACTCTATGATACGATTAAAGAAGTAGCAAAGACTTTCGCAAATGTCGACCGCTATTATCTGAGTGGAGTTGCCAAGGGGCAAACGACGACTGACGTTCAGCTTGGCGCTTTCAATGTGCCGGCCGGATCTGTGGTTGTAACAGCCGGAGGTCAAAGACTTCGTGAAAATATCGATTATGTAGTCGACTATAATCTGGGAACTGTAAAAGTCATCAATCAGGCGATTTTAAATTCCGGTGTGCCAGTGAATGTGCAGTATGAAAACAATGCCAGTTTCGGTACACAACAAAGGGGATTTATGGGATTGCGTCTCGATTATCTGGCGAAGAATACCGCAACAGAATCTTTCACAATCGGAGGAACTATAGAAAGATTGAATGAGCGACCCTATTTTACAAAAACCAATTACAATGAAGACCCGATCAGAAATACGATGTATGGAGCGGATGTAAACTACCGGTCACAGGTACCCGAACTGACAAGGTTATTGAATAAACTTCCGTTTTATTCAACCAAGGAAATGAGTACAATCAGCGCAGTGGGAGAAGCAGCTTTTTTAAAACCTGGTCATCCTCCACAGATAGGAAGGGGAAGCAATGGAACTATTTATATCGACGATTTTGAAGGTTCAACCAGTTCAATTGATTTGCGTTTCCCCATCACGAGCTGGGCGCTGGCATCTACTCCCCAAGGTAATGGCCTTTTTCCCGAAGGTAGTCTCAATGATTCTCTGGATTATGGTTTCAACAGGTCTAAAATTGCCTGGTACAATATTGAACCCACTTTGCAGGATAAGAGTAATACGAGTAACCCTGTGAGAGACTATGAAAATTTTGGTGATCCGAGAATAGCAACCATATTGACAGAGCAATTATTTCCGCAGGTAACGACTGAATTTGGCCAGGCGCAACTAATCACTTTTGATGTAGCTTATTATCCTACCAACAGGGGACCCTATAATTTTGATAGCAGACCCACCAGTGTTTCTCCTACGGGTGATTTGCAGAACCCGCAGAAGCGCTGGGGTGGTATCATGCGGTCGATCGATCAGACGGATTTTGAAACAAGCAACGTACAATACATCGAGTTTTGGATGATGAGTCCTTTTCTTACGAATCCTTCCAGTACCGGGGGGCAATTATATATGGACCTGGGCAGTATTTCAGAAGATATTTTAAAAGATGGAAGGAGACAATTTGAGAATGGTTTGAATACTCCCAATATTCCTTCAGCGATTGACAGCAGTTCTGTCTGGGGCAGAGTGCCTGCGAATCCAATCCAGGTGACAAATGCATTCAGCAATGATCCCTCCGATCGTCCTTACCAGGATGTTGGCTTCGACGGCCTGGATGATGCAGGTGAACAATCAAAATTCCAGAATTATCTCAGCCAGATGGCTGCCGCTTTCGGTACAGGCTCGGGAGTATACCAGAAAGCATTGTCTGATCCCTCCAGCGACGATTTTTTGAACTATCGCGATGCTTCTTACGATCAGTCAAAAACAGGTATACTTGGCCGTTATAAAAATATCAATAACCCTCAGGGCAATTCTCCGGTTGCTACGCCCGGTCAAACCTATGTAAATGCTTTTACCTTATATCCCGACCAGGAAGACCTCGACCATGACAATACCTTAAATGAACTGGAAGAATATTTTGAATACAAAGTGGATCTGACACCTGCTGCTCTTAGCGTAGGTACGAATTTTATAACAGACAGAAGAGATTTTACACCCAGTGGTGGCGCACCACAAACCTGGTTTCAGTTCAGAATACCCATCAGCGCGTATTCACAGAAAGTGGGCAATATTCCTGATTTCAAATCTATCCGGTTCATTCGTATGTTCTTTACCGGATTTACAGATTCAATAGTTTGCCGGTTTGCGGAATTTCAGTTCATCAGAGATTCATGGCGTAATTTCAATTACCTTTTGGATACAACGGGTCAGTATGTTCCGATACCTGCGAACAGCCCGACAACATTTAATGTGACAGCTGTCAATATTGAGCAAAACAGCTCACGCAGTCCGATTCCTTATGTCATTCCTCCCGGCATTCAGCGTCAACAACAATTGAGCACTAACAATGTGAACATTTTATTGAACGAACAGGCAATGAGTTTACAGTTATGCGACCTGCTACCAAATGATTCAAGAGGTGTATTTAAAAACGTGAACCTTGATTTGCGTCGTTATGGGAAATTGGATATGTTCATTCATGCTGAAGGTGCGGGGCCTGCCGGCGATGGCGGCCTGAATGATTATGATTTGTACGGTGTCGTTCTTATGGGAAGTGATTTTATCAGTAATTTTTATGAAATCAAAATACCGCTTCGAAAAACAAAATTCGGTGCAACGGCGCCTACTGATATTTGGCCCGATTCAAATAACCTGAACCTGGACCTTAATAGGTTGATCCAGCTAAAAGTGGATCGGAACAACAGTGGTTCTGCGAACACATATTTTAGAGAAGTTGATACAACTACCGGCAAGATATATGCGATTTTCGGGAACCCGAATATCGGGCAGATACAGGCTTTCTTCCTCGGTGTTCAAAATGCGAGGGCAACGCCTGTCTGTACGGAAGTGTGGTTTGATGAACTTCGACTGTCCCAGATCAACGACCAGGGAGGTTATGCCGCCACAGGAAGGGTGGATATCAAACTCGCGGACCTGGGAACTTTGTACGTGTCAGGAGCGGTACGAACGGTTGGCTTCGGTACTATTGATCAGAATGTCAATGAGCGATCGCTTGATAATAATACACAGTTTGATGCAGCTACCAATCTGGAATTAGGTAAACTATTGCCAAGGAAAGCGGGCATATCAGTACCATTTTATGCGAGTTTGTCCCAGACCGTTAGTACGCCTGAATATGATCCATATGATCTCGATATAAAACTGAAAGATAAACTTGCCGCTGCTCCCGCCAATGAACGTGATTCAATCCGGGAACAGGCCATCGATGAGACGACCATCAAGAGTTTTAATTTCACCAATGTCAGAAAGAATAATGTCACCGGAAAACGATTAAAAATATGGAGTATTGAAAACTTTGATTTTTCTTATTCATATACAAGATCTGAGCATCATAATCCTATTGCAGAAGAAGATGAGCTCATTGTTTATAAGGGAGGACTGGGTTATAATTTTGCCGGTCAGCCAAAATATTGGGAGCCTCTCAAACGAAAAATAAAATCAAAATCAGGATGGCTGGCTTTATTCAGGGATTTCAATTTAAATCCGGTGCCCGCTGTTCTTGCATTCAGAGCAGATGTGAACCGGCAATTCGGAGCTTATCGTTCACGCAATATTGATGGACCTAAAGGAGTGCTCCCTGAAACCTACAATAAATTTTTCACGTTTGATCGTACTTATACTTTGCGTTGGGATATTACACGTTCATTCAACATTGACTTCAATGCCGTTAATAAAGCCTGGGTTGATGAAGACAGTGGACGTTTGAATAGTGAAGCGCGAAAGCAGATGTGGAATAATTTCTGGAAAGGCGGAAGAACCGTTTTATATCAGCAAACAGCTAATTTTACTTATACACTTCCCACGAATAAAGTTCCCCTGATAGACTGGACAACAGTCCGACTTGGATATGGATCGAGTTATCAATGGACGGGCGCGTCCTTACTTGCGAAAACCCTGGGAAATACCATTCAGAATACTCAGAAAAAAGATCTCACAAGCGAATTGAATTTTTCAAGGTTATACAGCAAGTGGAGGTTACTGCGCGATCTGGAGCAATCACCTACTTCAGGAAAGCCACCGCCGGTTTCTAATAAAAAAGCAACTGATACAGCAAGAAATAAAAAACAGGCCGAGGAACCCGAAGAGCATTATCAACTCAAAGGGATGGCCAAATTCCTCGTGAGATTAATCACGATGCTGAAGGATGTCAACATCACCTATTCCGAAAATTCTTCTTCAAGTATTTTCGGATACATGGACAGCACCCAGATTTTGGGAATGAATTTAAAATCAGGTCAGCCGGGTTTTGGTTATGTATTCGGCAAACAACCTGATACAGCATTCGTCAACCACTTGGGAAGTAAAGGTTTGCTATCCACAGATACAACATTTAATTTTCAGAACCAGGCAAGCTTTAATCAGCTATTTAATATCTCGGCCCAACTGCAGCCTGTAAAGGATATGAATATTACACTCAACCTGAGTAAGACATTTGGTAAAAATTATACTGAATTATACAAGGATACAGTTGGCCAGGGAAATTTTGCCAGGTTGAATCCTTATACGGCAGGTACTTTCAGTATCAGCTTTATATCTGTAAAAACTTTGTTTGAAAGTTATCAGCCAAATGAAATTTCAAAAACATTCAAAACTTTTGAGAATAACAGGCAAATTATATCAGCAAGATTGGGAAGTGCAAATCCTTATTCCGGCATTCAAAACCAGGATGGTTATTATAAAGGATATGGCCAATATGCGCAGGATGTATTGATCCCTGCATTCCTTGCGGCATACAGTGGCAAGGATCCAAATACGATTCCACTTATTCAGCAGCAAAATCCGAATATCCGTTTCAATCCATTTTCTGGGTATCTGCCGAAACCAAACTGGCGATTTAGTTATAACGGCTTGAGTCGTATACCGGGCTTTGATAAAATTTTTACAAATTTCAGTATCACGAATGCTTATTCGAGTACATTAAGCATGAATAGTTTTAATACATCACTCAATTATATGGATCCCCTGGGGCTTGGCCAGCCGGGTTTCATAGATACATTGACCGGAAACTTCGTTCCATTTTTCTTAGTACCTAACATAACTATCAGCGAACAATTTTCACCATTGATTGATCTGGATATGCAATTTGTCAATCAGCTGCAGGCAAAATTTGGCTATAGCAGATCAAGACAGCTCAGTTTAAGTCTGATCGATTATCAGTTGAGTGAAACTCGTTCGACGGAATATACTTTGGGGATAGGTTGGAGAAAACGTGGAATGCCGCTTCCATTTAATATAAAAGTATCCGGGAAAAATGGGCCTTCAGGCAAATTAGAAAATGATCTTACTATTCGTCTTGATTTTAGTTTGCGTGATGATGCAAGTTCCAATAGTTATCTTGATCAGAATGCTGCATTACCGGTAGGAGGTCAGAAAGTAATAGATATTGCGCCCTCGATCGATTATGTAATTAATAATCGTATCAATATTAAATTCTATTTTGACAGAAGAAGTGTTGTGCCCAAAATATCCAGTTCACCTCCTATAACAACTACAAGAGGTGGAATACAAATCCGGATTTCATTGGCAGAAATGGCGAATCCGAACTCCTCAAAACCGTTGCCAAAGTAGGGAGGTGAGATGAGAGATGAGAGTTGACAGTAGTAGCTCAATTTGAAGTTTTCGCAATTAAGGACTTACATTCTGCGTCTCAGCCTTGAAAAATAAATTATGACCGCAGAGACGCAAGGGCGCAGAGTATATAATCCAACTTCAATTGTTTGCAGTTTGAAAGTGAGAGATTACCCGGTTGGCGGATATTTGCTGTCATCTGTCATCCATCAACTCTATTTTCCATCCTGGGCCTGTTGCACCTTTTTTAACAGTAATACATAGCCGCAGAGTTTTTTCTTGGACTTATTTACCTGGACTGGTTTAATCATATGGTATTCGGTAAACTGCGGAGTATAGGCATAGCTGATGATATTGCCATCGACATCGCCCCACATTTTTTTCTGGTACACTACCTGCCTTTCCTCCCAGTCGTACATTCTTACTTCATATAATTTTGAAGTAGGATCTCCGATGAAAACAAATTCATATAATGCTCCCTGCGTCATTGGGACGACGATGGGCATTTCGTATTCACTTTGCATTGTCATGGATGCTTCTCTCAGCACTTTAAATCCTTTCGAATCAAATACTTTTTTCAGGCTGTCGATTTGATTCTGATATCCGCTGATATCGCAGGCTTCCTGATGTATGACTTCCTGGGCCATGAGTGTTGACCCATAAAAAATAAATAATACGAGTAGCAGCTTGGCTGGACTGAACTTCATTTCCTGGTTTTTTAAGAATAATGGACTTGGATTATAAAAATAAATAATCGAGATCAGATTTACAATCGTAAAATTGGTATTTCATACCATAACAATAAAATAGTTGGTTGAGCGTTAAGCGGGATCTTTATAAAAATAAAATGAATTGGCCTGTGCGAGACAGGTTAAAACGAGATCATTGATACAAACATGATCGGGGAGAGTAGTACAATAATAAATGATATCAGCAACGTCTCCGGCGCTTAGAGGAATATAACCTTCATAGACTTTTTTTGCCTGTTGTTCATTGTCTTTAAACCTGACCAGAGAAAATTCTGTTTCAGCTGCCCCGGGATGGATTGCTGTAACTTTTATCCTATGCTGTAAGAGATCAATACGCATGGCTTTGGAAATGGCGTCTACAGCTTGTTTGCTTGCACAATAGACATTTCCTTTTTCATATACCTCTTTTCCGGCTACAGAACCCAGATTGATAATATGTCCTTTTTTCCTCGCAATCATCAAA
The DNA here is from genome assembly GCA_035499855.1 of Puia sp. Taxonomy (GTDB): domain Bacteria; phylum Bacteroidota; class Bacteroidia; order Chitinophagales; family Chitinophagaceae; genus Puia. The sequence continues at coordinate 31,565 of DATJXY010000103.1, read as the reverse complement.
GGCAGGACTGCCCGGGATACATAAAGTAATCCATGAACATTTGTATTGATCATGGTTTCCCAATCATTCAGATCAGCCTGATCAAAAAAATCTCTTCCAAGAGCCAGGCCTGCATTGTTGATCAGTATATCGACTCCTTTCCAATCTTCCGGAACGTTTTTTATTGCATCAAAAACTGCTTCCCGATCTCTTACATCAAAAACAAGAGGTAAAATTTTTACGGAGAATTTTTTTTCCAGTTCATCTTTCAATTTTATCAGCCTGTCTTTTCTCCTGGCTGTAATGATCACGTTATAGCCATTCGATGCAAATTTTTCTGCACATGCTTTGCCAAACCCGGAACTGGCTCCTGTAATGAGAACGATCTTGTTCATGTGAATGTCAATGGTCAATGGTCAATGGTCAATGGTCAATGGTCAATGGTCAATGGTCAATGGTCAATGGTCAATGAACCATAGTCAATAAAATTAAAGAAGTCTGTCAAATATTTCGGAATTTTCTCGGACACTTCAACTACTTATCTGATCAATACCATTGTTCCTTTTTTGAAAACCGGTTTACCTGTGTAATCTGTTCCTTTTACCATCCATACATAACCTCCGCTATCCTGCGGTTTACCATTCACGGTTCCATCCCAGCCCTGGCCGATCCTGGAAGTACTGTAGACTAGCTGTCCGGAACGATTGTAAATTCTGAAAAACTCAATCGAAGATATGCCTACGGGAATCGGTCTGAATAAATTATTAATATTTCTTCCCGGAGTAAAGGCATTGGGAACAAAAATATCCGGAGCAGTTTTAAATACTTTTATATTGATTGTATCCAATGCAAAACATCCGATATCATCGTATGCCTTCAGCACATAACTCATATTGTCGTTTAATGTCACGACAGGATTGGGAATATCATTCTGACTCAGGTAACTCGGCGGTGACCATGCGAAATAAGGAGCGCCGGATGCAGATAATTGCAGCGGCTGACCCACTACGATTGAAGTATCATTGCCTGCAAATGCATTTATTTTTGGATTCACTTTGACATTAACGGTTGAAATTCCCGGCTTGGGGCATCCCAGCGTATCGTACACATATAATGTGTAAAGAGTGCTCTTGAGCGGGAATGCCAGCGGATTCAGTATTGCAGGATTGCTCAATGTGTTCACCGGACTCCAGTTAAAACGTATTCCCCTGATGGAAGCATTCAGTTGGGCAGTATCGTCATAACAAATAGTCGTATCCTTTCCTGCAAAAGATCCTGGATAAGGAACCGTATTGATTGTTACATTTCCCGATGTATTACACTTACCAATACTCGCAATTACATGATAAGTTGTAGCGCTGGCTGGAGATGCTTTTGGATTTTTAATAGCTGGATTATCCAATGTTGAAGAAGGACTCCATATAAAATATAAACCATCACCTGTTGGATTTAAAACGATGGTATCGGACAAACAAATAGTTGTATCGTTGCCGGGATATAAGGTCACGAAATCTACAACTCGTACTCTGATTGAATCGGAATTCACGCATCCATTTTGATCCAGGTTTACAGTGTAGGTCGTTGTTGTTTTTGGATCTACCAGCGGATCTTGTGCATTAGGATTTATCATAGATGGCAAAGCCACCCATGTAAATGCACCCGTTCCCTGCGCAAACAGTTGTAAGGTATCGATGCTGCAAATAAGTGTGTCACGGAAAGGCAATATGATTGGTGGCTTATCCAATACCTGTACGTTTTCAGTAACAGTATCTGTGCAACCTTTGCTGTTAGCAACGATTAAGCTTACTTTTTTAGTTCCGGTATCGCTGTATTGCCAGGATGGATTTTGGACGGAAGAAGTATCACTCTGTGTTGTGAGATCTCCAAAATTCCAGGCCCAGCTTGAAACAATTCCATATTTGGTTTTAGTTGTATCAGTGAATACGATCGGATGAAGCAGGCAGGTACCTGTTGATGTAAAACCTGGAAAAAATCCGGGATAAACTTTCATTAAAGTGGTCGCACTGTCCGAACAATCTTCTGATTTATTAATAATCAGCTTCACACTGTATGTACCTGAATCGGGAAAAGTAAAAGTAGGTGTTGCAGCGCTGGAAGTATCGTCGCTCATCGAAGGAACTCCAAAATCCCACAAATAAGTATGAATAAGTGGTGATGCGGGCGCTTCATTTCTGAATGAATAACTGAAGCCATCGCAAGTAATATAACTTGGCTTCAGCGATGCAGCTGCAAAATCACATCGGTCATCAATATGAACAATAAAATCTTTAGGATGACTGCTGATAATTTTACCATTTCTCCATTCGGTTAATAGCACACAAACCACATAATCACCGGCCGGCGGTGCAATCCCCGATATAACACCTGTTTTTTGATCGATGGAAACCAAGGGTCCCAAAGGTTGAAATCCTGAATAACCAGACCTGTAACTTAAAGTTGCTATTTCGTTAGGAGATGGTGGATTCACTACAACCGGATTGTCTGTGCTCCCTCCATTTAAGGCATAATAAAATTGGTACGATAAAGAATCTCCATCAGGATCAACAGCTCCAAAGTTCAGAACGAAAGGTTTTTTCTGACAAATCAAAACAGTATCCTTTATTAGAAATTCCGGATTTGAATTAATTCCAGTTGCGCCTATAACGTTTGTTCCATGGATCCTGCATGTATAGGACACACCGATATTTACGTTGGGGTTGATATTGACAATACCATCAATCCTACAGCAACGTTGAAATACTGCAGTATATCCAAATGCGGTTTTTGGTAACTCGACCATTCTTGAATATATTCTTAACCTGTAACAAACGGGAGAGGGGTTGACAATACATGGACTGGGTTTTGTAAGGCTAATAAACTGATCGCCTGTCAAAGGGAAAGTAAAAGGAGATCCTGGAGCAGGGGAATTATCCGAGTTATTAAAAATACCAATATTTGCTTCTGTCTCCAATTGTCCCTGCACAGATTGGCAACTGATGAATAAACGTAAAGTGATCAGGAATTTATCTGTGTTAGGTGATGATCCCGGACCTATATAGGTATAATAAATTTCTCCTCCTTTGATATGCCTTGCCCATATTAATGAAGGTATGCCCAAAATCAGGACTAATAACAGTAATATTTTTTTGATGGCCTTCACGAATAGGGTAGCTACAATTGAAGAATTTTTAAATTAATATTTGCGCTAGGGAGTTTGCTGCGATGCAGTCGTGATCAGTCTTTCTGCATGCCGATCGGCTGGCTTTCCAGACTGTGAAAATAAGAAAATTGCAGCAATTTTTTCTATAATTTACTTCTTTACTGTTAATTTTCTGCAAATCATCGGACTCAGGCCACCAATTGGTTTAAGGTTTATTTTTTTAAATAACAAAATATTGAATTTTCCGAAAAATGCTTATGCAGTTTCGTCAAGGAAATTTTTAAGAAAAAAATTGCTTTTAGAAATATTTTCCAGCATTCCCATATGAGCAGCATCTTGCAACAAGTGAACATACGATAAGGATGGAATATGGCTTTGCTTTAAACTTTGTTCAATCGGCACTGCTTTATCTTGTTCACCTATGATGAATAATATTGCTCCCTGGAACTTTTCAAGAACAGATATTCTTTCAGGACGCCGAATCATTGCCTCATAATATGAAATCAATGATTTCGGATCGAAATTTTTATATCTTTCGATGAGCCCGTTTACGATTTGCTGGTTTTGTTTTTTAAAATTCTCAGAAAAAAGATTGGGTATCGACTGTTGCAAAAAAGGATAAGCGCCATACTGACGGATAATTTCAATGCTTTTTCTCCTGGCTGATTTCTTTTCTTCATTGTCTGGATAAGCTGTTGAATGAAACAACCCCAAACTCTTTAGGTATCCGGGATATTTTTCACCAAATGCCAGTGTGATATATCCGCCCATGCTATGACCGATCATGCTGCATGTTGTTATTTGTTCAAATTCCAGAACGGCTTTAATACATTCAGCGTACTGATCGATGGTTGATTCATAACTAATGACTGAAGAACCTCCGCTTCCCGGAATATCCGGAATAATTATACGGAAATCTTTTTTTAAAAAGCTCACCTGTTCATTCCATATAGTTCCATCTTCCCCAAAACCATGAATCAAAACAACAGGTCGCCCTTTTCCTTCTATCCTGAAAAAAATTTTTGCATTCTCATAAGGCAATAATTTTTCCATGAATTATTTTTTTGAAAAGACGGCAAAAGCTCTGAAAACAACGAGGAAACAAATGGGGATAACCGCGCTATTGAATTCCTGTGGCCACCATTTCCATCCGGTTAAAAGGATAGCGCTTAATAATGCGCTGCAAAGAAAATAAACCCTGATCCAGTATTTTCTTTTTTTTCTTAGAAATATAATAACAGTATGAGTCGGTATCGCCCACATGATATTCATATTATTTCTGCAAACGGTATCAATCCGTCCAAGCCACAGGAACATCATAAGTATACCGAGCAAGCCAATCACTAAAAAGAAAATGAAATCAAAAACATAAATTAATTTCATCGACCATGGCGCTCTGATCAGAGACAATGAAAGAATGATGATCAACCACGCAGTAAAAAATAATGCAGGAGTAAACCAGGCTTTTCCTTCTGTCTCTTGTCCGGCTGGAAGTAATTCCCGTTTTGTGCAGACCAATGAAGTTCTATCGATAAAAGCGCTATCAAATCCCTTCATAAGATAATCAGGGAGGAACATCGCTTCTTCATTATTAACGGTTTTGTCTAAATGCCCTCCCATCAATATGTCGATCCCAAATTTCTCCCAATATTTATGACTTCTGTCCAGATAACTATGAATGAGTTGCCTGAAGCTTGGGCAGGAACCAGCGAGAATTTTTTTAAATGTAACAGGAACGCTGGTATTATTCCTTATTATTTCTCTTGCACGGAGTGTGCAGTTATCCTGATAAAAATGATAACTATAAAACCTGTTATTTTCCTGGGCATTTAGCTGCAAGGCTGCAAGCAATTTTAGTTTGTCTCTACAACTTAATTGAAGTATTTGTTCTGTCACACTTCTATGTTCCATTCTATATTCTTCCATAAAATATGGCAGAGGCTCTACTGACAGTGAATAAAGCATGATTCCTCTTGTAAATTTTAAATAGAAATAAGGATCGGAATCATCAAATGTTCCATAGTTATAAACATTATCTGTCCTGAAGTTACTATCTACTATTCTTATCGCCGTATGTCCGAAAATGGAATATAAATCTTCACCAGGTCCACAGGTTAGAAGACTGATTTGAATATGACAGGAATCCGTTTGAGCGTTTAACTGCAGGGCCAGCAAATAAGTCAGCAAGAAAAAAAGAAACCTGCGCATATGGTTCATTCAGTAATTTTTGGGGAAGTATTTATATCAGGAAAATTTTATGTTGCCGCTATATGGGAAATTACCTGCTATAATTCGGAGCCTCCTTTGTAATCTCAATATCATGTGCATGACTTTCCTGCATTCCGGCATTGGTTATTTTAATAAACTGTGCATCTTGTAACGCAGCGATATTTTTAGCTCCGCAATAACCCATACCGGCGCGTAGCCCCCCAACATATTGCAATACCATTTCACTTAAGTTTCCTTTGTAAGCAACACGTCCTTCAATTCCTTCGGGGACCAATTTTTTGATTCCATCTTCCACATCCTGAAAATAACGATCACCGCTGCCCTGGGACATTGCTCCAATTGATCCCATGCCCCGATATTGTTTGAATTTCCTTCCTTCATAAATAATCGTTTCACCCGGGCTTTCTTCCACTCCTGCGAATACGCTTCCCATCATTACAGCATTGGCTCCCGCTGCGAGGGCTTTCACCATATCACCGGTATAACGGATACCACCATCCGCAATTAAGGGAATGCCTTTTGCCCTGAGTACCGATGCTGCTTCCATCACCGCAGTGATCTGAGGTACTCCTGCACCTGTTACAATTCGCGTGGTACAGATAGATCCGGGTCCAATGCCTACTTTTACTGCATCAGCTCCGGCTTCTGCCATAGCCCTGGCGCCGGAAGCAGTACCTATATTACCTGATATGACCTGCAATTTTCTAAAATTCTTTTTTACTTCTTTCAGTGCCCCTAAAACTCCCTTGCTATGACCATGTGCACTGTCAAGACAAACCACATCAACTCCAATTTGCTGAAGAGCTGCCGTTCTTTCCATCAGGTCTGCAGTAATGCCTAACGCAGCTCCAACTATCAGTCTGCCGTAACCGTCTTTTACTGCATTGGGGTAGCTCTGTAATTGAAGAATATCCCGGTAAGTGATCAGCCCGATTAATTTGCCGGATTTGTTAACCACGGGTAACTTCTCAATTTTATATTTCTGAAGAATCTTCTCTGCTTTTTTCAGGTCGGTTCCTTCCGGTGCTGTGATGAGGTTCTCCTTCGTCATCACTTCATTCACTTTTTTCCGGTTATCATCTTCGAAACGGAGATCACGGTTCGTAAGAATACCGACCAGTTTTTGATTATTATCGACGATTGGAATGCCACCGATTTTATTCTCTTTCATCAGACGTAAAGCATCTCCGATTGTCGCATCAATGTATAATGTAATCGGATCGATGATCAGGCCACTTTCACTTCGTTTTACTTTCCGAACCTGCTCCACTTGTTTTTCGATGGACATATTTTTGTGAAGTATGCCAATGCCGCCTTCACGGGCAAGTGCAATTGCCAGATTTGCTTCTGTAACTGTATCCATGGCTGCTGAAAGCATGGGAATATTCAGAATAATCTCTTTGGTCAGTTTTGTGCGTATATCTGTTTCGCGTGGCAGTACTTGTGAGAAAGCTGGTTGCAATAGTACATCGTCGAATGTGAGACCTTCACCGAAAAATTTTGAAGAGGATTTTGTCTTGTTGTCGGGGGTAATTATTCTTGCCATGTGCAAAGATAGGGCAAGTTTAGAAATGAAAAATATTAAATTTTAAAAAATAAAATCTGTATGGAAACAAATTGTTCGCTTTTAAATTTCGCATCTTTTTATTTATGGATTTAAAGCAAATAATTTCCCTGGTAATGAACGGATGATTCCTTTAAGCTCCAGGCTTAAGATGGCTGCGGCAATGGCACTACTTGCAATTCCGCTTTTAATATTCAGTTCATCAATATGGATTGTTTCATTTTCTTTTAATAGATCGACGATTTCTTTTTCATCTTCTGTCAGCTGGATAAATAATTCTTTTTGTGGTGATGATTTGATTTTGGGTTGATCAGACCATCCCATATACTCAATTAATTGTTCTGTATCTGTAAGCAGTACGGATTTATTACTCCTGATCAGATAATTGCATCCGGCACTTTTGATATCCGTTATTTTTCCGGGAAAAGCAAATACATCACGGTTATATTCATTCGCTAATCCGGCCGTTATCATACTTCCGCCTTTGATACCTGTTTCGATAACAATGGTCGCATCCGACATGCCTGCAACAATCCGGTTACGAATCGGAAAATTATGCTTATCGGGTTTGATATTATTTCTGAATTCTGTTAGTAAGCCACCATTCTGAACCATTTCCTTTGCAAGTGAATTATGTTCTCCCGGATATATTTTATTTAATCCATGTGCCAGAACACCAATGGTTGGAAGTTTATTTTTTAAAGCAGCTCTGTGCGCAATTGCATCGATTCCAAAAGCAAGTCCGCTGACGACAATAATCTTGAATCCCGATATTTCTTTGATCAATCGCTCTGTTATCTGTTTTCCATAATCAGAATTTGATCTTGTGCCGATGACAGCAATCGTTTTGGAATTGTTCAAATCTGCATTGCCTTTATAGTACAACAGTACAGGGGGATCATAACAGTGCAATAATCTTTGCGGATAATTTTTATCGGTCAGAAAAAGGGGCTGAATAGTATACTTCTCTATGAACGCAATTTCTTTTTCAGCTTTTTGAAAATCATGAAAAGATTTGATAGACTGCGCTCTTATCGATCCAATACCTTCTATTTTTTCCAAATCAGATTTTCTTGCTTTGAAAACGGATGCTGCATTTTCAAAATGAGAAATCAGGATTTTCGCCTGTACACAACCAATATGAGGAACCAATGTCAATGCAATCCTGTATGGAAGATCTGTCAGCATTCCAAAAGATAAGGTTTGCCAAATGTAAAATAATAAATATGAAATGAGAAGGTAAAATCACCTTCACATTATCTGATACTTACCACTTTTACTTCGGTTCTTCTGTTCTGTGCTCTTCCAATTTCCGTTTTATTATCTGCCAGAGGTTGTGTATCACCATATCCTTTATAGGAAAGACGTTTTTCTTCTATTCCTTTTGATATAAGATAAGTGACTACAGCTTTTGCGCGATTGGTAGATAATGGCAGATTATCTGCTGGCTTTCCTATATTATCGGTATGGCCGCTGATCTGAATAGCTAATGTCGGATTGTCCTTCATTAACTGAACGAGCTTATCTAATTCTACCTGGGATTCCGGTTTGAGCTCGTATTTGTTGATATCGAAGAAAATATTTTTCAGAACAATTGCTGCATTTGGCTCAATGGGCTGCAATGGGATATCTATATTGTAAGTGGAGTCGGGTTGTTTTTCGCTCAGCGGGAAATTCTCTGAGAAGAATAAATAACCTCTCCGGTTGACATTAAACGCATAATCTTTTCCAACCGGAAGAGTAATGAGATAATTTCCGGTTTCGTCGGTCTGGACTTTACTGAGAACCATTTTTGTTGACAGGTCTGTCAATTCTACTGAACTAGGTAACCCTCTGAGTGTTTTCTTGTCGAATACTTTTCCTTTCACCCATAATGTTCTTGCAGGCCGGACATCACTCCGCAATTCGAAAGTATATAAATCCAGCCCGCCATGGCTGTCTGCACGGTCACTTGCATAATAAGCTGTTTTGCCATCGGCAGCAATAATTAGGCTGCCTTCGTTTTCGATGGTATTAATGGGATATCCCAGGTTTTCAGGTTTGGTCCATTTTCCATCCTTGTCCTTACGACTGAGAAATAAATCATCGCCACCATAACCCTGATGCCCATTCGAAGTAAAATAAAGCGTTTGATTATCGGCATGAATAAATGGGGTAGATTCATCGCCTACCGTATTAATTACAGGCCCCATATTTTCGGGTTCGCTCCAATGTCCATTAGGCATGCGATGACTGACATAGATATCGCTTCCTCCATATCCTCCGGGTCTCCTGCTTGAAAAATATAAATCTCTTTTATCAGGTGATAAAGAAGGAGCCGATTCCCAGAATTCAGAATTAATATTACTACCGAGGTTCTCCGGCGTACTCCATCCTTCCGGTGTCAGATAGGAAATATAAAGATCGCAACTGCCATATCCATCCGGAAAATTGCAACCCGTGAATATGAGCCACTGTCCATCCTGCGAAATATTCTGCGCACCTTCATTCATATTCGTATTGATATTGCCCACTAATCCTTTGGATTTAGTCCAATGTCCGTCGACATTATCAGACTCGTAGAAATCTTCGTTATAATTATTGACTCTTCGGGTAAAAACAAGTTTGCTTCCATCAATGGTAATGGTTGGATAATATTCTGAGTCGCCGCTATTCACGCTATCTCCCAGATTCTGAGGTTCGAATTTGTAATCAAGCGTATTTTTGTTTTTAGAATATTCAATTGCAAAACTGTAACATCTTTTTCTAAACTCGCCTGCTTTGCGACTGGTTTCATTTAAATTAGAAATAGTGAGAAACTGATTGATTGCATCCAATGCTTTTTCAAATTCTCCTTTGCCGGCGAGGTTAATAGAGTAGGGAAGATTGTAATCATTAAAATAATTACTGTCTATCGACCTTGCTTTTTCATAATTATTGATAGCTTCCTGGTAGTTTTTGAGTTCACCATACATGCCTGCCATAGAGAGATAAGCGTCCTCGAAATTTTTATCAGCGTTTACGGCCTGCTTCAGCATTTCTATGCCTTCCTTGAAACGGTCATCACGGGCCAGATCGAGAGCCCTGGAATAAAGATCCGATGCTTTTTTATTCACCCTGGATGGATCATATTGTGCCTGCGCAAACTGGCCCAGAAATAATATGGACAGAACAAACAGGTTTTTCATATAGGAAAATTACAAATCAAAACTTAAAACGAAGGTTAAAAGGATTTATTTGCTTAGTGAATTTGAAAGTACCTGATAACATCTGAATAATTAGATTTTTTCTGCCGGAAGAGGAAATTTTATGGTACATGAATGTATTTGTGCAACTGAAGCGAAAATTCCCATTGAGGATTTGATTTGATATAGTCAATGATCAGGGGTGTGATGCTTGCAGATTTTGTCCATTCGGGTTGAAGGTACAATTTAGCATCCGGGGAAACCAACTCTGCATATTTCTCAGCCCATTCAAAATCAGTTTTATTATAAACAACTATTTTAAGTTCGTTGGCAAGGGGAAGAATTTCAGGTAAGGGAGCTTTGAATTTTTTTGGAGAGAAACAGATCCAATCCCAATCTCCGCTTATCGGATATGCGCCCGAAGTTTCAATATGGGTCCTGAAAGAAGCCTGATGTAAAGCATCGGTCAATGGATTGCAATCATGCATCAATGGCTCACCACCTGTAATGATCGCAATGCGACCGGGATATTTTTCTGCTTCCCGAACAATGGAATCGATTGATTTTTGAGGGTGTTTCGAGGCATCCCAGCTTTCTTTCACATCACACCAGACGCATCCGACATCGCAACCTCCCAGCCGGATAAAAAAAGCGGCTTTTCCCTGATGAAAACCCTCACCCTGGATGGTATAAAAAGATTCCATCACCGGCAGCTTCTGCTTAATGTCTGGAATGATATCTTGCATAGAACCTAAAGTTCGTTAAATAACAGGTGATGAATGAAATCAAAATTGCTCAATAGAAATACAAATGTTGAACGGAGCGTCGCAACGATGCTGAATAGAATTCCTTCAGCTGACAGACATCAATTCTTATCCATGCAGGCTTTGAATGTATTTTTCATAAGAGCTGCAATCGTCATTGGTCCGACGCCGCCGGGTACAGGCGTTATATAACTGCATTTAGGAGCGACTGTAGAAAAATGGACATCACCTTTGAGTGCGAATCCGCTTTTTTTTGAAGAATCAGGGACCCTTGTAATGCCCACATCAATTACAACGGCGCCTTCTTTCACCATATCTGCAGTAACGAATTCCGCTCTGCCCATGGCGGCAACAATCAGATCGCCCTGCAGGCATATTCCCTCCAAATTTTTTGTTTTGGAATGACAGATTGTAACTGTACAATTACCCGGGTTAGTATTGCTGCTTAATAACATGCTCATCGGCCTGCCGACAATATTGCTTCTCCCGATGACAACAGCATGCATTCCTGTAGTATTGATTTTATAATGTTCGAGAAGGAGCATGATTCCATGCGGAGTAGCAGGAATAAAAGTGGATGATCCGAGAACCATCCTTCCCACACTGATGGGATGGAATCCATCCACATCTTTGGAAGGATCGATGGCATTGATTATTTTTTCATCTGATATATGTGATGGCAGCGGGAGTTGTACCAGGATGCCGTCTACATCCATATCTGCATTCAAGTCTGCAATGACATTGAGCAACTTGTTTTCACTGATGGAATCTTCCAGCCTGAGTAACGTTGACTTATAACCGATTTCGGAACAGGCTTTCACCTTGGCATTGACATAAGTTTCGCTGGCTCCATTATGTCCTACTAAAACCGCTGCGAGATGAGGCGTCTTTTTTCCTTCCGTGATTAACTGGGCCACTTTCAGTTTCAGGGTATCCTTGATTGTACGGGATACTAATTGTCCGTCTAAAATTTGCATGGCGCAAAGGTAATATTCATAGGGATTAAAACTTCAGCTGCCGGGTGAATTCACGCTTATTCCGATAAAGACATCTGATTAACTTTCGATGTCAAAATGAATGTGGTGGTTTTAAGACTTTGTGGGTTCATATTGTCCCTGTTAATTGTTATAAATTCTGAAACTCAGACAATCCATTCCTCCCAGCAAATACCATATATCGATTTGGGTACTTGCAGCAGGAATTTCATAAATGCTTTCTCTTTTACCAATAATCAATCGGTCTTATCATCACAACAAAGCTTAAACGCCGGAGCATTTGACGAAAGGAGATTCGCGTTGGCAGAATTGAATTTTTGCATGTTTGCATTATCCTTTCCTGCAGCATCCGGAGGTATTGGATTGGAGTTGAATTATTTTGGATTTGCAGACTATAACGAATCCAAAATAGGGATTGCCTATGGACGAAAGCTTGGAAAAATAATTGATGCGGGCATACAACTGGATTATCATTTATTTCATATCTCCGGATATGGAAATGCGGGCGCCGTAAATTTTGAAATGGGCATTTTTTTACATCCCGCAGAAAAAATTACGATTGGTCTCCATGCTTCTAATCCTGTTGGGGGGAAAATTGGGAAAAACTCGGGTGAGAAGATCGCATCGGTATATAAATATGCAATGGGTTATGAAGTATCAAACGAGACCTGTATCAGTGTAGAAATAATCAAGGAAGAAGATCGCCCGCTGTATGCGAATATCGGCCTTCAATATTTTTTTGCGAAGCAATTTTTTGCCTGTATTGGTATTGAAACATCAACCGCTTCACCCTTTGGTGGATTGGGGCTGAAATGGAAGAATATACGGGTGGATATTTCAACAAGATATCATCCTGAATTGGGGTTTTCGCCAGCTCTGTCAGTAGTTTTTTTCACAAAAAATGAGGATAAGAATTAATCAATGACTGCAACCAAAATCATTTGTAGTATTCTCATATTGTTTGCTGCCAATTCCTCACGTGAACAGATACCCGAAACCCAGTCTCAACCTGTTCTTGAAGAACAGCTGGAGCGGCTTGCAGGCAAATCAGAATCGGATGTGGAAGATGATTCATACTGGCAGAGATTAAATGCATATAGCAGGCATCCACTCAATCTGAATAAGGCCGATGAAGGGGAACTGCAATCATTGGGAATACTTACGGGTTTGCAGATCAAAAACTTTTTAGGATACAGGAAACTGTTTGGCGAATTGCTGGCGATTGAAGAATTACAGGCAATTCCGGCATGGAGTGTTGAAACAATTAAAGAATTGCTGCCCTACATAAAAGTTACTGATCAGTTATCGCTTGATGAAAATATTTACAAAAGATGGAAAGGGGGCGATCAGCATTTTTTATTTCGCGTGTCGCAGGTAATGGAAAAATCCAAAGGATTTGAATCGGCTACTGATTCAGCCGCATCGCATTATTTGGGCAGCCCCCAGAGATATTTTATACGATATACTTATAACTATAAAAATTTGCTGCAGTACGGAATACTGGGGGACAAAGATGCAGGCGAACAGTTTTTTCGTGGCTATCAGTCTTATGGGTTTGATTTTTATTCATTTCATTTTTTTGCAAAAAAAATCGGGATCATCAAAGCCCTGGCATTGGGTGATTTTATCGTGAATATGGGACAGGGACTTATTCAGTGGCAGGGGTTTGCGTTTACCAAGAGTGCTGATGCACTAGCAGTAAAAAGACAGGGTGCAATATTGGATCCCTATCATTCATCGGGTGAATTTGATTTTCACAGAGGAGCAGGAATTACTTTGTCTAAGGGACACTGGCAGGGAACTACATTTATATCTATAAAGAAAGTCAGTACAAATCTGGTACACGATACCGTGAGCCGGGAAGATCAGATTTCTTCTTTTGAAAGTTCAGGATATCACCGGACCAGGGAAGAGAATGATGACAGAAATAATACCAGGCAGTCAACAATAGGCGCAAATATAAATTTTTCAAAGTCTGACTGGCATATTGGTATCAATACGATTTACTACCATTTTTCTAAATCAATTCAAAAGCAGGATCAACCGTATAATTTATTTGCTATACGTGGAAATTCCTGGTCGGATTATAGTGTAGACTATAGTTATACCCATCATAATTTTCATTTTTTTGGTGAAGCGGCAATAGACCAAAATGCACATCAGGCTTTTGTAAATGGTTTTTTGTTAAGTCTGTCATCGAATATGGATCTATCATTTCTTTATCGTCATATAGCAAAAGACTTCCAGTCATTATATGCAAATGCTTTTACCGAAAACTCTTCCCCCAACAATGAAAGAGGTGTATATGGCGGCCTATCTCTGAGACCATTTCCCGGATGGAGGGTAGATGCTTTTTTTGATATGTATAGTTTTCCCTGGATAAAATACGGGGCAGATGCTCCTGCACATGGTAGGGATTTTTTTGTGCGTGCTTCTTACCAGTTTCTAAATCGCTGGAGTTTGTATTTCCACTATAAAAATGAAGCGAAACAAACCAATGGGTCACAAACCGATCTGGCAACGTATCCATTGTTTCTGTCATCTAAACAGGATTGGCGGATAGAGATTGCTGTTAGTATCAATAAAATTTTATCACTCAGGAGCAGAATGGAATGGTTATGGTATAATAAAAAATCGGCTTCTGCTGAAGAAGGAACGCTCGGACTTATCGATCTTGCGTTCCATGCTTTGAAAAAAACATATAGCTGGAATTTATGTCTACAATATTTTGAAACCGGTGGATATGATTCACGCATATACGTATACGAAAGGGATGTTTTATACAGCTTCTCGCTCCCGGCTTATTATGACAAGGGATTTCGATACTATTTCTTTTTAAATCTTGTATTAAACAAAATATTCCATTGGAGGCAAACGATGCCTCAGATAGATGCCTGGGTAAGGTGGGCCGGAATTGTTTATCCCGGGAAAAATTCTATTGGTACCGGATTGGATTCAATCCAGGGCAATCAAAAAAATGAAATAAAATTTCAATTTTTAATTAGCTGGCGATAAAATGGGATGAGGCGAAATTTTAAAACAGGTGGCAGGAATGGATAACCGAAAAAGCATATTTGATTTTTAAAAAATGCAATAGGATTAAAAATTAGGGCAAAAATTTTCTGAATCTGAATGTAAATGAATTAAATATTTAAGCGTAATCATAGAATTTCTCAAGGAAGGATAGAGAAAAATCATATTTTTTACAAAAATTGATCCATATTAATTTAAGTTAATGTTTTTAAAGTCAGGTTGTTATCATTCTTTTAAATAGGTTTGAGGTCCCGGAATAGATATATTTTAATTTTTTGCAGCATTTCGCCTAAACAATTTGTCTACAACTAAAATAGAGGCTTTTTTTAACATTTTTTTTGTGAATTTGAAAAGCCCCTATATTTGTAGCTTATAAAAATCAAAACTCACAGTCACATGAGAAAATTTCTAACACTGTTTGCAGTGCTGGTATTGTGTTCTATATTGGCATTTGCACAAACTAAAGTTGTTACCGGAAGAGTTACAGATGCTCAGGGCCAACCTGTTCCGTTCGCTTCGATAAGAATAAAATCGAACAAACAGGGAGTAAGTGCTGACGCTGACGGAAACTACACCATCCGCATAAAACCGGGGGACGTTTTAGTCGTCAGTGGAACTGGTGTAACCCAGAAAGAATTTCCGGTTGGGAACGAATCCACACTTAACCTAAATGTAGTTCGCACAGCAAGTAGCCTTACAGAAGTTGTTGTTACTTCTCTTGGTATCAAGAAAGAAGCGAAGGCTTTGGGATACAGCACTGCTACGATTAATTCTGATGTTTTGAATGTAGCCAAGCCTGTCAACGTCGCACAAGGACTAATGGGCCAGGTTTCGGGAGCTCAGATCAGTATCATCGATAACGGTGTAGATCCCCAAATTCGTGTTCAATTAAGAGGTGAAAGGCACTTGTCTTCCGACAACCAGCCATTGTTTGTTGTAGATGGAATGCAGGTAAGAAGTGATTACATAATCACTATTAATCCTGAGGATGTTGAATCTGAAACTGTATTAAAAGGCGCCACCGCTGCTGCACTTTACGGATCAGAAGCAACAAATGGAGTTATCATTATTACTACAAAAAAGGGAAGCAAGAATGGGAAACCGATGATAAATGTTTCTCAGACGGCGACTTTTGAGAAATTGGCCTATTTCCCCGCTTTACAGACCACTTATTCAGGTTATGGCGGCGAGGTTGGGACATTTTTTGGAGGAACTCCATATGAATTCCAGGGTACCAATCCCTATACAGGTTTCACTAATTATATTCCATTCGAAAATCAGCAATTCGGACCGGCTTTCGATGGAAATCCTGCGAATGCATATATAGGAATTCCTAATGAAAATGGAGATGTGCAGAAAGTTCCTTTTGCAGCTCAGTCCACAGATCCAAGAAAGCAGTTTTTTCAAACCGGGTTCACAAGCCAAACAGATGTTTCTATATCTAATGGAGATTCCAGGAACTCTAACTTTATCGGTTTGCAATATGTTGATGTAAAGGGAGTGGTTCCTAAAGATCAATCGAAAAGAGCCAGTGTGCGATTCAATGGTAGAAGAACTTATGGTATTTTCTCTTATGATTTTTCAATGGCATATGCCTATAAATACAGCAATACAGTAGGTAACGATATGACGGCTGGTTGGCCACTTTACTGGACTTTGCTGAATACTCCTGCTAATATCCCCATGGCCGCTTTAAAAGACTGGCAGGATTATAATTCCTGGGGAAATCTAAGCCATTATTACAATGCTTACTACATTAATCCATGGTGGCAGGTAGACAATTCCAGAGAAATAAATAAACAGGATAATATACAGGGTGTTTTAACAGCTAATTTAAAACCCACAAACTGGTTTACTGCAACCTATAGATTGGGAGCACTGGTGACCAGTACAATTTTCAAAGCTTACAGAAACCAGGCAACTTTTTCACCCTGGGCACAGGATGCATATGGCCCTCCTATTTATGGAACTCCTTATAGCGGAAATATCGCAGGTGCTGTTGAAGACAAAACCATGTTGCAAAAGAGAATCCAACAGGATATTTACGTGACTCTGCAGAAACAGTTCAACGACTTCACAGGTACTTTAATCCTGGGTAACACTATTTGGGATCGTTTTGCAAACACTCAAATACAGAGTGTTGGTAATGGAATCGGAGATATCCCCGGAAGCCCCCAATCCCAAACCAGTGGTTTGATTCTGCCGGATGTATATAATATTGCATCCAGTTTTGGTATTCCCAATATCGGAGATCCGATTACATCTTCCAATACTTCAGGAACTACCCAGGGTGTTACAGAAGCGCGTCTGGTGGGCTGGTATGCAGATGCTACAGTCGACTATAACAGCTTCCTCTTCCTGCATGGTAACTATAGACGTGACTACTCTTCTCTATTAGCCCCAGGAAACAATTCTTATGATGTATACGGAGTAGATGCTTCCTGGATTTTTTCTGACAATTTGTTCAAGAATAATAATTTATTGTCTTATGGAAAGTTAAGAGCTGCATACAGTCACACCGGTCAGATTACTCTGCCTTCTTATGCAACAGTAAACACATTTAGCGTTCCCAGCCCATACCCTTATGGAGGATTGGCTGCTCTTTCGCTGAACAGTACTTATAATAACCCTGCTAATGTTCCGGAAGCAACAAATGAAATTGAAGGTGGTTTGGAACTGGGATTCATGCACAACAGGGTCAAAGTTGGTGCTACCTATTATCATGATAAGAACTTCAATCAATTGTTCCAGGTTGCACTTACCAATTCAACAGGATTTTCTTCTGCTTTTGTGAATGCAGCTCAAACCACTTCAAAAGGATGGGAATTTGATGCTAGTGTTACAGCAGTCAGAACGAAAGATTGGAAATGGGATATCGGAGGTAATCTTGCTATTCAGGAAACTGTGGTTGACCAATTATATGGATCAGGTTCCAATGCAACCAAGCAAACCGGTATCGGAAATTCCAATGAAGCGATCGTTGGTATGACCTTCCCTCAAATGTATGTTTATGATTTGACACGTGATTCCGCAACGGGTAAGGTTATTGTGAATAGCACAACCGGGTTACCGAGCGTAGGTACTACACCAATTGCTGTAGGACGCACAACTCCGAAATATATTCTTGGATTAAACACTACTGTAACTTATAAGGATGTTACATTAAATATTATCGGTGACTATCGCGGTGGTTATGTATTTTATAATAATGCGGAACAGAACCTTGATTTCACCGGCGCTTCTGCACATACCGCTTCGAACGGAAGGCAAAACTTCATCTATCCAAATTCTGAAGTTATGCAAAACGGAAAGTTGGTTCCTAACTCGAATACCTATGTACAGGACGGTAATATTGGTTTCTGGGTCTATTCAGACTATAGAAAAGCAGGTACTTCTTATGTAGAAAATGCTGCGGCCTGGAAAATCAGGACAATCAATATTACATACGATTTCACCAGATTAATTGTTAATAATACTAAACAGAAAGCGTTAAAAGGGGCTAAGCTTTCGGCAATCTGCAATAACGTCTTAATGTTGAGACCAAAAGAAAATGATTTCACCGATCCGGAATTTAACAATGGTAACGTCAACGGACTTGGCTATAACACCTATTATCAATTACCACCAACCAGGCAGTTTACATTTGTACTCAGCCTGAATTTTTAAATGAGTGGGTTTTATTTCTAAGTTAATTTTAAAAAGAAATACATGAAAAAAATATCAATAATAGTTATAGTACTGGCGCTTATAACTGCTAGTTGCGGCAAGGATTTTCTGACCAGCCTTCAAAATAATCCCAATGCCCCAACCACTTCAGCTGCAACGCCACAATTGGTTCTTCCTGCAACTCTTACAGGAATTGCAGATGTTGTAAATGGCTATTCTGGCTACCAGGCCGTTGGGGTTTGGATGGGATATTGGAATTACTCACCCGGTTACTCATTTAATTCTACGGTTCAGAATTATGTGATGACTGCAGGCAGCCCCCAACTTTGGGATAATTATTACGGCATTTTGTCGAACCTTGAATTCATGAGACAACAAACAAGCAGTGATCCCAGTGGAGCAAATTATAATGCGATAGCTAATATTTTGCAGGCAATCTGTTACAAGAACCTTGTAGACTTATATAATAACATCCCTTATAGCCAGGCTTTGAAGGCACAGGCAAATTTTTATCCTACCTACGACAATGGAAGTGATATTTACGATAGCCTTGTACTCAAGCTTGATGATGCTATCAGTTCTATTCAGGGCAATTTAGGAAATGCTGCTGTGAATATTCCAACTACTGATGATGTTCTTTTTGGTGGGAATATGAATAACTGGCTGCAATTCGCAAATACTGTGAAATTGAGCCTTCTTGTTCAACAATCAGCTGTGAGTTCCAAACAATCCTTCCTGAGTTCAGAAGCTGGTAAGACTGCTTCTGTCGGATACATAGGCAGTGATGCTCTTGTGAATCCAGGATATAGCAGTGCTCAACCCAGCCAGATGTATGGTGGATTTGGTCTTAGTCCTTCCGGAGCAATCAATGGCCAGTTTACTTATCTTAAGGCAAATCAGGCCGCAATCGATTTCTACAAATTAACCAACGATTCACGGCTTGGATATATTTATTCCGCAAACGGAATAGCGCCCACTGATCCGGCATATTTTAATGTGACATTACCGATTAATCCGGCCAATTATGCAGCAGATTATACGGGAAGCCAGGATGCCGTGCCGGGTGGTGGTTCAGGAATTGGATCTGGTCTTGTAAAAGATCCCGCTCAATCCGAGGTGCTTATGACCGCTGCTGAAAGTTATTTCCTGCAATCGGAAGCTACGCTGTATGGTTGGTTAAACGGAGGTGATGTTGCAACTGCGCAAACTTTGTATCATAATGCCATTACCGCTTCCTACGAATTCCTTAATGTTGGCGGAAGTAGTTCTGCAGCAGATGCAGCCGCTCAAACTTATTATAACCAGAATGTTAAATTTGTAGCATTCCCTCTGGGTGCAAGTACCGATAGCCTGGTACATACCATCATCGAGCAAAAATGGGCGGCATTGAATGGAATCAACAACCAGGTATCATACAATGATTGGAGAAAAACATTTATGTCGGGTGCAAATACAGGATATCCGATCGTGCCCGTATCCATATCTCCTTCAAACACCCAGCTACATATGCCATTTAGATATTATTACCCAACTGAAGAGGCCAATAATAATAATGAAAACTGGACAAAGGCCGGAGGCCCAACTGTAGATCCATTTAACAATAAAATATTCTGGATGCCATAGTCAAAAATTCATTTTTGAATTTAATTGATGGTAAAAAAATAAAATATGAAAAAAATTAAAATAATAAATAGACTAAAAAAAGGAGCTGCACTGTTGGCTGGATTGATTTCGTTAAGTTCCTGCCTTAAAAATGGCAACTATTATACGGATTTCGCCGCAGTAGGTGCATCAGTGGACTTGCCTTTGGCAGCATCCAAAGGAAATGATCTTGCACCCTTTACTTATGATGCTACTATAACTTCAGCCAGCATCCCTGTTTATATCAACCTGTCTTCACCCAAAACTTTGGGAACAGCAGTAACAGCAACACTTGGTCTGGATACGGCGTATCTGAATAGCTATAACAGCGATAATGGCACCAGCTTTGAAGTTCTGCCTGACAGTGTATATACAATTGCCGGCGGCTGGGATAGAAATATTCCTGCCGGAAAAAGACTGGATAGCATGGTAGTAAATCTTGATTTGACAAAATTGGATTTGGCCGGCAGTTATATTTTGCCAATAACCATCGCGCAGGCTTCCGTTCCGATTGAACAATGGAATCACTTAATGTTATATATTTCTGTAAAAAATCAGTACGACGGACATTATTCGGTTACTGGTACTTTTTCGGATGTTTCCAACGGTGCATTTACAGACAATTACCCCATGGAAGTGAATTTGGTCACTTCCGGACCTAATAGTGTGGATGTATTTAACCTGGATGTGGGTGGAGTGTATTATGAATTCCTAAATGGTGGAACCCCCACTTATTATGGATCTTTCGGTGTGAGAATGTTTATAGATCCTGCGACTAATAATATTACCAGTGTGATCAACATATACGGTCAGCCTGCGCCAAATGGCCGTTCGGCTCAGATAGATCCTTCTGGAATTAATAAAAGGGATCCGTCAACCGGAAATATTGACGTGAAGTATTTCATGATTCAGCCAAGTGTAGTTCCTACACCCCCCAGCATTCGCTCTTATTTCAATGAGCATTATAAATATCTTGGACCTCGCTAATTGAAATTTGGAATCAGATAATAGAAAGGCCGATACAATTTAGTATCGGCTTTTTTCTGCTCTTTTTGTAGTTGGAGAATTAGCTAAAGCTTATTATCATCTCAGGAGGATTACAGTTCCTTTTTTGCTGATCGTCTTTCCCTGATAGTCGATACCATCAACTTCCCAAACATATGTTCCCTGCAAAGCAGGGCCACCATTATAAGTACCATCCCATCCCTGCTTAGGTTGTGTGGTTTGAAACATCAGCTGTCCGTACCGGTTAAAGACCCGGAAATATTTGAAGACGGAAATGCCAACAGGTATAGGCCTGAATATATCATTCCTGCCGTCATCATTAGGAGTAAAAGCATTGGGTACATAGATTTCCGGACCGGAATAATATTTTACATGTATTGAATCCTGCAAGGAACAACCAAAACTATTGGTAATATTTACATAATAGGTATTATCCAGGGTACTGTTTAATATTGGGTCAGCAATAGTGGGGTCACTTAAACCATAAGCAGGCCACCAGCTGAACTGGCCATTGTAATTGTAGTTTCCATCATTAGCCTGAAGTTGCAATGTGGCGCCAACACTCAATATAGTGTCATGGGTTGTCAGCATATATGGACTTTGGTAGATATTTATATACTGGGTATCTTTTGACATGCAGCCCTTTGTATTACTAACGGTGAGGAACACACCATAGGTCTGCGGAGCTTTTGCAAATGTATAGCCGGTATTAAACTGGTTGGAAGTAAAAATCGTCGTTGAATCTTTTTTAATTGTCCAGTTAGTAAGAATGATTGGTCCGGATGATGAAGAAGAAGTATTGATAAACATCACTTGCTGTTGGGAGCAGCTATCATTATTGGTAAAGGACGAATTTACATAGGGATAGATCAGCACCTTGGTAAAAGCGGTATCGGCGCAATGAAGTCCCGGGAAAATAATAATTCTGGCATCATAACTACCGGTGTCAGTATAGGTGTGAGAAGGATATACTAAATTGGAAGAATCACCATCTCCGAAATTCCATTGAAATGTCGTATTGTTCCAGTTGAAGGCAGGGTAGAGAGGTGAGCTGTTATTAGGAAACGCCACAGTAAAATCGTTACAATTATTAATGGAATCAGGAATGGAAGCTTTGGGCTTGGGTAATTGACTGCAATCAAAAACTTTTATAAGTAAGTCTTGTGCGATAGAATCCAACATTACGCCTTTCCTGTATTCAACAGCCGACACCGGGATTACAAAAGTACCTGTATCATGCAAGGTTGCATCCAGATCACCTGTTACAGGATCTAATGTCAAATTCGGTCCCCCGGGTTGATCAACTGAATAACCACTTCGATATCCAACAACCGGAAACGGAAAATAATCTGGTTTGACCTGAGAACTGGGTATAGGGATGACGAAAGTTCTTGCGGGCGCAATATGATAAGCAATCGAATCGTGGTCAGGGTCAACAGCATGCAAAGTAAAATGAAAAGACCGGTCTTTGCATGTAAAAAGAATTGTGTCGTTGCTTGTAAATTGTGGGCTGCTATTTTTTTGAAGGCCCTGAAGCGCAGGCATCTTGATAAAATTGATGATGCCATTAGCTACCGGACCCACAAATGATTTACAGTTTGAAGTCAGGCAACAGGGCATTTGACCATACGCGAAGGGAATTTCATAGTAAAGATTTTTGGCATTGAAAGGACGGCAACAGTTATGGGTTGCGGCAACAGCGCCCAAGCCATAAACCTGCACGTCTCCATCAGCATGGTAATAAAAAGTCCTGTGGCAGGGGGGATAAGGAAAAACCAGGCATGGATCCAATACACCAGTTGCATTCCTTACAGAATCAAGGATCCATGGATAGATTTTCTGAGTTGCTGAATTGATATCGGTTATATACAATGGATAATTGTAAGGGTCCTGATCACATTCAACGGTAAGCTTGTATATAAACCGATAATTGTTGGGAGAAACTGATATAAAGCTAAGAACTGATGATTGTAATGATGTTGGCGGAGGCGGGCAAACCGCATTATCCTGAGATTTGACTAGAATGGCATATAATATGTTGAGAATGAAAAGAAAGTACTTCCTCATTGTGACTGATTGCCTGGCAGCTCTTCGTAGGTGAATTTGCAAATTTATAAAAATAAATTCGGATGTCCCAGCTCGAAATCAGATTCTTCAATAATAACGATTAAAACTTCAATCTTTCTAATAAGAATTTCTATCTCACATGGATTCAGGTTGAAAACAGAATATTGATTAAAAACCTTCAAACCTGTTTATTATTTTGAATCTCTGCCAATCATATTTAATAATTTTGTTCAAAATCAAAGAAATGGCCGAACAACAACCGATCAATCAGTTGAATATAGAAATCAGCGAAGAAGTAGCCGAAGGTGAATATGCAAATCTGGCTATCATCACGCATAGCCATGCTGAATTTGTAATTGATTTTGTCAATGTAATGCCAGGGACTCCTAAGAGCAAAGTAAAATCGAGGATTATTTTCACTCCACAGCATGCTAAAAGATTTATGAAAGCTCTAACGGAGAACATTACACGCTTTGAATCTACCAATGGAAAGATTCAGGATTTAGAAGAAGTTCAGCTGCCTATGAATTTTGGGGGACCAACGGCGCAAGCTTGAGAGGGGACGGGATTTGAGATATGGGATGTGAGATTATTTTTTAGACTGATGTTTTTCTTCAACTGAAACAATAAAATGGTTTAATTTTTTTCCAAGAACTTCGAGCTTTTCCCAGATTGTATGATAAATTGTAACATCATTAAGTGATTTGGTTTCCCATAAATTTTCGAGATGATCAATCGTTTCATTATTCGATGAATGAGCATACACAAGGAATTTTAACCAGTCTTGTTTATACCTTCTTCTTCCATATCCTTCTACAATTGCTGATTTTGTAGTCTTTGAAGATTTTCTGATTTGGCTACCTTCTTCGTACATTTCAAATTTTGGTAAATTCATACTCATATTGTGAATCTCTATCACAACTTCTCTAGCTAGCGCCCATATTTCTAAATTTCGATAGCTCATTTTTCGAATTAAAATTTAAGGCCGATCTCACATCTCCTATCTCCTATCTCACATCCCCTATCTCACCCCTCAAATAATTCCTTCATCCGCAAAACTGAAATATCCTTCATCACTGACAATGATGTGATCGAGTACTTTGATATCAAAGTACCTGGCGGCTTCTTTTATCTTGGATGTGAGTTCTTCATCTGCACGGCTGGGTTGCAGGTTTCCTGACGGATGATTATGGCAAAGAATGATATTGACAGCATCTTCTTCCAGTGCTTTTTTTAAAATGATCCGTGGATCTGCGACTGTTCCCGTAATACCTCCCTGGCTGATAATTTCAAAATGATTGATTTTATTTGCCCTGTTTAAAAATACCACGGCAAAGACTTCTCTGCGATGATCCTGAAGCATGACCTGTAAATATTTGGCCAATTCGTGGCTGTCTTTGATAACCGGCTTATCCAGAGGACCTGTTGAATTACGCCTTCTGCCAAGTTCCAGCGCAGCCGATATGGTTACTGCCTTAGCCTCTCCAATGCCCTTTGTTCTCATTAACTCATTGACAGTCAGTTTCCCCAGCTGGTTCAAATTATTGCCCACCCTGGAAAGGATATCCTTGGCCAGATCTACAGCACTTTTATTTTTTATGCCATTATTTATCAGGATGGCAAGCAATTCAGAGTCACTTAAGGAAATCGGAGATTTACTAAGTAATTTTTCTCTTGGACGATCGTCTTCGGGCCATTTCTTGATTGAGTATTTTTCCGCTTGCATGGCTCAAGTTTAAATATTATTTTTAAGCATAACAATATCCTATTAGTGGTATATTAAGCCACCCCTAAGAAGTAATTTGTTGAAACTTTACCGTAACCCTTTTGAAAAACTAAATGAAAATCCAATGAAAGCAAGAACCACTCTCTCCGCAATTGGCGGCTGGCATTCATTCCTTTTTTGTGTAGGCATGTATTTCGTTGCATTGATTTTTTCCATTTTTGTATGTTCTTCTATTTTCTATGTAGTAAACAGCAAGTCTTCTGTTGCTAAAGAAAATTATACTGAGAAGAGCGATTCAAAGCAAGTATTGGCTTCGATTAACCATTGATTGCCATTTCAGGGAATTATTTATTTTGATATCCCGACAACATCAGGAAAATAGGAGGGTATTCACAGTCTCCGTTAATAATTTTTGTGGTGTTAGTTATTGCCTATTCCTTTTGAGTTATATCTTCGCTGCACACTTTTTTATATGGAACATGCAGCCAAGATATTTTCAGGCACAGGGTCTCAATACCTGGCCGAAAAAATTACACAGCAATTCGGAACACCTCCCGGAAAAATAACCATCCAACATTTTAGTGACGGCGAAATCCAGCCGGTTTTTAATGAAAGTATCAGGGGGGATATGGTATTCCTGATACAAAGCACTTTTGCCCCTGCTGAGAATTTACTGGAATTATTGCTGATGATCGATGCTGCCCGACGCGCCTCGGCATATAAAGTGGTAGCTGTTATTCCCTATTATGGTTATGCGCGTCAGGATCGCAAGGATAAGCCCAGGGTAGCAATCGGTTCAAAGCTTCTGGCAAATATGATTGTGGCTGCAGGTGCTGACAGGGTCATTACCATGGATTTACATGCTCCTCAAATACAGGGTTATTTTGATATTCCCGTAGACCACCTGGACAGTTCTGCTATTTTTATTCCTTATATCGAACAACTTAGGCTGGAAAACCTTACCTTTGCGGCCCCTGACGTGGGTAGTGCTAACAGGATAAGGGAAATTGCTTCTTATTTCAATGCAGAAATGGTTATTTGCGATAAGCATAGAAAAAGAGCAAATGAGATCGCAAGCATGGTGGTAATCGGTGATGTAACAGATCGGGATGTGGTACTGATTGATGATATATGTGATACAGGAGGAACGCTTGCAAAATCAGCGGGACTATTAAAAGAGAAGGGAGCAAGAAGCGTCAGAGCCATGTGCACACACCCGGTATTGAGCGGTAATGCATATGCGAATATTGACGGAAGTGTTTTAGAAGAATTAGTAGTATGCGATACGATTCCCTTGCGACAGAAATCTTCTAAGATAAAGGTTCTAAGTGTAGCTGAACTTTTTGCTGTAGCGATCAGGAATGCATTTGAAAACAGAAGTATCACAGGACTATTTATTCATTCACAATTGCGGAATAAATAGAAAGTTTCGGGTTTAAAGTTTTCAGTTTATTTTTTGTTATTCGATACTTATTAAAACTTGTAAACTCAAAACTGAATAAGAGTAAAATTTAAATTTAAATAAAGATGAAAACGATTACAATCGAAGGACAACTCAGGACCGAAAGAGGCAAACAAGCCGCCCGCCGTCTTCGCTCTGAGGAAAAAGTGCCCGGTGTAATTTATGGGGGTGCACAGGAAGTGAATTTTTTCGCTCCTGCGTCTGCTTTCAAAGCCTTGGTATATACACCGAATTTTCAATTGGCAGAAATCAAATTGAATGACAAATCTTATACCTGCATTTTAAAAGATTTGCAATTCGATAAGGTGAGTGATCAATTAAATCATGTTGATTTTCTCGAATTGGTCGAAGGAAAGAAAATCATTGCCAACATCCCTCTTAAATTCAAAGGGTCTCCTGTCGGCGTAAAGGATGGCGGTAAGTTGATCACAAAAATGAAAGCACTAAAGGTTAAAACATTTCCCAAGTATTTGAAAGAAAATATTGAAGTGGATCTGACCAACCTGCAGTTAAACGGTAACGTACGCGTGGAAGATGTGAAAATAGATAATTATGAGATTATGAATTCACCCCGTATTCCTATTGCTTCTGTGGTATTGACTCGTGAATTGAAACAAGAAGAAACAGCTCCTGCTGCGACTGCTGCTCCTGGCGGTCCTGCAACAGGTGCAGCTGGTGCAACGGCTCCAGCACAGGCAGGCGCAGCTGCCCCGGCTCCCGCTGCAAAAAAATAAAAATTCAATATGCAACAGTCATTAAAAAAATTGCCTGTTGCATATTGCCCATTGCATATTACCAAATGCTTTTATGTCTACCTTTTTAATTGCCGGATTGGGCAATATCGGCCCTGAATATATCGGTACGAGGCATAATATTGGGTTTGATATAATTGACTCACTGGTACAAAAACACAATGGTCAGTTTACTATTGAAAGATTGGCAGCAGTCGCTGAAATCAGATTGAAGGGGAATGTACTGATCTGCATAAAGCCAACCACCTATGTGAACCTGAGTGGGAAAGCGGTTAAATATTGGATGGACAAAAAAAAAATTTCATTAGAACATATTTTAATTGTTGCTGATGAAATTGCATTACCTCTGAATAAGCTCAGACTAAAACCAGGGGGAAGTGATGCCGGGCACAATGGTTTAAAAAGCATCCATGAAGCTTTAGCCAGCAATGCTTATCCAAGATTGCGTTTTGGAGTCGGGAACGATTTTCCTAAGGGAACTCAAGTGGACTATGTATTAGGAAAATGGAAGGACACCGAATTGCCATTGGTAAAACTAAAAATTGAAAAATCTGTTGAGATTATCGAGAGCTTTAGCCTGATTGGCATCGAAAGAACTATGAATCAATACAATAAATTAGAGATAACGTTATGATTTGTTATACGGAATCTTTATTTTAGCGTAATTATTTGGGACAGGTTCCCTTAATAGTATTTTGATATTCAATATTCCTATGCCAGTACCTGAAGCCTTTTCAGGCTTTTTTGAAAACTAATAAGAATTTTCTATTTAAACCCTTATTGAATATGAAAATATTCTGCGTCGGTCGTAACTACGTTGCTCATGCCGTTGAACTTAATAATGAAGTTCCAGATGAACCTATTGTTTTTATGAAACCAAAAAGCGCTTTATTGCAGGCGCATACTCCTTTTTATTATCCGGAATTTACCAATGAACTGCATTACGAATGTGAACTTGTTTTGAGAATCTCAAAGAATGGAAAATATATTCAGGACAGGTTTGCAAGTAAATATTACGATGCTGTTACGGTAGGAATAGATTTTACTGCACGGGATATACAAAATGAACTAAAAGAAAAAGGCCTTCCCTGGGAAAAAGCAAAAGCATGGGATAATTCAGCTGCTATAGGTAAATGGATAGCATTTCAAAATATCAAAAACAAAAAAGATATTAATTTCTGCCTGTATAAAAATAAAGAATTGGTTCAGCAGGGCAATTCAGGTTTGATGATCAACAATTTTGATAAAGTAGTCGCATATATTTCTACTTACTTCTCCGTAAATATTGGTGATCTTGTCTTCACAGGCACTCCCGCAGGTGTTGGCGAATGTGTTGTGGGTGATGAACTGGAAGCATTTATTGAAGATGAAAGTTTGTTGTCACTGGAAATAAAATAGGCGATTGACAATATGCAATTAGCGATGTGTATTTAATATTGCCAATTGCCCATTGCTCTAACGATATCGTACATTTGTTTTTATACTTCCTCTTCACATGGTGGATACGGATACTTTATTGAAAGCATACCAGTTGATGCGTACTGCTGTATCGATGGCCGAGATTTATGAGAACAACAGGCAAATCTGTAAATACGTTCATTCAGTTTCCCGCGGACACGAGGCGATTCAACTTGCGACAGCTTTTCAATTATTGCCCTGCGATTATGTGAGTCCTTATTACCGGGATGAAAGTTTATTATTAGGATTGGGTTTTACTCCTTATCAGTTGATGCTTCAGTTGCTTGCAAAAGCAGATGATATTTTCTCCGGGGGAAGAGAATATTATTCTCATCCCAGTTACAGAGGAGAAGACAAGCCAACTATTATTCATCAGAGCAGCGCTACAGGAATGCAAGCCATTCCTGCCACTGGTATCGCACAGGGTGTGTCTTATCTTGAAAGAACAGGAAATCGATCATTAGAAAAAAATTTTAGAGATCAATCTCCGGTTGTGATTTGTTCTTTGGGTGATGCGAGCATTACAGAGGGAGAAGTGAGTGAGGCATTTCAGTTTGCAGTTTTAAAAAAATTGCCGATTGTCTATCTTATCCAGGACAATGAATGGGGAATTAGTGTGAGTGCTGAAGAAGCGAGAGCTATGCAGGCATTTGAATATGCAGGAGGCTTTCCGGGTATGGAGCGTATAAAAATTGATGGAAGTGATTTTGAAGAAAGTTATCTGGCCATGTTCCAGGTTGTAGATATGGTGAGAAAATACAGATGTCCTTTTTTGGTTCAGGCTAAAGTTCCGCTTTTGGGTCATCATACCAGTGGTGTCAGAATGGAATTTTATCGTAGCAAAGAAGATCTTGAAAAACATCGCATCAATGATCCTGTTATCAAATTAAAAAAACGTTTACTGGACACTGGTATATCTAACACTCATTTGTCGGAAATTGAATTGAAGGCACAGGACTATGCGAGTGACCAGTTTCAAAAAGCTGTAAATGCACAGGAACCGTCCCCGGATACAGCCACTTCATTTGTTTTTGTGCCGACTCCCGTAACAGAAGAAAAAGGAGTTCGTCATCCCGAAGGATCTGAGAAAATAATCATGGTAGATGCCGCCTTATTTGCCATTAGAGAAATTATGGAAGAATTTCCCGAAGCAGTACTATATGGCCAGGATGTTGGGAGACGGCTTGGAGGAGTCTTCCGAGAAACTGCAACACTGGCTGAGCAGTTTGGTGATCATCGTGTATTCAACACCGCTATACAGGAGGCATATATTATCGGATCCACTGTGGGCATGAGTGCTGTCGGATTGAAACCGATCGTCGAAATACAATTTGCAGATTATATTTATCCTGGTTTCAATCAATTGGTCACAGAGGTTTCAAAATCATGTTTTCTGAGTTGCGGAAAATTTCCGGTACAAACATTGATCCGTATTCCTATTGGTGCGTATAACGGCGGAGGGCCTTATCATAGTGGCAGCATTGAAACTACTTTGCTTTCGGTTAAAGGAATTAAAATCGTCTATCCCTCCAATGCGGCAGATATGAAAGGTTTGATGAAGGCTGCTTTTCTCGATCCAAATCCTGTTGTAATGCTTGAACACAAAGGATTGTATTGGAGCAAGGTGGCGGGCACGGAAGATGCAAAAACCGCTGAACCATCCAGAGATTATATCATACCATTAGGCAAGGCCAATATTGTTTTAGAAACGGATGAAGTAAAATTAAATGCAGGAGAAACCTGTTGCATTGTCACTTATGGAATGGGTGTTTATTGGGCGAAAGCAGCTGCAAAAAATTTTCCGGGACAGATAGAAATTATCGATCTCCGCACTTTATATCCTTTGGATGAAGACTTGATTTTTGAAAGAGTTACAAAGCACGGAAAGTGCCTGGTCCTTACAGAAGAACAACAAAACAACTCTTTCGCAGAAGCTTTGGCCGGAAGAATTTCTTCCAATTGCTTTTCCTCACTGGATGCGGCTGTGCAGGTACTGGGTGCGTTAAATGTTCCTGCAATACCCATGAATATGATGCTTGAAAAAACCATACTACCCGACGCTGAGAAACTTTCGAATCGTCTAAAACAGTTGATTTCTTATTAAAGGATTATTATTTTTGGAATCAAAATTTCACATAAAATTTATGCCATGCGAATTCTGATTATTATTGCTTTATTCGTTGCAGGAATCGGTTGCCAGAGAAAAATGACTTATGAAGAAACAGAAACACAATTGAAAAAAGCAATGTCTGCACATCTATATAATAGTGTAAAAAATGATTCATCTAAAGTTAAGTTTTATATAAAAGAAGTAACTTTTTTTGAAGACAAGGATTTTTTTGATTGCCAGTTCAAGGTGCAGATGCTGGAAAGAAATCTCGATACAACCGGGATAATGACTGCAAGAATTACCAAAGATTTTTCCAAAGTATACCGCAATTATTAAAAAAATAAACCTGTTGTTTCAACAGGTTTATTTTTGTGCGGCAGAGGAGATTCGAACTCCCATGGGTCGCCCCGCTACCACCTCAAAGTAGTGCGTCTACCAATTTCGCCACCGCCGCAGTTATTTCAATCCTTTCAAAAATTGTTTTCCAACACCGGATTTTAAGTACTTTTCTCTAATTCTTGCTTCTTTTCTTGAAGCATAGGTTTCAGAATAAATCAATGTAAATGGTTTATATGCTTTTGTTGATTTATTCTCACCATTGTTATGCTCAGCCAGTCTTCGCTGAATATTATTTGTCATCCCCACATAAATATAATTTCTCTCTTCACTTTTTATTGCGTACACATAAATCATCCTTCCGGTCATTGCCATCTCAAAGTAGTGCTTCTGCCAATCCTGTCTGCCGGCAGGCAGGTTCGCCACCGCCGCAGTTATTTTGTGAGGAGCAAAA
>DATJXY010000102.1:0-10759 GCA_035499855.1 Puia sp. | reverse complement strand
TTTTTTAGTAAAAAAATTTTCAAAGAGTCTGCCAAATATAATATTGGACATAATATTTCCGAATTAATAACAATGGTATGACTATATTCATCCCAACAGATGATCAGAACAAAATGAGGCGCGACTTAAGCAAAGACTATAAAACAACTCTTGTAAATTATTTTATAATTGTAGTCGGGGTGCAATCGTCGCTCTTTTTTATATTTTGTTTGGAATGAAAAGACAAGAGAGAGGCAAATAAAATCCAATTCTCCTTTGGAGGATTGGATTTGCGTTCAAGACTAATTATCGGTTAACCAACCGGGTTATATCGTTAGACCCCCATCAGCAGTAAAGATTGAACCTGTACAATACGCAGATGCACCTGAAACAAGGAACAGAACCATATAGGCTATTTCTTCGGGTGTTCCGATTCGATTGAGAGATATTTGTTTCATAAATTTTTCAGTGACTGATGGATTATCCCAGAGCGCCCTGGAAAATTTGGTTCTGATAACACCGGGTGCAATGGCATTGACCCTGATACTATCGCTCCCCCATTCTTTTGCCAATACTTTTGTCAGCATATTCAATGCAGCTTTTGTGACTGAATAAATGCCCAGGCCGGGATGTGGAGTTTGTCCCTCGACACTACTTATATTGATAACGTTGCCGCCACCACGCTGTTTCATGGATGCGTAAGCCAGTTTAGCAAGTTCAAACGGACCTCTTACATTCACGCTCATCAATTTGTCAAATAGTTCGGCGGTACATTCCAAAGCGGGCCCATATGTTGGATTGGTCGCCGCATTGTTTACCAGGATATCAATCCCGCCAAATTGCTGAATGGTTTCTGTGATCAGGTTTTCACATTGCTCAGTGTTGCCGGTATTGCATGCAATGCCGATAGCTTCACCTCCTTTGTTTCTGATTTCCCCGGCAACCGCTTCAACATCGGCCGGTTTTCGGCTACTCACGACAATTTTTGCTCCGCGGCTTGCCAACAAATATGCCACAGCTTCACCAATGCCCTTGCTGGCGCCTGTAATAACTGCGACCTTATCATTAAGGTCAAAGATTTTTAAACTGTTTGATTCGGTCATCGTTGAGAATTTGAATGAATTCAAAAATATTATATCCTGACGAGAACTGTGCATAAAATAGAGCTCTTACCTCAACAAGACCGAAGCCCTTTTATTTTTCCTAAATTTGATAAACTCTTTACATGCCCGATACTGCTTCGCTCAACCTGAAGGCAAAAGACCAGCAGACTTATGACGCTATTGTCATTGGTTCAGGCATGAGCGGAGGCTGGGCTGCCAAAGAGCTCTGTGACCATGGGCTGAAGACATTAATGCTGGAAAGAGGAAGGAATGTTCTTCATAATAAAGATTATCCAACTGCGCTTAAGGATCCCTGGGAGTTTGAACACCGGCTTCAACAGACAAGGAAAATCATCAATGAAAATCCGGTCGTCAGTAAATGTTATGCTTTCGATGAAAGCGCCCAGCATTTTTTTGTGAAGGACAAGGAACATCCATATGTGCAGGAAAAACCCTTCGATTGGATCCGTGGTTACCAGGTGGGAGGGAAATCGCTGATGTGGGGGCGGGAAACACAGCGGTGGAGTGACTTCGAATTTGAAGGACCAGCGCGCGATGGGTTTGCTACGGACTGGCCTATCCGTTATAAAGACCTTGCTCCCTGGTATAGTCATGTAGAGATCTTCGCGGGCATCAGCGGTAATCGCGACGGAATAGAGAATCTTCCTGATGGAGAATTTCTTCCGCCCTGGGCTTTCAATTGTGTGGAAGAGAGTATGCGCGACCGGTTCAACGCAAATTATAAAGAGCGCCGGATGATCGCAGGCCGCTGCGCGCATTTAACCGAACCAAAAGAAATTCATCTCAAACAAGGTCGTGGCAAGTGTCAGGCCCGTAATCTTTGTCATCGTGGCTGTCCCTATGGAGGTTATTTCAGTTCCAATTCATCTACACTTCCCTGGGCAATGGCTACGGACAATCTCACTATTCGCCCGTTTTCGGTTGTGCATTCTGTTATATATGATGAAGAAAAAAATAAAGCAGCAGGCGTGCGCGTGATCGATGCTCATACAAAGGAAACAACGGAATATTTTGCACGAATCATTTTTGTGAACGCATCGTCTTTAAACAGTAATCTCATCCTGTTAAATTCAACTTCAAATCGATTTCCAAAAGGATTGGGGAATGATCATGATATCCTGGGTCATTATCTGGCTTTTCAAAATTATCGCGGCATGGTCACTGCGGATATCGAGGGACCGGGTGACAAATATTATTATGGACGCCGTCCATTGGAAATGCTGATTCCAAGTTTTCGTAACCTGCGCAGACAGGAAATGGATTTTCAGCGAGGCTATATTTCGTTCTGGGGAGCAGGCCGGAACAGGGCGAGTGCGGAAGGGATCGGTGGCGAATATAAAGAAGCAATCAGTGAAGCAGGGAGCTGGACTGCATATATGTCGATGCAGGGAGAAGTAATTCCCCGCGTTGAGAATCATGTACGCCTGCATCCGGAACTTAAAGATGACTGGGGAATTCCCCAACTTGTTACCAGCGTCGGTTATACGGATAATGACGAGAAGATGCTGAAAGATTTTCTGCAACAAGCTTCTGAAATGTTAGAAATATCAGGCTGTAAAAATATTAATGCTTCTGATCTCAAATGGTCTCCCGGACTTGATATTCACGAAATGGGCGGATGCAGGATGGGAACTGATCCCAGGAATTCCATGCTCAATGGCAACAATCAATTGCATGCATGCAAAAATGTTTTTGTGACCGACGGAGCGTGCATGACTTCCACCGGCAATCAGAATCCTTCACTCACCTATATGGCATTGACTGCAAGGGCAGCAAATATAGCGGTGGAATTATTAAAGAAAGGGGAATTGTGATTTGCGAGTATAATATAAATACTTATACTGTGTGATCTTTTATTTATTTCGTGGGGTCCGCGACTGATATCTCTTATCAAGACCTCGTGGTGAAGACCCCGCTGAGACCTTAACCCGGAAACAGCTTCGGGCTTTTCTCCCAAGCCCAGCAATGTCTTAATTTTATCCATTCTATAAGTATTGGTTTTATACTGCTTCAATTTTTAACACATGAAAATATTAATATCA
Source organism: Puia sp. (assembly GCA_035499855.1). Classification (GTDB taxonomy): domain Bacteria; phylum Bacteroidota; class Bacteroidia; order Chitinophagales; family Chitinophagaceae; genus Puia. Next base: position 7,614 of record DATJXY010000102.1, on the reverse strand, counting down.
CTTCTTTTCCTGTTTTGTATTTCCCGGGTACAGGATGACTCAATGCATGGCAGGGGAAAAACAGTTATGGCTGTCTTTGCTCATTCTGACGATAATATTGTTGTCGACCGGTTGTTGTCGCACTATGCAAGGTCGGGTTATGATGTTTATCTGGTATTGGCAACCAAGGGTGAAAAAGGTGTGAATACGTTTGCAGCCATTCCAGCCGGGGATTCATTGAGCCATGTAAGAGCAAGGGAAGCAATCTGCGCCTGCAAGGCACTTGGAATACATGCTCCTATTTTGCTCGGAATGAGTGATGGCACTTTGGCGCAGGACTTCACCGGTGCGCCACTCCATAAAAAAATTGACAGTGTTTTTCGCATATACAAGCCCGATATTGTGATCACCTGGGGACCTGAGGGTGGCTATGGTCATATGGATCACAGGCTGGTGCACGATGTGGTCACCGAAATCTATCAGTCAGGAGACTTACCCGGATCCTGCCGTTTGTATTACGATGCTTTGCCTGCTGAAGACAAGGAAAAGATGAATGTATTCAAATCACCATCACTCATGGCCATGCGTGTCAACTGGAAATTTGTTCAAAAAAAATATTTGCCCGTGAGGGTGAAAACCGGCAAAGAAGATGCCGAAAATGCTGTTCAGGCAATGGAATGCCAGGCTTCCCAGTTTTCTGCAGAAGAGCGGGATGAATTAAAATCATGGATCGAAGCAAGTCCTGATACAATCTATCTGAGACCATTTGTGACTTATGGCAAGGGTCCGTTAGACTGAAAAATAGGTTGCTAAAAAAACAGGAATTAACGGATACCAATATCCGAAAATAAAAGTTATACATTCAACATACAAACTTCTTTCCTCCAAACCTAAAACAGTTTTTTATTTCTTCCCCTTAAAGAACCAATGAATCCCAAATTTGTCGGCAAGGTGTCCGTAAATTCCAAATGGCATTTCTCTCAATGCATCCAGCAGATCCTTATCTGCTCCTTCTGAAAGCCTGTCGAAAATTTCCTTCATTTCATTATAAGCCCCTCCATTGATATACATGGCAACAGTATTTCCCTGCCTGAATTTCCGGGTTGGATGCAGCCAGTCGGTAGCTGAAAACTCAATTGCATCAGATTTCAAATATGCATTCGCTACCCTGTGATGTACTTCCTTCGGCATCCGGGCCTTCATCGGAGTTTCTTCGACCCTTGTAAGTTTTAATTCGCCACCCAGACATTTTTGGTAGAATGTCATCGCTTCGGCACAATTGCCGTCGAATAAAAGAAATGGGGTTAGGTTTAACATAATTCCTGCCTCCCGGCTCTTTTTTTTGTTATGAAATAGATAAGATCATTTTTTGGTCATTGCGCATATTTATAACAAGTCGGCTTCATTAAATTGGACAAATAATGAATTTTATTTTTTGTTTGACAAATTTTATGCAGAGAATCGAATTTGAATCAACCTGGTAATTAATTTATACATTTAGCGACCGATTGAATTTGGACAAGAAACGGCATGAACCCCTTACTGCTTTTTATTATTATCGTTGTTTATTTCGGAATGCTCATGGTCATTTCGAATATCAGTTCGCGAAGAAGCGGGGATACAACCTATTTTGATGGTAACAGGCAATCACCATGGTTCCTGGTTGCATTTGGAATGATCGGCTCAGGAATTTCTGCTGTGTCACTGGTTTCCATTCCCGGTAATGTGGGCAACAATCATCTGTATTATTTTCAGTTCATACTCGGAACCATCGTTGGTTATCTTTTCATCGCATTTGTACTCACTCCGATTTATTATAAACTGAAGCTGGTTTCGATTTACAAATATCTTAAAATACGGTTTGGAACGACAAGCTATAAAACCGGTTCGATTTTTTTCCTGGTGTCACAGTCATTTGGCGCGGCTTTGAGATTACTTCTTTCGATCAAAATTTTACAATATGCATTTTTTGACAAGCTGCATATTCCCTATTTCATCACCATTATTGTAGTGCTGATCCTGATCTGGCTTTACACTAATAGATCAGGCGTAAAAACAATTGTGTGGACAGATGCGCTGCAATCTTTTTTCCTGATTTCAGTAATATCCATTTCAATTCTCACCATCAAGAATTCCCTTCATTTTTCTTTGCGTGAAATGGCAAATGCCATCGTCTCTCATCCATACTCGAAAATTTTTGACTGGAATTTTCATTCGGGATCCAATTTTTTCAAACAATTTATTTCGGGTCTGCTGATTACGGTGGCACTGGTCGGACTTGACCAGAGCATGATGCAAAAAACACTCACTATCAGGAGTGTTGAAAATGCGAAGAAGAATGTATTGTCCTTTAGTTTTTTTATTGCATTTGCACAAACCATGTTCCTGGGACTTGGCATATTGATGTATATTTTTATTGAGCACAATGGAATAATATTGTCTCAAAAAAACGGGATCATCGAAAATACGGATGGGATCTATCCATTGCTCACCCTGGACTATTTCGGAAAAATCGGAGCAGTCGCTTTTTTGATTGGCGTAGTGGCATCCACTTTTGCAAGTATCGATGCGTGTATTACGGCACTCACGACTGTTTTTTGTTATGACTTCATGGACATTGAGCAAAGAGAACATCATCAAAAAAGGAAAATTAAGAATAGCGTGCTGCTGGGAGTGAATGTAGTCATGTTTTGTATTGTAATGGCATTCTGGAACAGCCAGGGAGCTATCATCAACACTATTTTCAAGATGGCAGGTTATACTTATGGCCCGATATTGGGATTGTACATGACCGGTTTGTTCACAAAAATTTCCGTCAAAGAAAAATGGGTGCCAATTGCGTGTATTGCAGCGCCATTGCTGACTTATGCACTGAATGAATGGTCTGTTCGGCAATTTCAGTTCGATCTTGGCTTTATGAATATTTTTGTAAATGCAGCCCTTACTGTTTTGTTTTTAATAGCTATCAAAAGAAAAAGCACATGAATGAGAGCATACCATTTATTATAAAGCAAACAAAAGACAAAAAAGCAATTTCCATTTGTGCGCAGATGATGTCGGACACCGATCCATGGATTCGGTATGGAATGGATTATGAGCTTTGCCTGAAAGCATTTGAAGGAGACTTCAGGGAAATATATATCCTGGAGGTTGAACAGGCAATTGCAGGTTTTGCGATTTTGCAGATGAAGGGAACATTTAAAGGTTATATTCAATCTTTATGTATCATAGAAAAATGGCGGGCCCATGGATTTGGACGAAGGCTTTTACAGTTTTGCGAGGAAAGGATACTTGAGATATCCCCCAATATTTTTATCTGTGTATCCGAATTCAACAAGAGCGCCATCAAACTATATGAGGAATTTGGGTTTGAGCTGGTAGGCAGTCTGCATGATTTCCTTCAACCAGGTCTAACAGAATTGCTGATGAGAAAGACTCATGGACCCATTATGGAATATCGCGCAAAAAAAATTAGTTAAAAATTCCCTCCGTTAAACATTAGTAACTTAGACAGAATATTACTCATCCTGCTTATCAAAGTCCTGACCTTACCGTGAATCATTTTCTAAAAATATCAACACAAATTTTTTTAATAGCCATTGTAATGGCCTCCTGCGAAGAAAATGCTTCAGTTCCATCGAAAGAATTGATTGCAGAATTAGATTTGAAAAGGGGAGAAGTCATTTCCTGTGGATCGGCCGATAAAGAATTCGGCTCACTTGATTTCGAAATAACGGGTACCGATAACGTAAAAAAAGATTTCAATGAAGCAGTTGAATTGTTACACTCTTTTGAATATGAAGAATCAGAAAAAGTCTTTGCCAAGATAATCGATGAAACACCACAGTGTGCTATGGCATACTGGGGAGTGGCGATGTGTAACTTTCATCCTTTATGGGAAGCTCCTACAGAACTAAACCTGAGAAAAGGTTCAAAGGCAATTGAAATTGCTAACTCTATCAGTAAAATATCTCCCAGGGAATCCGGTTTTATCGGAGCAGCAGCTGCATATTATAAAGACTGGAATAAAACGGATCCGCATACGAGATCCCTTCATTTTGAAAAAGCAATGGAAGAATTGCATGCTCAATATCCCGATGACAAGGAAGCTGCTGTTTTTTATGCATTGTCTTTGGTTGCATCCGCAGATGCTACTGATAAGAGTTACCGCAATCAAAAAAAAGCCGGCGCCATTCTGGATTCATTGTACAAAAAAGAACCAAATCATCCAGGAATTATTCACTACATCATTCATACATATGACTATCCTGGTTTGGCAATCCTTGCTCTACCCGCTGCAAAAAGATATGCGGGTATTGCACCTTCGTCTGCCCATGCACAGCATATGCCCTCACATATTTTTGTAAGGCTCGGGCTTTGGGATGAATGTATCAGCTCGAATTTGCAATCCATTGCCTCTGCAAAATGCTACGCGCAATCTGCAGGCATCAAAGGACATTGGGATGAAGAATTACATGGAATGGATTATCTGGTATATGCATACCTGCAAAAAGGAGAGAATAATTTGGCGAAAGATCAATTAAAGTATCTGGACTCGATTGATCAGGTATATCCTGTTAATTTTAAAGTTGCTTATGCTTTTGCGGCTATCCCTTCCCGTATTGCACTTGAAAATAAAAACTGGAAAGAAGCCGCCGCGCTACAGCTACATCCGAATTTTTCATGGGATAAATTTCCCTGGCAGGAATCCATTATTCATTTTGCGCGGTTGCTGGGCTCCGTACATACAGGAAATTTACAGGAGGCAAAAGATGAGCTGGTAAAACTTAATCAGCTGCATGATACATTGCAAAAACAGAAAGATGGATATAAGGCAAGACAGGTCGAAATCCAAATAAAAGCAGGAGATGCATGGATAAATTTTGAATCAGGAAGAAAAGCAAAGGCGATGGATTTAATGAAACTTGCAGCTGATATGGAAGACAGTACAGCGAAACATCCTGTAACACCAGGTGAAGTGATTCCTGCCAGGGAATTGTATGCAGATATGTTATTGGAAATGCATCAGCCTGAAAAATCTTTGGAAGCTTATGAAGAAGTGCTGGAAAGAAGTCCCAATCGATTTAACAGTTTGTATGGCGCAGGAATCGCTGCAGAAAAAAACGGCAACCGAATAAAAGCAATTCATTATTTTAAACAGTTGTCCGAATCAGTAGGTGCAGTCAATTGCAATCGGTCTGAACTTATCGATGCAAGATCATTTTTAATGAAGAACCATTAGGAAAAACTCTTTCAATCTGTCATAATAAAAAAAAGATGAAGCAGGCACTTCATCTTTTTTTCACAATCAGTATGAATCTGTCAATATCGTTTTACAATCCGGAACAGGAACCTTTCAGGTTCACCAACCACACCACTTGCCTCTCTTCTTTTCTTCAGTGCATCAGATTTATAATAAGCGAAAGCCTTGGCAGTATCTGTTATGGCTGTTACCAGGGATACTTTTTTATTATCGTTCCAATCATGACCGAACACTCTGTCTGTAATTCCATTATCGAGTCTTTCCTGCTTGCCATCCTCAAAACCCTTCACCCAGGCATCCCAATCTTTTACTGTAAACGAAGTTCTGGAGCGCAATTTTGAGTCGATGTTTACTGTGTCCTGCCAGGTTGCGGTAAACATAGAAACCATGGGTGCGCCCATGACTCCGCCTTTTTGCATTGCCTTCTTGAGGCCCGGATCTTTCATAAATGCTTTTGCCTTGGCAGTATCATCTATTTTCAAAGCAACCATTACCACGTTGGAATCCTTCAAGCCACGGCCAAGGACATAGTTGTGCATTCCATTTGCTAATCGTGCTGAATCATGAGCTTCATAGCTGGTTAACCATTTTGCATAGTTCGCTACTTTGTGGACTACGACCACCATATTTTCTGGTGCAGTAACAATAGTACTTGCAGCTTTTGCTGCAGCGGCTTTGGCAGCGGAATCAGCTGCAGCAGTGGAATCTGCAGTTGTTGTTGTTTCATTGTTGCCACCTCCGCATGAGGTTAGAAAGAATACCAGAGCCACGCTAAATAGCAGGCCGGCAAATCTGAATTGCTTCATTGGTTTTGAGTTTTGGTGAAAAAAAATTAAATGGGCGACAGAGGAAGAATTTGGTAAGGAGTAAACAGAGGATAAATATAGTGAGATTATGTTTTCTACCAAATTTTTGTTCGGAAACAATATGCACAAGCTGATTTCTCTTTTTCCACTCTATGGCCGGTCCTCCCCAGTAAAATGGAAGCATTCAAAATCAGAGATCATAACGCGGATCCTTGAGAATTACGAGTTGCTGACCGCCCTCGTTAAAAACCTTAATTTTGAAATCTCCTGATCTCACAAATTAGGGACAGCGGGGGAAAGCGAATTTATTATTCAACTGCTGTAAAAAAAGTTTCACTCAATGAATGAAGAGCAAAACATGCCTGAGAAAAAAAGTGAACAGGATCCTCAGGGCGAAAGTAAGCCCGAAACCGGGCCGGATCAACCAATAAAGCCAAAAAAAGAATTACCTGATATGGAAGTACATCATCATCCTAACGTTCATCATAAACCGAAACCATGGAAAGAATATTTTCTGGAAGGTTTAATGATATTTATTGCAGTCATGCTGGGATTTATTGCAGAAAATATCCGGGAGGGTATTAATAACAGGGAACATGTACGCGAGCTTGTATCACAACTTATCCGTGATCTGAAAACTGATACCATGCAATTGAATCAGATATACAGGGAAGAACATAAAATTCTAAATGCCAACGATAGTTTGATCAATCTGTCACAACAACCCCCGGACAAGAAAAATAATGAGTCTCTTTTGAGACTCATTATCATTTCCCATAACATGTGGCCATTTCATTATTCATCAGGTGCTATTGCAGCCATTAAGAATGAAATTCACCTGAAACAGTTCTCCAATTCCGATATGATCGGTAATATTTCAGAATATGAAAAGCATATCGATCTGCTGCAGACCGTACAGCAAATTACGCTTCAGTATCAGAGAACTTATATTGATCCTTTTTTACTCCGGCATGTAGGTGTTGCAGATCTGAATACAGCTTTCTCCGATTTACCCCTCAAAAACCCTGAAATGCGGTACTTATCCCAGGAAGATATGAATCAACTGGGTGGAGACATGGTGCTTTTAAGAATTAATACGAATGAATTGTTGAGAGACAACCTGTGGGTAAAAGCAGATGCAGACACTCTCCTTCAGTATATAAAAAAACAATATGATTTGGAAGAAAATTGAGGTTACAGCTATGCTGGCATCGGCTCAAGTCCAAGTTGTTCCATCAGTATCATCTGGTCAGCAATCAGCCAGTGATGTACGATTTTATCATTTTCAATTTCATATCCGATTGCAAAAGAAAATTCTACATCCTTATGCGTAGGTGGAAATCCTTTGAATTCTCCTTCATTCCTGCCTTTGAAACGGGCGCGGCATACTACCCGGTTCCCTTCCGCTGTTAACTCATCAAAGAATATCTGATAATTCGGAAAAACACTTTCAAAAAAACAAATGTGATCAAGCAGCCCTTCGTCACTACTGTATTTTTCAAGCGACTCACGGGTTTTTGGTTTGCCTGATAACGCATTCGCATATTCGAGAAGAAATTCTTTATT
>DATJXY010000101.1:0-31911 GCA_035499855.1 Puia sp. | reverse complement strand
GCGCCTAATATTTTCCTGTCCGTTAAAGACACGGTCGAGCTGGGAGAAAAAATTGAATTTGGCATTGCTTTCAAAAATATTAGTCTGCAGTCCTTCGACAGCATGCGCATCAATATGACGATTACTGATAAAAATAATGTCGCACATGCGATACAAATACCCAGAAAAAGACCTATCGTCAGCGGAGATACTTTGAAAATAACTTATGAAATTGATTCAAAGGATTACCCTGGATTGAATACAATATTCCTGGATGTAAATCCCAACAATGATCAACCCGAAGAATATCATTTCAATAATTTCTTATACCGAAATTTTTATGTAAAAGTCGATCAAACAAATCCTTTACTGGATGTCACTTTCGACAATGTACATATATTGAATGAAGATATTGTCTCTGCAAAACCCCATATTCAAATTAAGCTGAAGGACGAGGCTAAATTTCTATTGCTGGATGATACTTCATTGGTAAAAGTGCAGGTTAGGTATCCTGATGGTTCTCTGCATCCTTATTTCTTCAATACGGATACATTACGCTTCACTCCAGCAACCAGCAGCGCAGATAATACCGCTACCGTTGATTTCTACCCGGCATTTCTCCAGCAATCTAATCCTGAAGGAGATGAATATCAACTAATCGTTACCGGTAAAGACAAGAGTGGAAATCCTGCAGGAACTGTACAATATCAGGTTAGTTTTAAGATCATTACAAAAGCAATGATCTCGAACATGTTAAATTATCCGAATCCATTTACTACATCCACTGCTTTCGTCTTTACGATCACTGGCAGTGAGGTTCCCCAGAATATAAAAATTCAGATCCTTACTATAACTGGTAAGATCGTACGCGAAATCACCAAGGAAGAATTAGGTCCTTTACATATCGGAAGAAATATCACTGAATTCAAATGGGATGGAACTGATATGTATCATCAGCGTCTTGCGAATGGAGTCTATTTGTATCATGTCGTGACCAATCTCAATGGAAAATCTCTGGACAAGTATAAAGCAGAAGGAGATAATACAGATCAATACTTTAACAAAGGATATGGCAAAATGTATTTGATGCGATAATCCCGCTCCCAAAAATTTTTAAGACTGTCTTTTATGACAGTCTTTTTATTTGGTAGGTTTGCTGATCCTGATCAGCATAAGAGCTTTGCTGCAAAATGAGCAGATGTTCTAGAACAGAATAGAAAATAATAAATTATGCAAATGCCGCTAACGGGTTCCTTTAAAAAAAATATTTTCCCCATATTCCTCATCGGTGTAATTGCATATTTACTTTATCATCCCATTCTCAACAATACTTTCCTGGCTGATGATTATTATTCTCTCTACAGAATATCCATTGAAAAAAGAATTCTTTATAAAGAATTCTTCAGACCAATGATAGATATATCTTTTTCTCTGAACTATTTTATATCCGGAATGAATAGTAATAGCTATTACATTTTTAATCTGCTAGTTCATATTTTCAACACATATTTACTTTATCTTTTTGCAAGACAATTTATTTTAACGGATGATAATAGAGGAGAAGTTTTTGCAATTGTAAGTGCTTTCTTATTCCTGATTTATCCATTCCACAACGAAGGAATTGTGTGGCTTACTGGAAGATTATCCACACTTGCCTGTTTTTTTTCCTTGATTTGTCTGAACATCTCTCTCAGAAATAGAAATAATACTTTCAAACTTTCTCTTTCTGCTATTTTTTTCCTAATCGGGCTCATTAGTTATGAGGCTATACTTTTTCTTCCTGCGATTATCATCGCAATTACCTGGCAAAAAGAAAAACCTGTCAAAGAAATAATTACCTCAGCTATCTTCTGGACAATAATAACAGGGTTTTATTTATTTGTTCGCTTTTATTTTTCAAATAAAATTTATGGTGAATATGGAGGCAGGATATTTGACGGAGGAATAACGGGACAATTATCAAAACTCTTCAAGGTATCTGGGCGTATGTTCCTGCCTCCCATTGAAAACTCAACTCACATGACGGTCTTTTTTATAATTCTGTCATCGATATTAATATTTGTCCATATCTGGATATTCAGAAAAAGAGCAATAAAAAATTCGCTGCCCATTAAGTATTTGCAATTAATCATTGCGCTTATCATTGCATTAATAATCCCGGTTTGTTTCGGCATCAGCACAAGAACATTTGAAGCGGATCGCCTGCTTTATTTTCCCTCCTGTTTTTTGTGCATGATAATCTCCTATTTTTTTATTTACCTGATTCAATTGCGTGTCGCAAAAATTGTATCCTTGTCCATTATATCAATCTATTTTATTTTTTTCCTGGAAAAAAATAACAGGCAATGGGTGAAAGCCTCGGATGCTTCGAAACTGATCCTTCAAACAGTAAAAGAAAATGCTTCTAAAGGAATTGTGCTGATTAACATGCCTGATGAATTGGAAGGAGCCGTTGTCTTCAGAAATGGATTCAGAGAATCATTAGTATTAAATCATATCGATACATCAAAAGTCATTGTAACCAATCTGCTTACCAGGCTGGAATATCTTAAAATCGGAGATACCATCCAACCGGTCAGACAAAATGGAGGACTATTTATTTACCCTGTCACTTTGCTTCAAGAATCAAACAATCAAAACATTCAAATTGTTAATTTGTCTACGGGAGCTGTTCCCAGGGAAGTTACAAGAGCATACTCGTTCTATTATTGGAACAAAAGCAATCTGGTAAAATTATTTTAAATTGTCCGGTCCGAATAAATACATATTGCATGTTCAGGAATTCTGATTATATCACAAGAGGCTATAATTTCATGCATAATCATATGTTCCCAATGCATAAACGTGTCTCTTCATTGATGGTTTACGCTACAGATCTTTGTGATTCTGGTTGTAAACATTGTCTGATCTGGGCTAAAAGGCCGGTGACACATCTTTCTATGGAAAACATAGAAAAAATAATGAAAAGCAAATGCATCCATCCATCAACTTCAGTTGGATTGGAAGGCGGCGAATTCCTGCTTCATCCACAGGCGGATGAAATTTTAAAATGGTTTTCTGATCATCATCCCAATTTTGATCTTTTTTCAAATTGTCTGAAACCCGAAAATCTCATCCATTCAGTTGAAAAATATAAGCCACACCGTTTGTATATTTCTTTGGACGGAAACGAATCAACCTATTTACACATGCGGGGTAAAGACGGATATGCGAGCGTCCTTCATGTAATAGAAAATTTGAAAAATAAGGTACCGGTTTTTGTGATGTTTACCTTATCTCCCTACAATGATTTTAATGACCTGGCACATGTTGCCGAGGTTTGTAAAAAAAATAATGTATTCCTGAGGGTGGGTATTTATAATAATATCCCCTTTTTTGATACCATTGAAAACGCTAAGCAAAGTTTTGTAGGTCAATATAAAAATGATGAAGTTCTTACCTATTCCAAAGTAAAAGAGCTGCGGGAAGATAAAAATACTGTTGAATCAACATCCTCTGAAAAAAAAAGCAGGGCAATCAACGACAATGATGCCTTCAATATTCCTGAGACAATCAAAGAATTCAAAGAAAATTACGATTACATCAAGCTGTACAAGAATTGGTTGTCGGGAAATCTCAGGTTGAAATGCAATAGTATTTTAGACAGTGTTATCATTTTGCCGGACGGGAGCGTACCCATCTGCCAAAACCTCAGCATTAAGCTTGGGAATATTTTTGAAAATAGCCTGGATAACATATTTAATTCTGCTCATACCAAAGAATTGCATCACCATTATTCGAACAACTGTAACCAATGCTGGATCAGTTACCACAGGAAATACGATATCGTTTTATACAGGACTTTTGAAAAATATTTTGGCAAAAGAGCGACAGCAAAAATACTGGGCTATTACAAGTGGGACTGGAATGATCAGCTCTCTTTAAAAGAAACAATCGGGAGATAGCTTTCTATATATTTTTTTTTAATTCTTCGATAACCCTATACACCTCTATCAGTTCCGGGAGGTCGTTTAGCGGTTGATCGGATATTTTATTTTCAGTGATTTTAATAAAAGTGTTGATTTCATTATAAAACCCCTGTAGCATCAGTGTATTTAGTTCAACAGCAGGAATAATCAGGTTTTGAATCGAAAAATATTCTTTGCTTAACACTGGCTGATGAAGTAATCTTTCGGCTGGAATATTAAATAATCTCCTGGGCTTTGGGTATCCTTTTACAAATGCCGGATATCCGATTTCTAAAATCTCGCCCTCACAATTCACCGATAAATGATCTGTAGGCGCTGTCCAGGAAAAATCCGTTGATAATTCAATAAGCCCGGAAATGCCTTTTTTGTGTTCGACATGGATTTGGGTGGTTATACTCTTATTATTTTTCTTGTGTGAAAAAGAGCTGATCGCATATTCGCCAAACAAATGGATGCAATAATGCAATGCATGAATAAATAATTCAGTAAAAGGATCCCCATGTAAATAAGGTCCGAAATGAAACTGGTAAATATAGGTTTTGGCTGACTGAATATTTTTATGCACTAATTCATTTCCCGGCCAGTATTTTCGCTGGAGTCCAACCTTGCATACATTATTTTTACTAAGATTAACAAGGTTTGACAATTCTGAAAGGTTGCTGCATGGAGGCTTTTCTACAAAAACCTTTTTTCCGGACTTAAAAAGCTCAATTAAAATATTATAATGAGACTGGGGAGATGCACTTACAAAAACACCTTCAATTTCTTCATCATCAGTGATATCTTTTAGAGAATGGATAAGCCTGGACGCAGGGAAGAAATAATTCATTTTTTCCCAGGAGGATTTCTCTGTACATATATATTTTAAATCGACACCGAAATAGTGAAGGAGGGGATATAGGTTAGTAAGACTATGGATGCCCACACCAATAAATGCATATTTCTTTCGGGGCTTGAATAAGGAATCAAAATATTTTTTTTTTCTGATTTGGTTTAGTTTGGTGAAGAGTGCATGAGCCATTCATTATATTTTTTATATTGATGAACTTCTACGGATAATTTCCGAAAATTTCCTTTTATTTTCAAAAAAATACGGGTAAAGGATGATCCCTTTGTAAACACCGGGCATGTTTTTTATGCCTTTCTGTTGATTATTTTTTTTATCGCGATAAAATAAAAGCCAAAAAAAATATGCCCAGACGGCTTTAAACATAGCTTTACCAATCCCGGCCTTTCTATGAAAAAGGAAATACACAGATCCAATAATATCTATGACTATACGAAAACAAATAACTGGTATCAGATGTAAAAGAGTCAGATTTCTGCTTAACAAAATATAGTTGTTCCTGAAGGTAAGGAATGTTTTTAAGTGATTTTGCCAGGAAAGGGAGCCGCCACCGATATGATAAACGACAGATTCCGGACATGAATATATTTTGTAGCCCAAATTCTGGGCCCGCCAGCAAAGATCAATGTCCTCCTGGTGCATATAATAATAATCATAAAATCCTCCAAGTTCCTGGTGAACGGAAGCCCTTAACAGCATGCATGCTCCGCTCGCCCAAAAAATGGGCTCTGATTTATCATATTGTCCCTGGTCCTTTTCAATAGTAAGTAATACCCTGCCCTTCGCGAATGGATATCCGGCGCTGTCAATCCATCCGCCTGCAGCCCCGGCATATTCGAACATATCCTTTTCATCCAATGAAAGAAGCTTTGGCTGACAGGCTGCAATCTGCAAATTGCTTTCCATTAAATTGATCAGAGGCTCAATAAATCCTGCTGTTACTTCGATATCTGAGTTCACCAGCAAATAATATTTTGCTTTTATCTGAGACAAGCCAAAATTATAACCACTTGCATATCCTTTATTCGAATGCATTTCTATAACATGGACTGAGGGAAAACTTTCACGAAGTAAAACAATAGAGTCGTCCTCGGAACAATTATCAATTACATAAATTTCTTTGTTTAGATAGGTCGTTGATAAAATCGACGGAAGAAATCTTTTTAAGAAATGACTGGTATTCCAATTTAATATGACGAGCGCGACTGATGGATAATTATTCATTATATTGAACTGATCAGGATTAACAATTCCGAAAAAACTTCTTGTTGATAAAAATATCCGCCCTCAATGATTTTTCAGCTGTATATTCCTGCTAATATATTTACCTATTATATCAAATTCTATATTCACTTTCTTCCCGGGCCGCACACTCTTAATATTTGTATGTTCAAATGTATAAGGGATGATTGCCACTTTGAAAGTTTTCTTCTTTACATCAAAAACTGTAAGACTGATACCATTGATACAAACAGAGCCTTTCTCGATAACAAGGTGACCGAATTCTTTTGGAAACTCAAATTGATATTCCCAACTTCCATTGACTTCAGTTCTGTCAATACAAATAGCAATAGTATCGGTATGTCCCTGCACAATATGCCCATCTAAACGTCCATTCATTAACATAGATCTTTCCAAATTAACCAAGCCCGCTTTTTTGCATGATCCAAGATTTGTTTTTTTAAGTGTTTCTTTGATTGCCGTTACCCGATGCATGTTTTCTGTTATCTCTTCAACAGTCAGGCAAACTCCATTATGACAGACACTTTGATCCATCTTTAAATCAGATGAAATCGGCGATTCAATCCAGAATATTTTATTGGATCCGGAGGCAATAACCTCTTTTACCTCGCCTAAAGACTCTATAATACCAGTAAACATGGTGTAAAAATCGGGTTTTTATGATTCTGTTTCTGAATTTCGGATTTTCCTATTATCTTTGCTCCCATTTAATTATTAAAGGAGGTATCCATATATGCTGATTATTGATTCAAAAGATTGCGAAAATATTGACAAGGCGCTCAAAAAATACAAGAAAAAATTTGAGAAAGCAAAGGTATTGGTTCAACTGAGGTCACGCCAGTCTTATACTAAACCTTCTGTAAAAAGAAGAGGTGAAGTATTAAAAGCAATTTATAAACAGCAACTTGCCAGTGGAAAGCTGGATGAATAACAACAACCAATAAAGAAGTTTAAATAGAAAGGATCATCAGCAGGTGATCCTTTTTTAGTTTGATGAATAATTGAAAACTTACTATATCGATATGAATTTAATAACTTTGAATAAATATCCACATCTTGGACAAATTCATCCAGGCCTTTATCGATTACCTCAAATTTGAAAAACGATATTCCCAATACACGGTCCGCTCTTATCAGGATGATCTTATTCAATTTTTTGGGTTTCTTGAAAATCAATTCGGAGAACTTCAGCTGAGAGAAATATCAACTTCCTTTGTCCGCAGCTGGTTGGCAGAGCTTAAGGAGAAAAAAATCAGCTCAAAATCCATCAATCGGAAAATATCATCACTTAAATCCTTTTTTAAATTTCAGCTGAAAACAGGTATTCTTGATAAAACACCCATGAAGGGTATCATCAATCCGAAAATAGGTAAACGACTACCCGTATTTGTGGAACAAGAATGCATGCAGGACCTTTTGAACAAGGTTGAATTTCCTGACAACTGGCAAGGACACACCGATAAATTATTAATCGTCATTTTTTATAATACCGGCATGCGTTTGAGTGAACTGATTAACTTACATGAACACCAGATCAATTATCATAATAAAACAATAAAAGTCTTAGGTAAAGGGAATAAAGAAAGGGTTATCCCTGTCAGCAATGATTTAATAGATCAAATCAAAAATTATACGGTCCAAAAAGACAAAAACGAAGATGATACAAGGAACTATTTATTAGTAAATGAAAAGGGGAAAAAATTATATCCTAAATATGCTTATCTGGCAGTCAAAAAATATCTTAGTAAAATCACAACGATTGATAAAAAAAGCCCGCATGTTTTAAGGCATAGCTTTGCCACGCATCTCACCAATAGTGGTGCGGATTTGAACGCAGTCAAAGAATTGTTGGGCCATGCAAGTCTGGCAGCTACTCAATTATATACGCACAATACTATTGAAAAGTTGAAAGATGTATATAAAAAAAGTCATCCGAAAGCCTGAAAAAATTGCTCAAAAAAGATCCTTTTTTTAGCAAAAATTATTTGGAAAAATAAGCCCCAGATATTAACTTCATTCCACATCGGAAAGCTGTTATTTTCTAAATTTCTATCTCTCAAAATAAAGCTCTTTATTTATTGTTTCACTGTTAAAATGTGATGCTATGAACGTTAACATTCAGACTGTGCACTTCAATGCGGACACTAAACTCGTTGATTACGTAACAAAAAAAATGACTAAGTTAAACACATTTCATGACCGCATTCTCAAAGTTGATGTGTTCCTAAAACTGGATAATGTGGTGCACACGATCAAAGACAAGATTGCTGAAATAAAAGTTCACGTGCCCCGGCAAGATTTCTTTGCAAAATGCTCGTCGAAATCGTTTGAGGAATCGTTTGACAATGCATTTGATTCACTCGTAAATCAAATAAAAAGAAAAAAAGACAAACAAGTTGCTTAAACTTACAATCTTCCAAACCCCCTGACGGGGGTTTTTTATTTTTCCAAAAACAATGACAGGTTTTTTAAAATATGCCCTGATTATCTCATAAAAAAAGCTCCAAAATTTTTGAATTTAACAAATTCGCTTACCTTTGCCTTCCCAAAAAAACAAGTGGGTGAATTTATGTTTATTTGGGAAAGTTCTTTGGATGGTTTGTAATGAACAAAATACTAATCCCCAATAATTTCAGGTTACAAGCTGAGCTAAATAATCAGCTATTGAACCAGGCCATCGGGGATTAATGGGCGATCATATAGATCATATAAATGATAAATCTGAAATCGCCAGAGTAGCTCAGCTGGTAGAGCAGCTGATTTGTAATCAGCTGGTCGGGGGTTCGAGTCCCTTCTCTGGCTCCATTGAGCTGGGCAAGTAGCCAAGTGGCCAACGGCAACAGACTGTAAATCTGTCCTCTTCGGAGTTCGGTGGTTCGAATCCATCCTTGCCCACTTCGCCAATCTTATAAATTTTGAAAGGCAGTCAGTGGTTTGAATAAAAAGGGTTTTAGATCTTAACAATGATATTTGGAGCAGCCTTCTCCGCACGGGCGGATTTTGGCAATTGATGCGGAAGTAGCTCAGTTGGTAGAGCGACAGCCTTCCAAGCTGTAGGTCGCGGGTTCGAACCTCGTCTTCCGCTCAAAAACTATCTGTTCGGAATTGAGGCGAAAGCAATATTCAACAGTTGGATACAGAAGTACAGTATTAGATCTTTAAAATATATTGTGTGAGATTAACTCACAACTTCATACCAGCCGTTGTAGCTCAGTGGTAGAGCACTTCCTTGGTAAGGAAGAGGTCGTGAGTTCAATTCTCATCAACGGCTCAAATATGCTGAAAGTGTAATTTTTCAGCAGCAATTTTTAAACACAACTAAAATACATAACGATGTCAAAAGAGACCTTTAAGAGGGACAAACCCCACGTTAACGTTGGTACCATCGGTCACATTGACCATGGTAAAACCACTTTGACTGCTGCAATTACTACCATATTGTCAAAGAAAGGTTTGGCGACGGCAAAAAAATATGATGAGATCGATGCCGCCCCCGAAGAAAAAGAGCGCGGTATTACCATCAACACAGCGCATGTGGAGTATCAGACAGCTAACCGCCACTACGCGCATGTGGATTGTCCGGGTCACGCTGACTACGTAAAAAATATGATTACAGGAGCTGCTCAGATGGATGGAGCTATCCTTGTAGTTGCAGCTACTGATGGACCAATGCCTCAAACAAAAGAGCATATCCTTCTTGCCCGCCAGGTGGGTGTACCCCGCATGGTAGTATTTATGAATAAGGTAGATCTGGTTGATGATCCTGAATTATTGGAACTTGTAGAAATGGAAATCCGCGAATTGCTTACTTTCTACGGATTCGATGGCGACAACACTCCCATTATCAAAGGCTCTGCAACAGGTGCATTAGCTGGTGAAGAAAAATGGGTAAAGGCCATTGATGAATTGATGGCTGCAGTTGACAGTTATATTCCCCTGCCTCCCCGCCCGGTTGATCAGCCATTCCTCATGTCTGTTGAAGATGTATTTTCAATCACAGGCCGTGGTACAGTTGCTACAGGTCGTATTGAAAGAGGCCGTATTAAAGTGGGTGAAGCAGTTGAAATTATCGGATTGATGGAAAAGCCGCTTGGTTCTACTGTAACAGGTGTGGAAATGTTCCGCAAATTGCTTGATGAAGGTGAAGCCGGAGATAACGCTGGACTGTTGCTGCGCGGTATTGAAAAGAAAGATATACGTCGCGGTATGGTTATCTGCAAACCCGGATCTATTACGCCACATACAGAATTCAAAGGTGAAGTATACGTATTGAGCAAAGAAGAAGGTGGACGTCATACTCCTTTCTTCAATAAATATCGTCCTCAGTTCTATTTCCGTACTACAGACGTAACGGGTGAAGTTGAATTGCCAGCAGGAACTGAAATGGTGATGCCTGGCGACAATACTTCACTGACAGTAAAACTGATCGCTCCGATAGCAATGGAAAAAGGATTGAAATTCGCTATTCGCGAAGGCGGACGCACAGTAGGCGCTGGTCAGGTTACTGAAATTTTAAAATAGGTTCCTCAATACGCTCCGTCTGGAGAGTTTGGGAAGCTTTTCATATTTTTGCAAAGTACTTGGACCCCTGGTTCAGGTACTTTGTTTCTAATAAGAAGTTCTGATTTATCGCACTTTAGACGATAAATTTTTACGGGCATAGTTCAATGGTAGAATAGAGGTCTCCAAAACCTTAGATCTGGGTTCGAATCCTAGTGCCCGTGCGAAAAAATATGGAAATTTGAAAATGTGGAAATATGAAAACTAAGGTTTCATTCACAAATTTCTCATATTTCAAACATTCACACATTCATCAATTATGAATAAGATTTCAATTTATTTCAGAGAGTCCTACAAGGAATTAATGGAAAAAGTAACCTGGCCGAGTTGGACCCAATTACAACAATCTACCGTCATAGTGCTGGTAGCGACTTTATTGATTACTATTGTTGTTTATGTGATGGATATTTTTTCCAGCACCATTTTAAAATTTATTTATTCATTATTCTCATAATGGAAACTACAAATCAGGCTACGAATCAGACCACGAGTCAAAAGGAAACCAAATGGTATGTGCTTCGCGTGGTAAGCGGCAAAGAACGTAAGGTAAAAGAATACCTTGACAAAGAAATTTCGCGCGGAGGATGGGGAGAAATCGTTAAACAGGTCTTTCTGCCGGTAGAGAAGGTCTATAAAGTGCAGAATGGGAAAAAAGTGATGCGGGAACGAAACTATTATCCCGGATATGTCATGATTGAAGTGATAGAAGGAAAACTCGGTGATGATTTGAGAGATGCGATCAAAAACACAACGAATGTGATTCATTTCCTTGGAAAAGAAAATCCAATCGCTTTGCGCAAAGCAGAAGTGAATAAAATGCTGGGCAAAATGGATGAAATGGCTGAATCCGGCGGCATCAGCATGAGCGAACCATTTATCATAGGAGAAACAATTAAAATCATCGAAGGACCTTTCAATGATTTTAATGGCATCATCGAAGAAGTAAACGATGAAAAAAAGAAACTGAAAGTAACGGTAAAAATCTTCGGTCGTTCCACACCGGTAGAACTCAACTACATGCAGGTGGAAAAAATTTCCTGATATTTTTTTTGCAAAAAACTGGTTGCTTGAAACAAATAACCCTCCACATAAAGGAGGGTTAATATTTTGGAGCAATGATCCTGATTAAATTAGAAAGCGCTACCGGAAGAGTTTTCCGATGTTGTTGGTTCGGAAGGAGGAGTTGGAGCAGGAGTGAATACTTCAGGGGCAACAGCAGCAATTATTTTTTTAGCAACAGCTCTCTTGACAGCTTTTTTTACAATTGCTCTCTTGACAGCTTTTTTTACAATCGCTCTCTTCACTGCTTTTTTTACAATTCTTTTCTTAATTGCTTTTTTTGCAATTGCTCTCTTCACTGCTTTTTTTGCTACTTTTTTGCGTACAGCTTTTTTAACAGCCCTCTTTGCAACTGCTCTTTTAACTGCTTTTCTTGCTATTTTTTTTCGTACAGCTTTTTTAACTGCTTTTTTCTTTGAATTTGCCATAGTTTGTAAAGAATTTTTAGTTGTTATAAGAAACAAATGGAGATTGTGCCAAAAAGTTAGTCAGAAAAATTCAAATAGAAAAAAATGGAAGACAATTTTCTCAATAAATGAATGTACTGGCTTTTTTCCCTTTAATCGGGTAGCATTTTTGCAAATGCCATGCTGTTTATTGATCTGAAAAGAGCTTCTCCAAAAAAAATGCTGAAATATTTGTGCAGAAACAATTTTAGCCTAATTTTGCATCCCCAAATAGAAAGTTCTTATTATATCCGCTCATGCGGAACAGTGTTTGGGAGTCTCGCTGTAAGTGGGACGTTAACACCAAAAAAGTAGCAACATGGCAAAAGAAATTACCGGTTTCGTCAAGTTGCAGGTCAAAGGTGGCCAGGCCAATCCTGCACCTCCAATTGGGCCTGCATTGGGTTCTAAGGGTATTAACATCATGGAGTTCTGCAAGCAGTTCAATGCCAGGACCCAAAACAAGATGGGAAAAGTTCTTCCCGTTGTTATTACAGTCTATTCTGACAAATCTTTCGAATTTATTATCAAAACTCCTCCGGCTGCGGTTCAGCTGTTAGAGGCATCTAAATTGCAGAGTGGTTCTAAGGAACCAAATCGTAATAAGGTTGGAAAAGTTACCTGGGCACAGGTAGAAGCAATTGCGAAGGATAAAATGCCTGACCTGAATTGCTTTACTGTCGAAAGTGCCATGCGCATGGTAGCAGGTACCGCCCGCAGCATGGGTATCAATGTTGATGGAAAAGCCCCTTGGGATAAATAATTAGTAAACCAGAAAATTATTACGAAATGGCTATCACAAAAAAAAGAAAAATCGCTACTGCCAAAGTAGATAAAAATAAAGCCTATACTCTTAAAGATGCTTCAACCCTGGTAAAGGAAGTGAATACTACTAAATTCGATGCATCCGTAGATTTACATATACGCCTTGGAATTGATCCCAAAAAAGCGGATCAGTCAGTACGTGGCACTGTAAGTCTTCCACATGGAACAGGCAAAACAAAAAAGGTATTGGTACTTTGTACGCCGGATAAGGAAGCAGAAGCAAAAGCTGCAGGTGCTGATTTCGTTGGATTGGACGAGTTCATACAAAAAATTGAGGGTGGCTGGGTAGATGTGGATGTTGTCGTAGCTACTCCTTCAGTAATGCCGAAAATCGGTAAGCTCGGTAAAGTATTGGGCCCCCGTAACCTGATGCCAAATCCAAAGACAGGTACTGTTACCAATGATGTTGCCGCCGCTGTAAACGAAGTTAAAGGCGGAAAAATTGCTTTCAAAGTTGATAAAGCAGGCATCATTCACGCTTCTATCGGCCGCGTCAGTTTTACACCTGAAAAAATTGCTGAAAACAGTCAGGAATTGATTAATGCAATTATCAAAGCCAAACCCGCAACAGCAAAAGGATCTTATTTGAAAAGTGTATTCATGGCCAGCACCATGAGTCCGGGTATTGCAATTGATACAAAAACTTTTGTTCACTGATTGAATGATTCATATAACGGTTGATAAGACAACCAACAAATAAAAAGTTATGACTAAGGAACAGAAAAATGAAGTAATAGAGCTGTTGAAAAACAAGTTCTCCCAGTATAATAATTTTTATGTTACCAATACTGAATCATTGACAGTTGAACAGGTTGGTAAACTACGTCGCATCTGCTTCGATAAGAAAGTAGAAATGAAAGTAGCTAAGAACACGCTTATCAAAAAAGCTCTTGAAAATATCGACGATAAGAAATATGCCGGAATGTACGAATCTCTGAATGGAGTAACTGCCCTCTTGTTTTCCGAAAGTGCAAAAGAGCCGGCGATAATCATCAGCTCTTTCCGTAAGGAAGGCAATATGGAAAAACCCGTTTTGAAAGCGGCTTTTATCGATGGCGATGTGTTTGCCGGCGATAATCAGTTGAAAGTACTTTCAACGTTGAAGAGCAAACAGGATCTCATTGGTGAAATCATCGGACTGTTGCAATCACCAGCTAAAAATTTAATGAGCGGTCTGAATGCAGGTGGTAAACTTGCGGGTCTTGTCCAGGCTGTAGGAGCAAAAGCAAAACCGGAATAAAGCAGAGCGCTAAACACAATACGCTGCATTCAGCGTTTAGCCTTTAGCGTTAGGCATTCATATAAACCCAGGCCTGAGGGTAAATAAAGGCAAAATTTTTTTAAACCATCCGCCGGATCTGCATTGGCTGATATGAAGGCGGAAAAAATTTCAAATCATGGCAGACTTAAAAACATTCGCAGAACAGTTGGTCAACCTGACTGTAAAAGAAGTTAACGAATTAGCAAAAATCCTGAAAGAAGAATATGGCATTGAGCCTGCAGCTGCCGCTGTTGCCGTTGCTGCTGGTCCTGCTGCCGGTGGTGCTGCACCTGCTGCTGAAGAAAAAACATCATTCAATGTGATTTTGAAAAGCGGCGGTGCAAACAAACTAAACGTTGTTAAAATCGTGAAAGATTTAACTGGATTGGGCCTTAAAGAAGCTAAAGATTTAGTGGATGGAGCTCCAAAACCAGTAAAAGAAGGGGTTAGCAAAGCCGATGCCGATGCTTTGGTTGCAAAACTGAAAGAAGCCGGCGCTGAAGTAGAAATTCAATAATTTCTTTCTGAATAAATCCTTCGTAACCCCGGTTAATCCGGGGTTATTTTGTTGGTAAAGGGGAGATAAGATTTATTGTTTTTTCGTCTTTATTTTATACCTTTGCCCTCCGTTTGCTCTAAAGGTTTAATTATAAAGCAGTTAGCAATATATAACGCGGTAAAAATCAATCCTTTGGGAATTGAATAGATTCTCAGGGCATTTTCTGCTTAAGGCGATTTAATGTTCGAACATTTATAAAACCGGATTTATTAATATGTCTTCAACAAAGTTGCACAACAGGATCAATTTTGGTAAAATCAAACATCTTGCTGAAACTCCTGATCTTCTCGAAGTACAGATCCAATCATTTAAAGAGTTTTTCCAGTTAGAAACCACTCCCGACAAACGCAATATCGAAGGTTTGTTCAAAGTGTTCAAGGAAAATTTTCCCATCACCGATACGAGGAATATTTTCATGCTGGAATTTCTGGATTATTTTATCGATCCTCCCAGATATACCATTGAGGAATGTATGGAACGTGGTTTGACTTATGCTGTTCCTCTGAAAGCCAAACTTCGTTTGAGTTGTAATGACGAAGAGCATGTGGATTTCCAGACCATAGTTCAGGACGTATTCCTTGGAAACATCCCTTACATGACTCCCAGAGGAACTTTTGTTATCAACGGAGCGGAGCGTGTTGTTGTTTCTCAACTGCATCGTTCTCCCGGAGTATTTTTTGGTCAATCTATTCATCCTAACGGAACAAAAATTTATTCCGCAAGAGTGATTCCTTTCAAAGGCGCGTGGATGGAATTTGCAACGGATATCAATAACGTGATGTTCGCTTACATTGACAGAAAGAAAAAATTCCCTGTAACAACTCTCTTGCGTGCGATCGGGTATGAAACAGATAAGGATATCCTGGAACTGTTTGGTATGGCCGACGAAGTGAAGGTTGATAAAAAAACATTGCACAAATATATAGGCAAAAAACTGGCTGCAAGAGTTCTCAGGACCTGGGTAGAAGATTTCGTCGATGAAGATACGGGTGAAGTAGTTTCTATCGAGCGTAATGAGATCGTATTGGAACGTGATACCATCCTTGATGAAGAAGCAATCAGTCTTGTAGTTGATATGGATGCGAAAAGCGTTTTCATCCAGAAAGAAGATGTGGGTGGAGATTATGCGATCATCTATAACACACTGAATAAAGATACTTCCAACAGTGAACTCGAAGCTGTACAACATATCTATCGTCAATTGCGTGGTGCCGATGCTCCGGATGACGAAACAGCCAGAGGAATCATTGATAAATTATTCTTCAGCGATAAGAGGTATGATCTCGGTGAAGTAGGTCGCTATAAGATCAACCGCAAACTCAATCTCAATCTCCCACTCGATCAGAAAACTCTGACCAAAGGAGATATGATTGAAATCATCAAATACCTGGTCCGTCTTACCAATGGAAAAGCTGAAATAGATGATATCGATCACCTGAGCAACCGCCGTGTTCGCACAGTAGGTGAACAATTATATGCACAGTTTGGTGTTGGTTTGGCACGTATGGCAAGAACCATTCGTGAGCGTATGAATGTGCGCGATAACGAAGTCTTTACTCCGGTAGATCTGATCAATGCAAGAACTCTTTCATCTGTCATCAATTCCTTCTTCGGGACATCTCAGTTATCGCAGTTCCTGGATCAAACTAATCCTCTCAGTGAAATCACACATAAACGTCGTATCTCAGCGCTTGGCCCCGGCGGATTGAGTAGGGAAAGAGCGGGTTTTGAAGTGCGTGACGTACACTATTCACATTATGGACGTTTGTGTACGATTGAAACACCGGAAGGACCGAATATCGGTTTGATTTCTACTCTTTGTGTACATGCGAAGATTAATGAAATGGGTTTTATCGAAACCCCCTATCGCAAAGTGCACGAAGGCAAGGTAGACATGAAAAAACTGACTTATCTGAGTGCTGAAGAAGAAGATATTGCAAAGATTGCACAGGCAAATGTGCCATTGGATGATAAAGGTAATTTCGTAGAAGAAAAAATTGTTTCACGACAAACCGGCGACTTCCCCATTCTCGAAAAGAATGAAGTTGAATTTATGGACGTAGCACCCAACCAGATTGTTGGTCTGAGCGCTTCCTTGATTCCTTTCCTCGAACATGACGACGCCAACAGAGCTCTGATGGGATCGAACATGCAACGCCAGGCAGTACCTCTTATCCGTCCCGAAATGCCAATCGTTGGTACAGGATTGGAAGCAAAAGCTGCACGCGATGCGCGCATACAAATTCATTCAGAAGGTGAAGGTGTAGTTGAATTCGTGGACGCAAATGAAATTCATGTCCGCTACGAAAGAAATGAAACGCAAAAGCTGGTTAGTTTCGAAGACGATTTGAAAATATATAAACTTACCAAGTTTATTAAAACAAACCAGGAAACCTGTATCAACCTTAAACCTGCAGTAAAGAAAGGACAACGTGTAAAAGAAGGGGACTTCCTTACTGAAGGATATGCAGTACAGAATGGAGAAATGGCTCTTGGACGTAATCTGAAAGTAGCTTTCATGCCATGGAAGGGTTATAATTTCGAAGATGCCATTGTTATTAGTGAGAAAGTAGTTCGTGAAGATTTATTTACTTCAGTACATATTTCTGAATATGAACTGGAAGTTCGTGATACAAAACTCGGTGAAGAAGAATTAACTCCTGATATTCCGAATGTCTCTGAAGAAGCAACAAAAGATCTGGATGAGAATGGTATTATCCGTGTCGGAGCTCAGATCAAGGAAGGAGATATATTGATTGGTAAGATCACGCCGAAAGGAGAAAGTGATCCTACTCCGGAAGAAAAATTATTGCGTGCAATTTTCGGTGATAAAGCCGGAGATGCTAAAGATGCATCACTGAAAGCTCCAAGCGGGACTGAAGGTGTGGTCATCAATAAAAAATTATTCCAGCGCGCAAAAAAAGACAAGAATGCAAAGATGCGCGAGAAGGCAGTTCTTGAAAAGATTGAAAAAGTGCATGAGAAGAATGTAGCCGATCTGCTGGAGGTGTTGGTGAATAAATTGCAGGTCTTATTAAAAGATCATACTTCCGCAGGAGTTAATAATAATTTCGGTGAAGTTCAGATCGGGAAAGGTGCAAAATTCACTGCTAAAAACCTGGCAGGTATTGATTATCTGAATGTAAATCCTTTGGGATGGACAACCGATGCAAAGACTGATGAACTGGTCAATATTTTATTGCATAATTACAATATCAAGTACAACGAAGAGCTGGGAAGATATAAAAGAGAAAAATTCAACGTTTCTATCGGAGACGAATTGCCTGCCGGTGTATTGAAACTGGCAAAGGTTTATTTAGCCGTGAAACGTAAATTGAAAGTGGGAGATAAAATGGCTGGTCGTCACGGAAACAAAGGAATCGTTGCAAAGATCGTGCGTGCAGAAGATATGCCCTTCCTGGAAGATGGAACTCCGGTGGATATTGTATTGAATCCTTTGGGTGTGCCTTCACGTATGAACCTGGGACAGATTTATGAAACCGTATTAGGCTGGGCAGGAGAAAAATTGGGATTGAAATTTGCGACTCCGATTTTTGACGGAGCATCTGTAGATGAAATCGCTGAACATATAGAAAAAGCAGGTCTGCCAAGTTTCGGTCATACATACCTGTATGACGGAGAAACCGGTGAACGTTTTGACCAAAAAGCTACCGTGGGTATTATCTATATCATAAAATTGCACCACATGGTGGATGACAAGATGCATGCCCGCAGCATTGGACCTTACAGTCTCATCACACAACAGCCACTGGGAGGTAAAGCACAGTTTGGAGGTCAGCGTTTTGGTGAAATGGAAGTATGGGCATTAGAAGCCTATGGAGCATCCAACATACTCCAGGAATTGCTGACATTAAAATCTGACGACATCATTGGCCGTGCAAAAACCTATGAAGCAATTGTCAAGGGTGACAGCATTCCAAGAGCAGGTATTCCTGAATCTTTCAATGTATTGGTGCATGAATTGAGAGGATTAGGACTCGACCTGAAATTTGAATAACTCGCTAACTGATGAACAATACGCGCCATCCGCCTAAGGCGGATGGCTTTTTTTTGAAGAATGAAATCGCTTTTTCCGGATTATTGCCGGACGACTCTTTCAACATGCTTTTGATTATTATTGAAAGTCACTTCCAGCAAATAAACACCTGCAACAATATTTTTTTGTGAGAGATCGATGCGTAGTGTAGAAAGCCCGGATGCCTCCCAAGTCTTCCGCAACAACTCTCTTCCAGTAATATCCAATAATCTTATTTGTGTTTTTCCGGTTACCTGTTCTCCAAATTGTATGTCGATATAATTCGTAAAAGGATTGTTGAGTATCTTAAACACATTTGCAAACAGACCTTTGACCAATATTATTTTGCTTAACACAAATTTGTTATCAAGATCAATTTGTTTGAGCTGGTAATAATTATTTTCCTGCGCAATATCGGGATCAATGAAAGAATAATTTTTTGGAGATGAACTATTCCCCACTGCTTCAACATAACCTATTTTGCCGAAATGAACTGCATCATAAGAACGTTCTATTTCAAATCCTTTGCTATTTTCTTCTGAAGCCGTACTCCAGTTCAATAAAACATTTTTATTTCCTAATCTTCCTTCAAAATCCAATAAGGAAATAGGCAATGCAACACCAACAACACCCGCTCCAAAACCAGAGAATCCGGTTGTAAAATTATAACTGAGCCCCGTATTCGTACCCAATGTGCTGATTGCCGGAGTACCAATAACGACAGTCCCCCCTCCGGTGGGATTTAAAGGTGTGACTGATGATATTTGTCCTGTTGTTTTTACCAGTTGAATATTGCCAAGACTTTGTCCGGTGGTTGTTTGCCATCCATTTATTTCTGCCTGGGTATAATATAAAGTGATGATATAACTGCCAGACGGATTATTATTTGTTGGCAATACCCTGAATGTTTTATCCATTAAATAATTCGCAGTATTATTATTCCAAAACTGAGTGGCATTCGTACCAGCACGGTCAAGGATTACTTGCGTGCATCCATAATCGAAAGCGCTCTGGTTTTGTATGCGGGCCATTAACTGGTTATTGGATTGATCATAAAAATAGATGTCCGAATTCGCGCCTAGATATTGCTGTTGTGAAGAATTCAGAGTGGTTTCAACAACAGTGCCGGGTATTCCGTAAGTTAATTTTATAATCGGCTTCCGGCCAAAGGGAGCATAAGTCACGGAACTGAATGACTGCGAACAATTCACTCCATCCTGAAAGAAAAGGTTTCCCTGGGAATTTGTTCCTCCGTCACTGTAAAATGCAACCAGATCGCCTGCATCACTTGCAGAAGCCGTACCATTATCATAACATATTTCTACAACAAGATTGCTGGTTCCATCCCATGTATATGGCGCATCAAATGTGAAATTATTCCAACCTGCTGTTGTATTATAAGATGCAAGTGTTTTTACAACAGTCATGGAAGAACCAAGAGTGACACTACCATTCACAAGATAATTCACGGTAGCCGTACCCAGACTAATATTCATATTTGTGAAACTCCTCGTACTGAGTTTGCTTGCTATATCCAATGCAATTCCTGACAAACTCCCGGCAGGAACTCCGGCAGCAGTTAATTCAGAAGCCTTGTAAAGAAATTGAACTCTTTGAGATTGTTGCGTGGCATCAAAAGGAGTAACTACATAACCAAATGCTGCAGTCCCGATATTTACCGTCCCTGTAGTTGTACCTGCAAGCGGTGCAGCATCGTTGTCGTAAATAGTAATTGTGAGATTTGTCCTCCCATCTCCCATGACTGCATTTCCGCCACCACTGTTAACTATAAAGCCCAATGTAAATGTTTCTGTATTTTCCACACTGGCATCATCATAAATGCGGATAGTGAATGATTGAGATGAATTTGATCCTGCAGGAAATGTCAGTGTTTTACTAGGTGATGCAAAACTTCCATTTGTCGTGATATCAAAGTCCAATCCTTCCGTTGCCGTTCCCGAAACTACGCTTAGGGTAGCCGTTGCCGTTATAGATGGATTATTCCCGATCACCATATTGTATGAATAATCCTTATATGCCCTGCATCCCGAACTCCCAGCAGTTGTTTCCGTTACCTGACTGTTGTCCAATTCAAAGTCGATTTTAGGTATACAGGTGGTTGATCCCGAATTTGGCGGGGTTCCTCCCAAAGAATTAGAAAGACTGAGCCTGTTGACACTGGCAGCCGATGCAAGCATTCTTGTTTTTTGTCCGGCCGTAAAAAGAGTATTGCAATTTGTATAATTCATGTAATTGTCTTCGGTATTGATACTATAAGGTGTGCTGGTACATGGATTGGTTCCGGCTCTGCAAACAAATCCGACCGGCTCTGTAATCGGATCCGTATCGCATACCTGGTCTCCGTCAACAGTACAATCCGTATTGGACGCACAGGTAGTTCCGCTCGGATCGCTGGGATTTTCAAAAGGATGATATAAACTAAATGCATGACCGAGTTCATGCGGAAGTGTTTTCTGTCCTGATTGCATTTGTGTTGCCAGGATTATGGTTCCATCGTAATTAGGATTTCCTCCGGGCAAATAAGCGAACCCTGCAATAAAAGTTCCGGAAGTTCCGTCATTGCCGTCGATCTTATCAACGACCCAAATATTGTAGTATTGAGTGGGATCCCAACGAATAAGATTTTTTACATTGATCTCGTCTGTACCAACCGTCGTCTTCACATTTACCCCTCCGGAAATGTAATTTGCAATTCCTGACCCGTCTATTCTGTTAATGCCATTTGTAGGATTGCAATTCGGATCGCGTTGAGCAAGCACAAATTGGATTTGTAAATCCCCTGCCCCAACCGTTCCGGGATAGGTTCCGTCATAAACCTGGTTGAGATAATTGATGACTCCCTGGATTTGTACATCAGTGGGATTATAAATCGTTCCAACAGCGCCGCCAGTATGCACAACATGAACTACAACCGGAATGGTGTAAGGAGGGCCACTTAGTATTTTCTGTTTTTCTTTTGAAGGGCTAAGATTATTTTGCTGAATATATTTCCTGAGATTATTCTCATAATTGATCATCTGTTGACGATACACAGGGTCTTCCTTCATCTTTTTATGATGAATCGGATCAAAACCACAAATAGCCTGTGAAAAAGAAAGATAAGAAAATGACAAAGCTAGAGCAGTCAGGGAAAGCTTTAAAATGCTCATTGGCTGGGTTTTTGACAGGATAGCGATTGACAAAATATAAACGCCTAAAACCCTTTTTTAATATATAATTTTTAAAATAAATAGCTTCTGAAGTAAGAGTAAAAAATTAGGAATTTGGGAAGGATGGAAATTACTTTGCAGACAGGAGATAATCCTTCAGATCCCCATAGCTAACTGACATCTTTATGCGCTTTTTTTCTTTGTTCAAGAGCGCCTGAACCGAATCCGGAACTTCTATCTTTTTCTGAATAACCGGTTCAACCTCATCATAAAATTTTACCGGATGGGCTGTTTCAAGGAAAATTCCCTTTTCGTCAGGGAATTGTTCCAGGTATTTTTCCAGTGACAGGTAACCCACTGCTCCATGTGGATCCAAAATATAATGATGATCTGTATAAACTTGCTTGATAGTGATTTTTGTTTCATCATCCGAAATACTATAACTACTCAGTGATGAACGGATGGCATCGAATTTTTTGTGAAACAACTCAAGTACACGAACAAAATTGCTCGGATCGCCGACATCCATTGCATTCGATAAAGTGGGTACTGCTTTTTTAGGTTGATAGTTCCCGTTTTTTAGGTACGAAGGAATAATGTCATTGGCATTACAGGCAGCTATAAAATGTCTAACAGGAAGGCCTGAACGATTCGCCAGCAATCCGGCGCAAATATTTCCAAAGTTCCCGCTCGGAACAGATATAACAGGCGGATGTGTTTTATATTTCCATTGTTGATATGCAAAAAAATAATAAAATTGTTGTGGAAGCCACCTCGCCACATTGATAGAATTTGCCGAGGTGAGAAATATTTCACGATTCAGGCCGGAATCGGCAAATGCCCGTTTTACCAGTTGCTGGCAATCGTCAAAGCTGCCATTCACTTCCAGCGCAGAAATATTTTTGCCCATCGTGGTCAATTGTAATTCCTGCACATCACTCACTTTACCGGAAGGGTAAAGGATTACCACCTTCACTCCCTCAACCCCATAAAATCCACTGGCTACTGCTCCTCCGGTATCACCGGAAGTAGCGACCAACACCGTTATTTGCTGGTCACTATTCCTGGTAAAATAGCCCATACAGCGACTCATAAATCTTGCACCTACATCTTTGAATGCCAATGTAGGTCCATGAAAAAGTTCAAGTGAATAAATTTGATTGCTTAGTTTGACAAGTGGAAAATCAAAATTGATTGTTTCAGAAACAATTTTTTTTAACTCATTGGAAGGAATTGTGTCGCCTACATATGGCTGAATAACTTCATAAGCAATTTCTTCTTTCGGAAGCTGATCAATACTCTTAAAAAAATCATTTTTAATCTGCGGAATAAATTCTGGAAAATATAATCCTTTGTCAGGTGCCTGTCCGCGGATGGTTGCTTCTTTAAAATTTACTTTTGGAGACTGCCCATTGAGACTATAATAATTCATCTTAATTTTAAATTTCAAAATTCAGAAAAGAGTAGAATAAACCAGATCTGTGAATTCCATTGCATCGATTATTTTCTGTTCTCTATTTTCACTCCTTCCTGATTAATTGTTGTTACATACACATGATGTGTCAATCCGATTCTGTTATAAATTTCATGCATTACATTTTTGACATCATTTGCTGTGGGCTCATCCTTGCTTAGCATGAAAATCGAAGGACCCGAACCTGAAATTCCTCCTCCCAATGCGCCAGCGTTTTTGCATTTTTGTTTTATTTCATCAAATCCGGGAATCAGCATGCTTCGAACCGGCTCAATAATTACGTCCTCCATAGAACGGCCAATAAGATCATAATCATTCTTCATAAATCCTGCTATTAAACCACCTATATTTCCCCATTGCCTGATAGCATCTTTTAACAAAACTTCTTTCCGGAGAATTTGTCTCGCATCCGAAGTTCTTACCTCGATCTGTGGATGAACAACGCTGACGTATAACAAAGGAGATGGAATAGGAACAATATCCAATGGAAAAATGGATCTGATCAGGGTAATCCCTCCATAAATGCATGGAGAAATATTGTCTGCATGCTTTACACCTGATGCAACCTTTTCTCCGACCATAGCAAACCGGACCATTTCCTCTCTTGTAAAAATATTCCCCAAAAGATGATTGGCGGCCACAACAGCTCCTGCCGAACTTGCGGCACTTGAACCAATCCCGCTACCTGGTTTAATTTGTTTGTTAATGGTTACTTCAAAACCGATTTGCTGATCTGTTTCTTCGAGTATGGATAACAGTGGCGCCCCGGCCGTATTCTGCGCCGGATCTGCTGGCAAATTGTACCCGTCTGCACTACGAATAATTACCTCCTTTCTGTCGAGCAACTTCACTTCCATAATGTCGCAAGGTTCATTCAGACACATGCCCAATACATCGAACCCACAAACAAGATTTGCAACAGTAGCAGGACTCTTTATTACAATTTCATTCATAAACATCATTTATCCATCGAATTTGCTCTGAACCGAGCTCTTACATGCAAACAGTCATGGTTATACGCTGGCTACCCTGATAATATCGGCAAAAACTCCGGATGCTGTTACTTCAGCTCCGGCTCCGGCACCCTTAATTACGAGTGGCTGGATGGGATAGCGATCCGTATAAAACAAAACTATATTGTCCTTACCATATAAATGGTAAAAATCATGGTCAGGACTGATATGCTGTAATCCTACGCTCGCTTTACCATTTTCATATTTGGCGACAAATTTTAGTTTTTTACCTTCTTCAGCTGCTTCTGTAAACAATCTTTTAAAATGATCTTCTTCTTTTGCCATCGCCTTATAAAATTCATCCACTTGTCCTTCCATGCAGGACTCCGGCATGAATGAACTATTCCTGATATCGTCCATCTCGATTTTTTCACCGGCTTCTCTTGCAAGAATCATAATCTTACGCATGACATCAGTTCCACTCAAATCTAATCGGGGATCGGGTTCAGTGAATCCTTCATCCTGTGCCTGCTGTACCACACTTGCAAAACTTTTTTTCCCGTCATAATTATTAAAGACAAAGTTGAGCGTACCGCTCAATACTGCTTCTATCCGGTTAATTTTATCACCACTTCTCAATAGATCATTCAGCGTACCGATCACAGGTAAGCCTGCTCCCACATTGGTTTCAAAGAAAAAAGAAGCATTGTATTCCCTCGACAGATTCTTGAGTCTTTTATAGTAAACAAACGGTGATGAACAAGCTATTTTATTGCAAGCCACAACTGAAATACTTTTTTGCAATAGCTCATCATAGCATGTTCCCACTTCCTGATTGGCAGTAACATCGACAAAAACAGAATTGCGAAGATTTTTTGAACGGGCGACATGTATAAACTTTTGCAATTCCATTTTATCTCCCGCTTCGAGAGCCTTCTTCCAATGACTCAAATCAATTCCATCGTCATTAAAAATCATTTTCTTGCTGTTAGCAAGGCCAATCACGCGAACCTGTACACGAAGATGCTCCTGCAAATAATTGAATTGTTGCTTTAACTGTTCCAATAGCCTTTTGCCAACATTTCCCGTACCTGCAATAAAAAGGTTCAACTGCTTATGCGTCGTCTCAAAGAATTCTTCATGAAGTATGTTGATCGCTTTTTTTACATCAGCTGTCGCAATGACTGCCGAGATATTTCTTTCAGAAGAGCCCTGTGCAATGGCTCTCACATTTACTCCATTTCTTCCCAACGCCCCGAACATTTTGCCACTAATCCCCGGGTGGCTTTTCATATTATCCCCTACCAGCGCAACAATAGATAATCCTTTTTCGATCACCAGCGGATCAACCTTACCGGTTTTAATCTCGTGGTCAAATGCCCGATCCACAATCTCTTTTGCTTTTGAAACTGATGCTTCCTCGACACCAACACAAATAGAATGTTCAGAAGATGCCTGCGTAATTAGGATTACATTAATCTTTTCGTTTGATAAAGATTCAAATAATCTTTTAGAAAACCCAGGGATACCAACCATTCCACTTCCTTCCAGGCTCAGCAGAGCGATATGATTGATGCTCGTAATGCCACGTATGCTACTTCCATTTTTTGAAGCAACTTTCTCGATCAGGGTGCCCATGTCAGCCGGAGCAAATGTATTCTTAATCCAAACAGGTATGCTTTTAGACATCACCGGTTGAATAGTTGGCGGATAAATTACTTTGGCGCCAAAATGCGATAATTCCATTGCCTCCTGATATGAGATATTAGGAATTACTCTTGCATTTGAAACCAGTCGCGGATCTGCCGTCATCATACCAGATACATCTGTCCATATTTCAACTCTGTCGGCCTGAAGTGCCGCCGCAAAAATGGCTGCTGTGTAATCAGATCCGCCACGTCCCAATGTTGTAGTAACACCATGACTGTCTGAAGCAACAAATCCCGGAACAATAAATAAACCTGTTTTGACAGCAGGGAAAAATGCACTCATTTTTTTGTTGGTCATTTCAAAATCAACTGCAGCATATCCAAATTGCGAATCTGTACTGATCAACTCTCTAGAATCCTTCCATTCATTTTCGATTCCAATTGTTTTAAGTCTTGACGACATGATCTGCGATGATAACAGTTCACCGTAACTGAGAATTTTATCTTTTGTCCGGACAGACAATTCTCCTAAGAGAAAAACACCATTGCAGATATCTTCCAACTCATTGCAACGTTTTTTTACAAGACTCAATGCACTACTCTGGTGAGTAATCGGTATCAGTGATTTGACAGTTTCCAGATGCCTTTGCTCAATGGCTTGAAGTTTTTCTTTGTATGATTCATCTTCAGACGCTGCCAATATACCACACTGTAATAATGCATCTGTGATTCCACCCAATGCCGATACCACCACTATCGTCCGGTCTTTTTTACAAGACTCCCTGATAATCTCTATGACCTTATTTATGTTTTCAGCATTAGCGACTGAAGTTCCTCCGAATTTTAAAACCTGCATTGAATTATATTAATTTAATTGAAGAAAAGATGAATAAATAAATCTGCGTTTATTGAAGCAAAGCCCGATGGATAATATGAAAGATGTAATCCGCTTTAGCGGATTGTTGTAATAGTAATAGTGGAAAACCCTGCAATTGAAAAGACTGTTGAAGGGAGAAGAAAATGAATATATTTTTTTACAGGGAACAATTTTCACTATTAAGAGCCGCTAAGGTAATGAATATTATGAAAAAAATAATAAAAAGGAAGAAATTTTTAATAAAAATGAATTATTTTAGGGCTCTTTTCTATTTATTGCTGCTTGTCATAGTATTCGTTGAACGTTTCTAAATTGTATTAATGAATTACCAGTCATCACAAGGGGGGTTGCAGCAATTCAAAAATCTGGTAGGGATTAAATTTCAGCTTTATAATAGCTTGTTCACATCCCTTCCCTTTCACCGGATTGAAAAAACCGGGATATTGCTGTCCCTGCTTTTAACATTCTGTGAAGAGGGATACAAGAAAAAACAAAGTCCTGAACAGATCATCGAGGATTTTTTCCAAAAGCATACCACTTACACCAATGAGAGGGAAAGAGCGGATATCCTTTTCCGTTTTGTTCAGTATGTGGAAAGGCAGGTGGTACTGTTCGATGCATTGGAAGATGCAGCATTTAAAGATGTGAATGATATGGGAGGTGCCGGAACATTAAAACATCTTTCGTCGGAAGTAATACAATTCAATAAAGAAGATGAATTGAAAACAAAGTTGAAAGATTATTCTGTACGCTTGGTATTAACGGCTCATCCGACCCAATTTTATCCGGGACCCGTATTGGGTATAATAAATGATTTATCAAGAGCTGTAATAGAAAATAATGCAAGCCAGATCAATTTATACATGCAGCAGCTTGGTAAAACGCCCTTCCTTAAAAAACAAAAGCCCACTCCTTATGATGAAGCAATCAGTCTGATCTGGTATCTTGAAAATATTTTTTATCATGCAGCCGGAAGGATTCTTTCCTCTCTTAAAAGCCAATTTCCTGATGCCGTCTCAGAGCATAATGCCATAATAAAAATGGGGTTTTGGCCTGGAGGCGACAGGGATGGTAATCCTTTTGTAAATGCCGATATCACATTGAAAGTAGCTGATGCGCTTAGAGGCGCAATCATCAAATGTTATTATCTCGATGTCAGAAGATTAAAACGCAGACTGACTTTTAAAGGAGTGGACACGATATTAACTAACCTGGAAGAGAAGTTATACAATAATATTTTTGTACCTGGTCACAAAACTGATTTAACAGCACTCGAAATTATTTCAGCTTTGAAGCAAATCAGGGAAATCCTCATCTACCAGCATAACAGTTTATTCCTTTACATGGTAGACAACCTTCTTAGTAAGGTAAATATTTTCGGTCTTCATTTCGCCACCTTGGATATTCGACAGGACAGTTCTGTACATACAAAAGTGATTAGGGTCATTTCAGAAAAAGAAAAATTATTATTTCCTGAAAACTTTATCGCATTATCCTCAGATGAAAAAATCAAATTTCTCACAGAACTAAACTGTCAGATCAATCCTGACGAATATGAAGACAAGCTGGTCAAGGACAGTATCCAAACTATTTCCGCCATCAAAACAATCCAAAGATTTAACGGTGTGGAAGGTTGCAGCAGGTATATTATCAGCCAATGTAATAGCGCTCTGAACGTAATAGAAGTCTATAGTTTATTCATCTTGAATGGATGGAAAAAAGAAGAAATGAATATTGATATTGTCCCGCTTTTTGAAACAGTTGATGATTTGCAACGTGCCGCCGATATCATGAAAGAGTTGTACGAAAATCAAACCTACAAGAAACATCTTCAAAGAAGAAATCACACGCAAACAATTATGGTTGGCTTTTCTGACGGAACCAAGGATGGAGGATACCTGATGGCCAACTGGAGCATATACAAAGCAAAGGAGGAACTCACTAAAGTTTCAAAGCAATATGGAATTGATGTAGTCTTTTTTGATGGCAGAGGCGGTCCGCCTGCAAGAGGAGGCGGCAAAACTCACAAGTTTTATGCATCAATGGGAAAAAACATCGCAAATAAAGAGATTCAACTTACCATACAGGGACAAACAGTGAGTTCCAATTTTGGCACAATCGACTCTGCTCAATACAATATTGAACAATTGATACATGCCGGCATTTCCAACGATCTTTTTTCTTCACGAAAATTAACACTACAGCAGGATGAGGAAGAGCTTTTCCAGGAAATGGCTGATATAAGTTTTGACAGTTATACTGAATTAAAGGAACATCCTTATTTCATGCAATATCTCAATGAAGTGAGTCCATTACAATTTTATAGTGAAACAAATATCGGCAGCCGGCCCAGCAAACGAAGCGGATCCGGCAGATTTGAATTGAAAGACCTTAGAGCCATCCCTTATGTTGGCTCATGGAGTCAGTTAAAACAAAATGTTACCGGTTATTATGGAGTCGGAACCGCATTACAGGGAATGGAGAAAAAAGGAAAATGGAAAGAGGTGAAAGAGCTTTATGACAATTCGCTTTATTTTAAAACGCTTATAGATAACTGTGAGATGGCTATGAAAAAATGCTTTTTCCCGCTCACGGAAAATTTTTCAAAACATCCTGTATATGGAGAAATCTGGACCAAGATTTATAACGAATTTGAATTGACCCAAAAATACCTGTTTAAATTATCAGGTAAACACGAGCTGATGGCAGATTATCCGGTGGAACAACTATCGATTCAAATGAGAGAAAGAATCGTTTTGCCTTTGAGTACTATTCAACAATATGCGATTATCAAATTCAGGAAAGTAGAAAAAGCGCTGATCAGTTCTCCTTTAAAAGATGTATATGAAAAGCTGATCATCCGCTGCTCCTTTGGTATCATTAATGCCGCAAGAAACTCCGCCTAATACAATTTTGAAAGATATCGGCATTCGATATTGGCTTATTTCAAAAGAAAAAGTTTACAATTTCGATTTTCATAAATGACCCGAAAACGAAATCCCTGAAATTACAAGCAATCATATAAGGGAATTTCAAAAAAAATCTAGTTTTTTTTGAAATTTCTTTTCCTTTTTTTTGGGGCTGCCAAGTTGTATTTTTTGATAGATCTACGACTTGCTTATGAAGAAATAATTAAAAATTCGGTAAAATTCATTATTATATAGATTCAATACACACATTACTTTTTTTTATAATTGATTTATTCAGTTCAAATGAATCTCAACTATTTGTTTTACAATATTTTTTATATAATCTTTGCATTGCAATTGATCACTTATGTTAAGTTTATTCATCGTAGTTTTCTATACTTATTTTATCCAGATCCAACATTATTTTGCAATGATGGACCAGTCATATCTGGATATCCTGAAAATTTTTATTGGCTCAATAGGATGGATCGGAGGTCTGACATTATATATGTGGAGAAGAGAAAAAAAGAAGAACCCTGCTTTTAGTTTAATTCAAAGTCAGAATATTCAAGAATAAATAATTTTATCAATACATACGCACAAAAAAATCGTTTCTTAAAACAGAAACGATTTTTTTTTGGAATGACTTATTTCAAAATCAGGATAAATTAAGCTGAACTTCTGGGCTAGTTTCAGGAACAACAGGTCTAGCAATTTTAATAGTACCAATTGCACGAAAATAGACATAGCTAAGCACAACGGATGCGACAACACTCGTTAAAATAGCAATCTTCGCGATATCACGGAAACCTGGTTCGTAAAACGCAAGCATTGTAGTAAAAATCGACATCGTAAACCCGATCCCTGCGAGGGTCCCCATCCCAAATAATTGTTTCCATCTGACATTACCAGGCAAGTGTGCAATATTGAATGCAACAAGCAATCTACTGACAAGATAAATACCTACTGGTTTGCCAATGACAAGGCCACAAATAATTCCAAGACCGATGGTGGTATTCAGTGATTGCACAACGTTGGATGGGATAAGGATTGCAGTGTTCGCCAAAGCAAATAGAGGAAGAATGAGAAAGTTTACGTATTTGTGTATTGCTTTTTCAATTTTAGCAAGTGCATTTACAGGCATCGCAAATGCAAATAAAACACCAGTAATACTAGCTTCAACTCCTGACTGAAGCATAAAATACCACAAAATAAATCCTAGAACAATTTGCAAAATGCCAAATCTTACTTTATAACGGTTGCAGGCTAATAAAGACAGGTACACCAATAAACTTAATCCAAGATAAATCCATTGAATATGGCCGCCGTAAAAAAGTGCGATCACAATAATAGCACCCAGATCGTCTATAATTGCCAATGCCATCAACAATATTTTCAATCCCACGGGAAATCTCTTTCCTAAAAGGGAAGCAGCACCTAATGAAAAAGCAATATCAGTTGCAGTAGGTATCCCCCAGCCGTGCGAATAATTAGTGTGAAAATTGAAAGCAGTAAAAATTAAAGCAGGAACAAGCATGCCGCCGAAAGCTGCGCCAAATGGTAAAATCGCTTTTTTAAATGAAGAAAGTTCGCCAGTCAATAGCTCTCTTTTTATTTCGGTAGCAGCAAGAACAAAAAAGAAAGCCATAAAAAAATTATTGATCCATTCTATAAATGATCCCGGTAGATGAAAGTTTGAGAATACATGAATTTCATTATTCCATATGTTTCTATACCATTCTGTTGAAGAATTAGTAATAAATATTGAAATAAGAGTACAACCTATTAATAATATACCCGTTGCCCTACTGTCATTGATAAAATCACGCAAGGGAGTCATTATCCGATGGTGAAGAGCTTTGTTTGCTTGTGGAACTGCCAAATTAATGAAATTATAAATTAAAAAAAACTATAATATGTATACTTCATATAAATCCAATTCGAAATTAGGGGATATTTCATGAAATCGGATGTATTTTACTGATATAAACACATATATTTTTTTATTTAATTTAAAAATTTATTAGTCAAAAAAGCTCCTGTTGGAAGCAGGAGCTTTTTATTTTCTCACTCTATGAGATCAATCAACATATCCAT
>DATJXY010000100.1:0-58630 GCA_035499855.1 Puia sp. | reverse complement strand
GTAATTCCTTCCCCAAAATATTTGTTGCCGATTTCTACTTTGGGATTTATTTTACCCGTTTTCAAATCCACCGGACCAAATAATGATCTCGAGCTGGGAACACCATCAGTATGACCGGTACTTTCATAGAGTTGTCCTTCATGAACAAGTAATCCTTCTGTATATGAAGTGGTATCATGTGGGTATTGATTGAGGACAGAAAAATTAAGTGTTGCGGGTCCATTGTCTGATCCTGAATCATTCAATGTGGCGGTGGTATTATTGTTGCAGGAGATTAAAATGACGATAATGGATACAGGGGCAATGATTTTTTTGATCATAATTATCAAATGATGGGCAAAATTAAGGTTCACTGCTGTCAAACGCACGGAAGGAATCCAAATTTTACCTTAAAAATTTGGATTTATGCGTAAAAATACGTTGCTTTACAACAGCTTATCATCTGGTATACCACTCCGCGCAAACCATCTTCCAAGGTGTTTTTCTCCAAGTGATATCCCATCATTAAATGTATCTGCGGCAGTAAAGAGCCAATCTCCTTGTAAATAACCCCGGATTCAGCTTAGTTTATCTTTTGTGACTTCGTGTAGCTCTCTCCGTTGACTGAATGCAATTTCCAATGTCCCTTTATTGATTTGTGGAATTCAATACCTCTGAACTTTAAGATCCACTTGTGAAACACTGGTTGAAAATATTTCAATGAGAATATTTTTATCTATACTGGTGCTTCTCTTCTCACAATTGCTGGCCGTTTCGCAACAGCAATGTAATTCTGCGCAATATCAACAGGAAATGATCAGGCATTATCCCGGGCTTAGCTCAAAGATTGCATCTATTGAGACATTCACCAGAAATCTGCTGCTTAGAAAAGCTTCGCAGAAAGATACCAGTTCAACTACAAAAGAACCGGAACTGATCAGAATACCGGTGGTCGTTCATGTGATATATCATTCTTCTTCTGAAAATATCAGCGATGCACAGATTCAGTCTCAAATAGATGTTTTAAATCAGGATTACCAGAGATTGAATGCTGACACAGTCAAGACTCCATCTTTTTTTCGGGCATCAGCAGCAAATTGCGGTTTTCAGTTTGGCCTGGCGAAAATTGACCCGCATGGATATGCAACCACTGGTATTATTCGCAAGTCCACGACGATTTTAAGTTTCAATATCAACGATGATATTAAATCTTCTGCAACAGGAGGAG
This sequence comes from Puia sp., assembly GCA_035499855.1. Lineage (GTDB taxonomy): Bacteria > Bacteroidota > Bacteroidia > Chitinophagales > Chitinophagaceae > Puia. The sequence goes on along the minus strand of DATJXY010000100.1, from coordinate 57,423 downwards.
ATGATGCATGGGATTGTGACAATTATTTGAATATATGGGTCGGCAGTTTATCGACCGGAATATTGGGCTATTCCAGTGTACCCGGTGGTCCTAAAGAAAATGACGGAGTCGTGATCCAATATACCGCTTTTGGAACCGTGGGAACGGCTGCTGCACCATTTAATCGCGGCCGTACTACTACTCATGAAATCGGACACTGGCTGAATCTGATTCATACCTGGGGAGATGCCGACTGTGGGGATGATAAGGTTGCCGATACTCCTCCGCAGGAAGCGCCTACCAGGGGTTGCCCGGGTACTGCAAAAATCAGCTGCACCAATGGACCTAACGGTGATATGTATATGAATTTTATGGATTTTACAGATGATGCCTGTATGAATCTGTTTACAAATGGTCAGAAGGAAAGAATGCATTCTTTATTTGCACCGGGTGGTCCAAGGTTTCCTTTACTTTCTTCTACTGCCATCAGTTCCTTATCACAGTCATCACCACTTGAAGCCCGGCAAGACCAGGATGATAATGATTTAAGGATACATATTTATCCTAATCCGGCCTCAGACATCGTTTACCTTCAGATTTCCAATGGCCTGTCTGCAATTTCTACTGTGGAGTTATATAATGAAATGGGACAAAGAGTAATGACTGTAAGACTTAATCAGCATTTGCAGCAGATAAATGTTTCATCTCTCAAAGCAGGCATTTATTATATAAAGACAGATGATGGCAAGACCAGGAATGTAACCAAGTTGGTAAAATTGTAAATGATAATATTGCGTATTATCATTTTATCTTCAATTCGCACCCCTGTCTGCTCCATGCAGGTTCGCATATAATCAGCACATTTGTTTGGCGATTGTTTTTCCGATTTGAGGAGCTAACGCAACACCCATGCCCGCCATTCGCACAGCTGAAAATATATTGCCGGTTATTTGTTTGACGATTGGCTTTTTTTCAGCGCCAATTCCCATAATTCCACTCCAACGGTGAACAATAGTGTATTTTTCATTAGGCAGAATAACTTCGTGAAGAAAACGCTCCAGTTCCTGTTGAATACTGTCGGAAGTCGATAATTCATAGGTGTGTTCCTGTTCTATAGCTTTATTTCGCGCGCCCCCGAGCAATACCGAATCGCCGAGATTTCGGAAATAATAGAATCCCTCATCGAAATGAAATGTTCCTTTGAATTTTAAATGAGGAATTGGAGAGGTCATCAATACCTGGCCACGGGCCGGCTCTACATCCAGTTCAGGAAGCAATTGTTTGGCAAATGCATTCGTACATATCAATATCCGGTCGGCAGAAAGCGAAAAAGAATGATTGGTTTGGAGTTCAATTTTCCCATTTATATTCTCAAATCTTTTTATCTCCATTCCATTTAGGATTGTAACACCCATCGATCCCACCAACCGAAGCAATGCCTGGCTCAATTTGCCCGGATGTAATTGTCCTTCGAGTTTATTTTCGATCAAATGATCAACACTGGCAAATCCGAATTCAGAAATTTTCCTGTCGTCAAGATGATATGACTTGGGCATGCCGGTTATTTTTGTAAGCTTGCGGTTCAGCCAGTCAATATCTGAACGCAGACGATTGATATCAGTCTTCTGGGCATTAGTCAGCAGTTCATATCCTCCTGATTCTTTGAAATCAATCTCCTTATGATGAAAAATCTTTCTGATTTTTTGCAATCCCTTAAATCGCATTTCTACGATGTCCAGCATTTTATCTTCTCCCATTTTCGCTGTATCAGCCATCAGTTCGGTAACACTTCCAAAGCAGGCAAAACCTGCATTTCGGGTACTCGCCCCCGTTGGAATAATGCCTCTGTCCACGATTGCGATAGATAATTCAGGGTTATATTTTTTCAGGTAATAAGCTGACCAAAGACCAACAAAACCGCTTCCGATGATGATGATATCTCGCGGTGCAAAAAAACTTTCTTTTTCCCAGATGGAAATTTCGGGCATGTCAATTCAATTGTTGATGAATGGAAAGTTAAGAAGAAAATTGATAAAGCAGTTTTGGATCAGATTGGAACACAGTGGTATATTCTGAGGAATATACAATGTTCAACACTCAATAATCAATGTTCACTGAATGGAAATTTATCCACCATTCCTTGGTCATCTTGCTAAACATTACTTATTGAATATTGCTTATTGAGTATTCAAAGCGATAAGCAATCAGTATAAAAGCAATAAAAAACTATCAGAGATGGATCGCTTCACCATAAGCCACTTCAATCGCATCTTTCACACTTTCACTGATAGTTGGATGCGGATGGATGCTGTTCAGGACTTCATGATAGGTCGTTTCCAATTTGCGGCCCAGAACCGTTTCGATAATAATTTCAGTCACGTTATATCCGATCATATGCGTTCCCAGCCACTCGCCGTATTTTGCATCAAAAACAACTTTAATAAATCCTTCCGTATGTCCGGCGGCAGAAGCTTTTCCTGATGCACTCAGCGGGAACTTGCCGACCTTCACTTCATAGCCTGCATCCTTTGCCTGTTTTTCGGTCAATCCTACAGAAGCAATTTCGGGTGAGCAATAAGTACAACCCGGAACATTATTATAATCCAGCGCTTCCGGCTGATGCGCATATTTCTTCTCGTTATACCCGATATTTTCTACGCAAATGATGCCTTCTTTTGAAGCGACATGTGCAAGTGCCGGTCCGGGAGCGCAATCACCAATGGCATAAATGCCTGGTATATTTGTCTGGTAAAATTTATCAACCGCAATTTTTCCCTTTTCTGTTTTTACTCCCAATGTTTCCAAACCGATATTTTCAATATTGGCAGCAATTCCAATCGCGCTCAGCACAATGTCTGCTTCCAATGTGATCTCTCCGTTTGGAGTTTTTACTTTTGCTTTTACACCATTGGCACTTGTGTCAACGCTTGTCACTTCGCTATTCGTGTAAATTTCCATTCCATATTTCTTATATATTTTTTCCAGTTCTTTGGAAATTTCTTCATCTTCAACCGGAACTACTCGTGGCAAAAATTCAACGATGGTAACTTTTGTTCCCATGCTATAATAGAAATAGGCGAATTCGACGCCAATCGCACCACTTCCTACAATGATCATGCTTTTGGGGAGTTGGGGCAATACCATTGCTTCGCGATAACCGACCACTTTTTTTCCATCCTGTTTCAGGTTGGGTAATTCACGGCTACGGCCACCTGTTGCAACGATGATATGTTTTGCTTCTACAAGCTGTGTTTTTCCGTCAGCTGCAGTTACTTCAATCTGACCCTTTGTCTTCAGCTTTCCATATCCCATCACCACGTCAATCTTATTTTTTTTCATCAGGAACTGAACGCCTTTGCTCATCTTATCAGCCACTCCACGACTACGCTTGATTACCGCAGGAAAATCTGTATCACCGCTCGCATTGATTCCAAAATCCTTCGCATGTTTGATATATTCATATACCTGAGCGCTTTTTAGAAGAGCTTTTGTAGGAATACAGCCCCAGTTCAGGCAAATACCGCCAAGACTTTCTTTTTCTATAATTGCTGTTTTAAATCCAAGCTGTGCTGCCCGGATGGCAGCTACATAGCCGCCAGGACCACTGCCTAAAACCACTACATCGTATGCCATATAATTGTTTTTTAGATTTTCCCTTCTATCCCGTTTGAATCCGAAGGATAAATTTCGGAGTGCGAAGCTACGAAAACAATGTGAAAATTTGCAAATGTGCGAATGTGCGAATGGAGAACAGTTTTTTTATTAAAATGCGTGTCTTTGCCAGCTTTGCAGCGAAATAGATTTAGCCAAAAGGAATTTCTACACGGCACATCCGCACATTTGCACATTTGCGCATTTGCAAATACTTTTGCTTCTTCAATACAAACAATGAAACTTGATATTCTTGCAGTGGCTGTTCATCCGGATGATGTGGAACTCTGTTGCTCTGGTACTTTAATGATGGAAAAGGCGGAGGGAAAAAAAGTAGGAGTGGTCGACCTTACACGAGGTGAACTGGGAACAAGAGGTACTCCCGAACTTCGCGAAGCAGAAGCTGCAAAAGCTGCCATCATCATGCAACTGGATGTGAGGGAGAATCTTGGAATGGCAGATGGATTTTTTAAGAATGACGAAACACACCAACGATTGCTGATAAGAGCGATACGAAAGTATCGTCCTGAGATTGTGCTGGCCAGCGCATTGGCCGATCGCCATCCGGATCACGGAAGAGCGGGGCACCTGATTGAAGACGCTTGTTTTTTAAGCGGACTTAGAAAAATAGAAACGGTCGATAATGATGGCACTTCGCAGAATTTCTGGCGACCGAAATATGTATTTCATTTTATCCAGGATCGATTTTATCCTCCTTCTTTTGTTTATGATATCACACCCGTATTCGAAAGAAAAGTTGAATCCATCAGGGCTTATTCATCACAATTCTATTCTGCTTCTTACGATAAAGACGAACCTCAAACCTATATCTCCACACCTGAATTTCTCAATTCTATTATCGGGAGACACCAGATGTTTGGCAAAATGATAGGAGTTGCATATGCCGAAGGATTTATTACTGAAAAAATGATCGGTGTGCGCAATTTTGATGCGTTTGTGCAGTTAGATACTTAATTGTTTGATGGTTAAGGAGTAGTTCCCCAATCAAGCAATGACTTTTACATATTTTAACAAAAATGATCGGCCAGAATGAACTACCTTGCACCTGTTTTAATTGACATTAATTTATTCTACATGCGCATACCTAAATTTTCCAATATATCTCATTCCTTTTATAATGAATTAAAGAAAAGGACAAGTGCTTATTTTGAAGAGGTTGGTAAATCCACTACAGGGAATTACAGTTTATTTATTAAAGCGGTTATTTTAATGCTGGGTGTAACATTTCTTTATGTGCATCTTGTTTTTTTTACTCCTTCTGTTATTTGGGCAATATTGGAAAGTGCATTAATGGGCTGTTTTGTGGCAGCCATTGGTTTCAATGTAATGCATGACGGAGCTCATGGCAGTTTCAGTAAATACAGATGGGTCAATTTTTTGGCAGCATTTTCTCTGAATATTCTGGGAGGAAATAGTTTTATGTGGAATATGAAGCATAATATCATTCATCATGCATATACGAATATCGATGGAATCGATGATGATATCGATATCCAGCCATGGATGCGCATGAGCAGAACACAGAAAAAATATAAACTGCATAAATATCAGCACCTTTATTTCTGGTTCCTTTATTCTTTATTATATATCTTTTGGGTTTTCCTGCTGGACTATACAAAATATTTCAGAAACAAAGTGGGATCGATGCCTTTGAAAAAAATGAATATAATGGATCACATTGTATTTTGGTCCTTTAAGCTGGTTCATGCTTTTGTATTTGTTGGCTTACCTATTTACCTGCTTGGATTTAATGCCTGGCTAATTGGATTCATTATTTTCAGTTCAGTTGCCGGCTTTGTTTTGAGCATCGTATTCCAACTGGCGCATACGGTTGAACATACTTCATTCCCTGTTCCCATCCAGGATACTGGTAAAATGGATGATGAATGGGCAATCCATCAGATTAAAACCACTGCCAATTTTGCTACCAAAAATAAATTGGTGAGCTGGCTGGTTGGCGGACTAAATTTCCAGATCGAGCATCATTTATTTCCTAAAATATCCCACATACATTATCCTGCCATCAGCAAAATAGTCAAGCAAACCTGCCAGGAATATGGGCTGGTTTATATTGAATATCCGAGAGTGCATTTGGCCGTTGCTTCGCATGTTGCTTTTCTCAGACAAATGGGAAGATGATAATGCGAGAATGTGAAAATGTGGAAATGGATGATTAATACTTTCTTTTTTATCGTATATCTCTTACATTTTTTTTGGTACCTGAACAGGCAAAGGAAATAATTTCCGGTATTTGATTTCCACATTTTCACATTCTCACATTTCCATATTAACCCCGTATTTTTGCATCTCATCGAATTTTTCTATTATGGGAAAAGTTAAAATCGGGATGGTGCAGATGAGCTGCGTGAAAGACAAAACGGCTAACCTGCAAAAAGCGGTAGATAAAATCAGGGAAGCTGCTGCTCTTGGCGCCCAGATTGTTTGTTTACAGGAATTATTCACATCCTTATACTTCTGTGATGTGGAAGATTATGAAAATTTCAAATTGGCAGAATCCATTCCCGGTGCTTCTACAGATATTCTATCCGGAGTTGCAAAAGAATTGAATATTGTGATTGTCGCATCTCTATTTGAAAAAAGAACCCAGGGCATTTATCACAATACTACGGCGATACTTGATGCAGATGGATCCTACCTTGGTAAATATCGTAAAATGCATATCCCCGATGATCCTGCTTATTACGAAAAATTTTATTTTACTCCCGGCGATCTCGGATATAAAATTTTCAAAACAAAATATGCTACAATCGGAATTTTGATCTGCTGGGATCAATGGTATCCGGAAGCTGCGAGAATTACTGCATTGATGGGAGCGGAGATTTTATTTTACCCGACTGCAATCGGATGGGCTACCGCTCAGGACCAGGCGACCAATACCGAACAATACAATGGATGGCAAACGATCCAGCGAAGTCACGCCGTAGCGAATGGTGTACATGTGGTAAGTGTGAACAGGGTGGGATTGGAACAAAATGGTGCCATGAAATTTTGGGGAGGTTCTTTTATTGCGAATCCATTTGGCAGTATTCTTTATCAGGCTTCTCATGATAAGGAAGAAGTAATAGTTCATGAAATTGATCTTGCAAAAACGGATAGCTATAGAACACATTGGCCATTCATGCGTGATAGAAGAATAGACTCTTACCAGCCGATTACGAAGAGATTCATTGACGAATAGTAGAGAAAAGTGCGGAGATGTTTTCGGGGCCCGATTGGTCAGGGTATTCTAAAAATCAATTCAAAAAATAATTAGGTTAAAAATTTTATAAGTTGAATCCTAGCGACAATACAAAAACATCTCGGCACTTCGGACTCCGGACTTCGCAATTCCCTAAGGATCTCGGTTACTATTTTCCCGCCGAATTTGCCCCTCATGTTGCTACATGGTTAAGCTGGCCGCATAAAGAAGATTCATGGCCCGGGAAAATTCATAAAATATATCCTTATTACAGTCAGTTTATTAAAGTGCTCACAAAGGGTGAAAAAGTGAATATTAACGTTAATGATCAGCCGATGAAATCGTTTGCAATTGATCAGTTAACAAAAGCAGGAGTGAACTTAGACCAGGTTGAGTTTTTTTTTCATCCTACCAATGATGCATGGTGCAGGGATCATGGTCCGGCCTTCCTTATCAATCCAAAAGCTGCTGAGAAAAAAGTAATTGTCGACTGGAATTATAATGCCTGGGGAAATAAATATCCGCCATACGACCTGGATGATGTCATTCCGACCCTGATTGCGGCGAAATATAAGATCCCGGTTTATCATCCCGGTATTATTATGGAGGGGGGATCGGTAGATTTCAATGGCGATGGCACTGTGATGACATCCACCTGCTGTCTTTTAAACAAAAACCGCAATCCGCAGTTAAGTCAGGGTGAAATCGAGCAGTATCTGTATAATTATTATGGAATGGATCAGGTATTGTGGGTTGATGAAGGAATTGTGGGAGACGATACAGACGGACATATTGACGACACGGTAAGATTTATAAATGAAGACACAGTAATTACAGTAGTGGAAGAAAATAAAAATGATGAGAATTATCAATTGCTTCAAAAGAATCTTTCCGATCTGAAAAAAATGCGACTTCTCAATGGCAAGCAATTAAATATTATCGAATTGCCCATGCCGGGTACAGTTATATACCAGGATCAGCGGCTGCCTGCTTCTTATGCAAATTTTTACATCGCCAATAAATCGGTCATCGTGCCTACGTATCGAAGTGCAAATGATGAAAGAGCATTGCGCATTATCCGGCAATGTTTTCCTGACAGGGAAACCATTGGCATCGACTCAACTGAAATCATATGGGGACTGGGAAGTTTTCATTGCCTGAGTCAACAGGAACCTGCGGTCTGACTCTGTTCACGATTCTTTTTACGAATGAACTGCTATGATCGGAACATGGCTATGGTATGCCAGTTTGGATGTATGCGTTGTTTTAAAAACATTCGACAGGAAAGAATGATTTTTTGGAATGGTCATGATCATGTCGATGTTTTTATCCATGACAAACTGATTGATCGCATCCATGAAATCGTACAGTCGGATAAAATAATATTCAGGTTTAAATTCTTTGATCATATTGTTCAGCTTCGCACGTTGAGCCTTGTACTCGTCCGTTAATTCTACATAATGATCGCTGTCTACATTCACTACGTGTAAGGACGGTTTGAATAAATTTAAAATTGCTTTGATAGGTGCTATAGGTACTGTTTTCTCGACATCTTTAAAGTCGGAGATCAGCATGATATTCCTGTCGGATTTATATTGTGCATCCGGGGGAACAATGATAACAGGCGCTACTCTCTTATTGACAATTTTAAGTGTATTGCTGCCCATAAATATTTGATCAAGTCTTGATTGGCCGGTAATCCCCATAATAATAAGCGGTATATCATGGCGTCTGACATAACTTTCCAGGCATTCCACAAAATCCGCTTCTTCTTCTGCAACACAAGTGATGCGCGCGCTGGTAATCGATGACAATTCTGTCTTCACGCTTTTCAAAGCCAGTTCGGCAATAACCTTATTATCATATTCACTACCTTCCACCGGAGAACTGTCAGATCCGCCTTCGGCAGAATCATACACATGATAAAGGATAATATTTGCATCATCAAGATCGGTAGAAAGATGAGCAGCAAATCTTGCAGCATTCTTCGAAGTATCTGAAAAGTCAATCGGGACAAGAAACGTATTCATATGGATTTTTTTTGCAGGTTAATGGATGGTAAAGATATTATTTGTTTGGAAAATTTATGGTAATAAATTAGATGACTGTTGACGGTTGATAGACTGCCGAATTATCCTGTAAGTTTTTTTGAAATACTACCTGAATTTAAATATTTTACCAATGAGCTGTCGACAGTCATCTCTACAGCGCTAAAATAATTTTTCCCCTGCATAATAAAAGTACTTATTTTCACCACCCAATCAATAAAAATACTAACTGCTGTATGAAAAAATCATTTTCCTTTTTCTTTTTCTGCTGTATTGCCATACTATCATTTGGACAGAATAGTGATCCGGTCCTTGTCATTATTCCGCAACCGGTCAACATTATTCAAAATTCCGGTCATTTTGTTTTGCCGAAAGATATTACCGTCGAAATTCCTGCCAATGCTGAACTGAAGGAATTAGGCAGTATTTTAAAACAGAAATTATCGGTACCGACTGCGGCCAACTCAATAGCAATAGGCTCCAACATAAGCAGCAATGGGAAACAGGTTGCCTCCATACGTCTTGAGTTAAATAAAATAATTGATAAGGAGATTGGAACCGAGGGTTATCGTCTTTCCGTAACCCCAAAACTGGTGCTGATAAAAGCGAATCAGCCAGCAGGTTTGTTTTACGGAGTACAAACGCTGTTGCAATTATTACCAAAGGAAATCGAAAGCAAAACTGCTCAAAAAAATATAGTCTGGCAAGTGCCTGCTGTAGAAATTACGGACTATCCGCGTTTTGGATGGCGTGGACTGATGCTGGATGTATCGAGACATTTTTTTACCAAGGAACAGGTCAAGGATTTTATCGATAATATGGTGAGGTACAAATTTAATTTGTTACATATGCACCTGACAGACGACGAAGGTTGGAGGGTCGAGATCAAGAGTCTGCCACGCCTTACTCAGGTAGGGGCCTGGAATGTGAAAAGAGTTGGAACTTTTGGCGAATTTAATCCGCCTGCTGCTGATGAACCACGCGACTATGGCGGATTTTATACTCAGGAAGATATCAAAGAACTGGTGCAATATGCGAAAGATCGTTTTGTCAATATCATGCCTGAAGTAGATATCCCGGGTCATAGTCTGGCTGCCATAGTTTCTTATCCCGAATTATCCTGTACCCCGGGCGCTGAAACCTACCGGGTACGTTCAGGTGAAGAAATCATGAACTGGAATGGGGGAATGACGGCACTCATCGACAATACACTTTGTCCGGCGAATGAAAAAGTTTATCCTTTCCTCGATAAAGTGTTTACAGAACTGGCTCAGCTGTTTCCATTCGATTATATACATGTAGGGGGCGATGAGTGTGCGAAAAATTTCTGGGAAAAAAGTGATGCTGTTAAACAGCTCATGCAAAAGGAAGGTTTGAAGACACAGGAAGAAGTTCAGAGTTATTTTGAAAAAAGGGTGGAAAAAATTGTTGAATCAAAAGGGAAAAAAGTGATAGGATGGGATGAAATCCTGGAAGGAGGGCTTGCCCCCAATGCACTTGTGATGAGCTGGCGCGGAATAAAAGGAGGGATCGATGCAGCGAAGCAGGGACATGAGGTAGTGATGAGTCCCACCACTTTCGTTTATTTGGATTATATGCAGAGTGATCGTGTTATTGAGCCACCGGTATATGCAACGCTGCGTTTGAAAACAACCTACCAGTTCGAACCTGTTCCGGACGGGGTCGATCCAAAATATATCAAGGGAGGTCAGGGTAATTTATGGACAGAACAAGTGTATAATACCAGGCATATGCAATATATGCTTTGGCCGAGAAGTCTGGCAATCGCTGAATCTGTCTGGTCGCCCAAAGAAAAAAAGAACTGGAATGATTTCGCAAAAAGAGTGGAGTCAAATTTCGGAAGAATGGATATCGAAGAAGTAAAATATGCAAGGGCGATGTTTGATCCCATATTCAGTGTAAAGAAGGATGCGAACGATTCTCTGCAGGTCGAGCTTTCAACAGAAGTAGAAGGACTGGATATCTATTATAGCTTTGACAATTCTCATCCGGATAATTTCTATCCCAAATACAGTTCTCCTCTTTCAATTCCAAAAGAAGCTTCTATGTTAAAAGTGATTACTTACAGGGATGGCAAACCGATCGGCAGGCAAATAGATATGCCAATTACTGAGCTGAGAAGAAGAGCTTCACGCAAAGGGAATGACTGATTGTTAAGGTGCAAATATGCGGATAGAACTTATTGATATTGTATTTAGACCTTACTAAATCAATCATATCAAACAATTTAAATTTGCACATTTGCAGATTTATTTTAGCCACCAATTTTTACACAAAACCCCCAATATGTATTTCTGAAAGACCAGTCGGGGTAATAGTCGATATGGTGATTGTTAGCTTTATATTTTCCATCAATCAATAGAGTGGACAGGCCACAAAAAGCTCCCGCAGTTATATACGTTTCATTTTCTTTCTTCGGACGGAGAATATAAAAATCCATTTCAGCTCCCGTGGTACCATTGAGCTGGTATTTCATAATTGTGGTCTTTGAATAGTCGGCTGCAGTTCCAAGCAGAGTTGACGGATCAGAAGAATTATTATTCTGCTGGTCGATCGTCAATTGCCCTCCCTGAAAATTTAAGCCTGCAAAAGGGTAAATGCAAATCCGGGGAAGGTTGAGAAAATCATAACCGATAGTATATCCGATACTTCCTTCCATCAGTTTCATGGTTGTTTGATTGAATTCTGATTTATGATTCAGGCTGATATTGGCCATGAATTCATTGATCCATCTTTTTTGCTTATGAATCAACCCAAACCGGAATTCCGTGAAATCAGAAGAAAGCAGGGGATATCCTTTTGCCGAGAGTTCATGGTTGATTTTATCGATTTGGGCCGAAGGAAATCCAATCCCCAGAGTGATTGCGTCAAAGCTGCTTGTTTTTTGGCGTGCCAGTTCAAGCAACTGGTCGAGGGAATCAGCCGAAGCTGTTTTGGAAAGGGAATCTTTTATTTTTCTTTGTTCTTTTTCTATTTTGCTGATCTTGATTTTTTGAAAATCAATCCCATTAAAATCATAATTTTTTGGAGGATTTGTTGTTTGAGAAAAGCAGGAAACAGAAATTAATAAGATAGCGTGGATAAGTATAGCATTTCTCATATGCGGCGCGGTGTTTGCGCCTGAAGTTAGGTAGTAAATTATAAATCTTGTGTTAAGTGCTGTCAACCGGATGTTAAGATAAAAGGGAGGATTTTACTATCGGATTGATTATTTTACCAGGTTTTTTATCTATCCACTACTTATTAACAGGACAAAGGAGAATTAAGCATTTTAATGTAGGTTTGCTGTCGGACCACAAATTATATATAACCTGTGCGATTAAAGAGCTTAGAAATCAAGGGTTTTAAAAGTTTTCCCGATAAAACTCATATACTTTTTAATGAAGGAGTAACTGGAATCATCGGCCCTAATGGATGTGGTAAAAGTAATATCGTAGATAGTATTCGCTGGGTCATCGGAGAACAAAAAATCAGTCATCTTCGTTCAGAAAACCTCGAGAGCCTTGTATTTAACGGATCACGGAGCCGCTCGGCTTCCGGGCTCGCAGAAGTCAGCCTGACTTTTGAAAATACAAAAAATCTTTTGCCAACCGAGTTCAATACGGTTACCATTACACGAAAATTTTATAAAAGCGGGGAAAGCGAATACCGCCTGAATGATGTTTCATGCAGGTTGAAGGATATTCAGAATCTTTTTCTGGATACCGGCGTTTCTACCGATAGTTATGCAATCATTGAGCTTGGGATGGTAGATGATATCATCAAGGATAAGGATAACAGCCGACGCCGCATGCTGGAACAGGCCGCAGGTATTTCGATTTATAAAACGAGAAAAAAAGAAGCGCGTCAAAAACTCGATGCCACTGAGCAGGACCTTGCGAGGATCGAAGACCTTTTGTTCGAAATTAATAACCAGCTGAAAAGTTTGGAGAGCCAGGCAAAAAAAGCCGAGAAATATAACGAGATAAAAAAAGAATACCGTGAACTGAGTATTGAATTGGCAAAAGCTGCATTGGAAGGATTTAATATCACTTACAAGGAATTAAACAGCCATGCGGAAACCGAAACGGATAAAAAGATTCAACTCGAAGCAGAGATTGCACAGCAGGAACTTTTACTTGAAAAAGAAAAGACCGAATTTATAGATCGTGAAAGATCATTGCAGTTGATGCAGCAATCATTCAATCAACTTGTGCAGGATTTGCGTAACAAGGAAAATGATAAGAACCTGATTTCTCAAAAATTGAACTTCCTGCAGGAAAAAGAAAACAGTTCGCGTGAATTCCTGCAAAAAAGCGAAGGACAGGTTCAGGGTTTGCAGGAAAGTGTTGCCTTCACCGGACAGCAGTCAACGGAAGAAGAAAATAAACTGAGTGAATTGCAAGGCAATCTGGAATCACTGAAACAGTCCGTAGATGAATCGCTTCAGGTTTTTGATCAAAAGCGTGCAGCTATAGATGGATTGCGTACTGAAAGCGGACAGGTGCAGCAACAACAATTTGAGGTTGAAAAAAATATTGCAATTGCTGATACTTCCATTCAAAACCTGGAACAAAGTATGCAGCAATTGGAAGAAGAGAAAGCCAGCCGTGAGATCCAGATAAAACAGCTGGAAGAAGAAAAAATAATCAGGGAGCATGAACTGGAAATGAAAAAAACAGATCTCACCCAACTGCAGGAACATCATGAAAAAACAAAAGAACAAATAGCGCAGACACAGGAGAAACTTGAAGAACTTCGTCAGTTACTGACAGATGAAAACCGAAAGTTCGATGCAAGGAAGAATGAATATGATTTGCTGAAAAGCCTTATTGATTCGATGGAAGGTTATCCCGAGAGCGTAAAATTTCTGCATAAAAATCCTGAATGGAATCATACAGCTCCCATCCTGTCAGATATCATTTATGTGAGGGAAGAGTATCGCACTGCAGTGGAAAATGTCCTTGATCCTTATCTCAATTATTATGTAGTGAATAACCTGGGAGAAGGTTTGAGGGCTGTGCATTTATTGGATGAACATAAAAAAGGGAAGGCCAATTTCTTTTTATTAGATAAATTTTCAGTTTTTGATGAACCCGGACATCATGCTCCCGAAGGAACGATCCCTGCCATTAGTGTGATCGAGGTGGATTCCCAATACCGTCAGCTGGCTGAACACCTGTTAGGAAATGTATTTATTGCAGAGAATGAACCTTCTCTTGAATGGTTTGATTCCGGTTCCTCGAACGGGGCAATTGTATTGGAAAAGCATGGTAAATATGTGAAAGGAAAATATTCATTGACTGGTGGCAGTGTAGGATTGTTTGAAGGGAAGAAAATTGGTCGTGCAAAAAATTTAGAAAAACTAAACGATGAAATTGCAGCCCAGGAAAAAATAGTATTTGGGCTGAAAATTGATATCCAGGCCAGGCACAATGAAGTGATCAGTTATAATGAACAATTGAAAGAGCAGGCGATTAAGCAGACGCAGAATGATATCAATCATTTAATCAATCATGTTTTCTCGTTGCAGAATAAAATGGAAAACCTGCATGCTTCGCAATTATCTTCTCAGGGCCGACTGGAAGAATTGCAGCTGAGTCTGCAGGAAACAATGGCTTCTGTCGAAGGAGTGCGTGAAAAATGGCAGCAATTGCGTGGTCAGGCTAATGAATTACGCGAAAAAATACATGTAGCAGAACAGGATTATAAAACAGCCGAAACGGATTATGATTCTGCCCTTGAAAATTATAATGAATTCAACTTGCAGGTAACACGTCAGCAAAGCCGGATTGGTGCGCTGAAACAGGAAATGGATTTCAAGAACCGGCAACTGGATGAATTGCAAAGTCAGATTGATGCTAATCTCTCACAATTAAATCAAACCATCGAAAGCATTTCTGAAAATCAGCAATTGCTTCATGCATCAGAAACAGAACTGCTGGGCTTATTGCATCAGAAAGAAGAAGAAGAAAAAAAGTTGAATGAGGCGGACCAGGCTTATTACAATATGCGAAATCAGTTGAGTGAAAAAGAAACTGATTTGCGTCATAAAATAAAACACAAAGAACAAACTGAACATTTGCTGGGCGAAATAAAAGACCGTATCAATGAATTGAAATTGCAATTGGCAGGAATGAAAGAAAGACTGGATGTTGAATTCAGAATCAACCTGGATGATATCCTCGATCAGCCGAGAGCAGGAGATGCACCCGTTGAAGAGCTGCAGGAAAAAGCCGATAAGATGAAAAAAAGGCTTGAAAATATCGGCGAAGTAAATCCCACTGCAGTTGAAGCTTTCCAGGAAATGAGAAAAAGATTTGAATTCATTACTGAGCAGAAAAACGATCTTGTAAATGCAAAGGATGGCCTTTTGCAAACCATCGAAGAAGTGGAAGCAACAGCAAATCAGCAATTCCTTGAAACCTTTGGCAAGGTGAGGGATAATTTTCAGAAAGTATTCAAAGCTTTATTCACTGATGAAGACACGGCTGATCTGATATTAGAGAATCCGGAAAATCTGGCTGAGACCGGAATCGATATTATGGCTAAGCCAAAAGGTAAACGCCCTTCTTCTATTACCCAGCTGAGTGGTGGTGAAAAGACTTTAACAGCTACAGCATTGCTCTTCGCCATTTACCTGATCAAGCCGGCTCCATTCTGTATATTGGATGAAGTGGATGCACCGCTTGACGATGCCAATGTGAGCAAGTTCACCAATATGATCCGCCAGTTTAGTGAAAATTCACAATTCATCATTGTCACTCACAATAAAATGACGATGAATAGTGTGGATGTGATCTATGGTGTGACTATGCAGGAACCCGGTGTAAGTAAACTGGTAGCGGTTGATTTCAGGAATTTAAATTGATAATTTTATTATTTGACACGGAGACAAGGAATTATTCCTTGTCTCCGTCGCTTTTTGTACTTCACCATTTTTTGAAAATAATAAACACGGCTCCTACAATCATTATGAATCCCAGGATATGATTCCAGGCAATACGTTCTGTTCTGAAAAACACCAATGTAAAAATCATAAAAACGATCAGTGTAATTGCTTCCTGAATCGTTTTTAATTCAACGAGACTGAATGGTCCTCCGGTTTCTTTATACCCGATTCTGTTCGCAGGTACCTGGAACATATACTCGAAAAAAGCCATTCCCCAGCTGATTAATATCACGGAGGCGAGCCCGAGGTTTTTTCCCCATTCATATTCTTTGAATTTTAAATGGCCGTACCAGGCTATCGTCATAAAACTATTTGAGATCAGCAGGAATACGATTGTTTTAATTGCTTTTGAAATCATGATTGGGGTTGTTTAGATTGGTAGATAGTTTGATTGCGGGGATAAAATATCATTTCATTTTTACTCTATTAACTGCGCGATTTTTCCATTTGCCCCGGCAAGAAAAACAGCATTTCCTTTTTTAGCTTTTGCACAGACATGAAAACTTTCTTTCGAAATCAGTTTCCAATTCATTCCTCCGTCTTCCGAAATATCTACTCCTGAAGTGCCGCAACAGATCAATTTGTTTTCAGTAATATATTCCACGCAACTGCGATAGCCATGAGGTGGGATATTCGGCTTGTGAACGCTGAACGGGAGCAAACTAAACAATACGCAATTGTTTTTGGTAGCAGTATCTTTTTTAAAATCTCCTCCGACCACTATGCCCTTCATTTCGTTGTCGGGAGATAGTGCAATTGAATTAGCCCCTGTGGAATTTTGCCCCTGTTCGATTGGTAAAATATGACTGAAAGTAGAAGAATTATAAATCGAAGATTTTGTACCACCGGAAACAAAAATAGGTATAAAGTTTTTTTTGGTGACCCTGATATTGGTACCACTGGATGCGAAAAAAGCTTCACCCTCAGCAGGGGCGATATTATTTAATATGGATGAAATTTTCCAGGAATCACCCCCATCTTCAGTATATGCTAGAAATATTTTCTGATTCACCGGATCGCCAATCACTACTCCTTTTTTTCCTGAAAAGTCCATTGCATCCAGGAACATTCCTTTGGTTGAATCAGTAAAAACAAGCTTCCATGTTTTTCCTCCATCGATTGTTTTTAGAATATTGGCAGGCTCATCAATAGCCATAATCACCGCTGTATTTTCATCGAATGCCTCAATATCCCTGAAATCTTTTTTTTCAAAATCTTTTACAATCATCCATTCCCATGTCTTTCCTCCATTTATGGATTTACCGACAGTACCATTGGTTCCACTCACCCAAATTATTTTGTCGTTGACGACACTCAGCCCCCGAATGGATATGCTATTATTAGCAAGCAATTCAATATGCTGGGCGGAAAGAGCAGTTAAAACAAAAACAAATATCAGGGTCAGGCTAATTCTCATCGGCTTGTTTATTGAGAAAAATTTCAAAAATAAAGCAGAAATTACAAAAACAGTAATAAACTAAGATGGGAGAAGACCAGGAGTGATATCAATCACCATATTTAAGAGCGGAGTTTGATTTAAAAATTATATTATCTGTGTGACGAAGCAAGACCAGCAAGGATTCAGACAATCTTTGTAAGGTTTACGTCTTTAGGAAACTGATAAATTATTCATTATCCCTCATTTCCTCAACGGGAATTTTACGGATAAAATCATCATAATTTACATCATCATGATTGCTATAGGCACCATATGCATCGATGCTATATCCTATTAACCCATCATTGGCCCTTATAAGATAAAGAATGGATGAATCGGAAGGATCAGATTCGCCTTCGAACCGATAAGTTTTTATGATTTTTAAATCTTTAGCTTGATAAAATTTCCCATCTCCCACGCTGAATCCATTGGGAGATAAGAGGAATTCATTATCCTGCCTTTTCATTCTTAGTTTTCCAATAATCTGGCTCAATGTTGTCATTTCAGCTGGCTTCATCATACTCATATTATTATTTGCGTTAAATGTTCGGATAGGGATAATACGGGATATATCCTTTTAGCTCATATCCATTTCACATATCCCGCACACATAATCGATCCCAAATGCCATACCAATAGGATAAATAAAAAGCCCCTTAAGCGGGGCTTATGAAATTTGAATCAATAGATATATGTTGAAGGTGGATTGTGGAAATTATTTCTCAGGATAAGGATTCGTAATTTTTTATTTTATTATAAAGTGTCTTCCTGTCAATTTTTAATATCTCAGCTGCTTTCGATTTATTGAAGTTTACCTGTTTGAGAACATTCATGATCGTATCATATTCTGCCTGTGCGGCAGCGTTTTTGAGGTCCAGCTCTTTCAGATCTGAGTGAACCTGTTTCGGAGTAACATGCAAATCTTTGGAATAGTGATTGTCCCAATGAACGCCTGTGATTTCTGCCGGCAATACTTTGGAATGAATGATTCCGGACGGAGAAAGCAGGGCAGATCTTCTCACTACATTTCTCAATTCCCGCAAATTACCAGGCCAGGAATAGTTTAGAAAAGTATGTATGACTTCATCATCGAAACCTTCCACTTTTTTGCTGAGCTCTTCCTTTGCTTTTTCCAGGAAAAACTTGGCAAATAAAGGAATATCTTCTTTTCGTTCACGGAGGGGCGGAAGGATGATCGAGAATTCATTAAAGCGGTGAAAAAGATCCTCCCTGAATTTTCCCTTTCGATAAGCATCCTGCAGGTTTTCATTGGAGGCGACAATAATTCTCACGTCGACATCCATCTCTTTATTTCCACCCACCCGCTTGAATTTTCTTTCCTGGATCACTCTCAGTAAAGCTGCCTGTATCTCTACAGAAAGATTTGCAACTTCATCAAGGAATAAAGTACCTCCGTTTGCCAATTCAAAATGTCCTTCCTTGTCATTCAGTGCTCCTGTGAAAGCGCCCTTTACATGACCAAATAATTCACTTCCTGCCAATTCTTTCGACAAGGTGCCGCAATCCATGGCAATAAAAGGCCTATCCCTGCGTAAGCTGCCTGCATGAATTGATCTTGCAATCACTTCTTTTCCGGTACCACTTTCTCCATATAATATCACGCTATAATTAGTAGGCGCTACCAGTTCGATTTGTCTGTATAATTCCCGGGTGATAGATGACTGGCCAACGACCACATCAATGTTCTCAGAATTCCTTGTTCTTGTTTTTGAAACCAAATTTTCTGTTTCGCCGGAAGAAGTTGTTGCAGAATTTTGCAAACCCCTTTTGATTACATTCAGAACCTCATCGGGCACAAGGGGCTTGGTGATATAATCGAATGCTCCCAATTTAATCACATCTACAGCAATTTTTATATCTGAATAGCCGGTAATGATGATGACGATGGTTCCGGGATCCATGGTTTTGATTTCCTGCAATACCTCTCTGCCTTCTTTATCACCAAGACGGAAATCGCATAAAACCACATCAAATTTTGATTCTTTAAATTTTGAAATTCCTTTATGGCCATTATGCGCGGTTGCTGTTTCGTATCCCCTTCGTTCTAAAAAACGACTCAGCAAATTGCACATATCCATATCGTCGTCTATAATTAATATTTTTTTCATACCGGTATTTTGGTATTTAAATGATCATTTTCCTCCAAGATGTTAAGCCTACTGATCAGACAGTTCATTATATATATATAAACATCCTGCCAAAAAAAGGAATTCAATGTTTTTTTTAAAAAAATTTACAATTGTTCCACCATTATACGGATAAAATTGTAGAGAAAAAAGGGCATTGTTGGGATTGGCGAACTAAATAAAAGAGTTCTTTTCCAGAAAGAAAAATCAGTTTTAAGAAATAAAACCTCCCAAATTACCATTCACGATTTGTAGAAATATATTCCCTTTATTCATTGCAAGGTAAGAAATTGTTTAATAAAAGATATTCATATCCAACTATTTAATAAACAAATCCAGACTGGCAGCATTTTGTATGTTGTATCATAGAACTTTTGGATTCATACATTCTAAAAATTTGATCTATGGGAAATCTATTATACCTGATAGCAGTAATTCTGATTATAGCCTGGGCTATTGGTTTTTTAGGTTATCATGCAGGCGGACTGATTCATATTTTATTGGTGATTGCTGTGATCGCGGTCTTATTGAAAATTATTCGTGGATCTGCTGATTGATGAAATTCAATTCAGTTTTGAGGTCTGGGGTTGACTCTTTCTTCGTAAACGACTGTCATCATGTAAAAATGATGGCAGTTTTTTAAACAAAAGAGGATAATTATATCAAGCGATTTGTTCATAAAAATTCAGTATGATCGTAAAGATGGTTCCTTTTCCCATTTCACTTTCTACATGGATTTGCCCGTTATGACTAATAATGATATTATAGGCATTAGCCAGGCCAAGGCCAGTTCCTTTTGGTTTATTTGTGAAGAATGGCTCAAATAATTTGGAAAGAGATTCTTTGTCGATTCCGGTGCCATTGTCTTTAATGGTCACAAAACATTTATCATTTTTTGATTCGGTTTTTAATTCAAGGACTCCTTTTTCAGGCTGCATGGCTTCGACCGCATTGACAATAATATTCAGAAATGCAATCTTGAGCTTATCCACATCGGCAGATATATCGCAGATATCTTTTGAATAATATTTCGTTACAGTTATATTATTCAATCGTATTCTGTCTTTGGCAAGCAACAATGTTTCGTCCAACATTTTATTAATTGATATTTTCTGGTGAATGAGCTCAGCTGATTTTGTAGAGTTAAGCAGATCAGTAATCAGCTGGTTGATCCGGTTACTATTGCGCCTGATAATATCGAGCATAGCAGTCGAATTCTCATTATGCTCATTCGTGTCCATCTTAATCTGGTCAACAGAAAGAATGATATTGGTAAGGGGATTTCTTACTTCGTGGGCAATTGTTCTTGCAATACGTCCGGTTGCAGCCAATTTTTCAATGCTCCGCATTTGAACGAGTTCTTTATTTGCTTTATTCAATTCTTCAATTTGCTGTTTTAATTGTTCCTGGTATTCCATTACTGTCCGGTCGGCCTGTCTGCGCGCCCTGTTTTCCCGGGTATAGGTGATGAACCCATAAATCACTAAAAAAAATGCAAGTGCCAGAGAAGTGATAACTATTGCGTTTAATGTTTTGTAATGAGAGCTCATTTCATACGATCGATGCTTTAAAAGTGTCTGTTCTT
This sequence comes from Puia sp., assembly GCA_035499855.1. Lineage (GTDB taxonomy): Bacteria > Bacteroidota > Bacteroidia > Chitinophagales > Chitinophagaceae > Puia. Next base: position 36,403 of record DATJXY010000100.1, on the reverse strand, counting down.
CGGATTCCATTTCAGAAATCTTATCCCGTATGCGATCCATGATTTCTTTTCCGAAATATGCTTTTGATTTTAATGTATCGGTCAGCTGGTATTGGTTGCGGCCGTAATAATCTATGGTAAAAGCCAGCAGGTCAAATTCTTTATTGATAAGACCTCTCAATTCGGTCAACTGTATTTTTCTTGAGAGGCTATCAGGTGTTTCAAAACTGAGCATATTAAATTCTGAATCGATAATCAACAGGCTTTTCTCATATGGCTCAAGAAATCTCTTGTCTTTAGTGATGATATAACCCCTGCATCCAGTTTCTGCATCTTTTACTGAGGAAAGTATAGATCCGAGATAAATAATCATTTTATTGGTATGATCTACCAGCCTGGCTTGTTTTAATAATTCGGAATTTGCATATAAGGTTAAGAGGTAGGAGATGAGCAATAAAAAAAAGGCAGTACCATATCCTAACCGGATCCTCTTATCGATGGCAAATTTTCTGATGATATTTTTTCCGCCGATAGATTTCATGCTCTTTATAACGCTGGATGAAACACAAATTATGTCAATTAATTTGTCTTAGGCGAATTCATGCCCTCTAAATAAAACATTTAATAAATATTAGCATTTTCTTAAGCTGAATGGTATGTGTGTTGCAATATTAATCAGTACAAAAACCTGATTATGGTGAAATCATTTATATCTTCCACACCCAAAATAATCCTGGAAAAATTGAATCGATTGTTATCTGCTTTGCAAAAGGCGAAAAAGACATATGAACAAACAGCTTCAACAGTGAACAATAAACAGATCCGCTATACCATTTTAGGTCTTGCCCAGGAAAGTGGTCAGTATGCAAACGAACTTATGTCGCATATTGAAATATTAGGCGGAGAAGCGGCAAAACCTCAGACTGGTTCTGAATTTAAGTATGATCATTTGTCAGAGAAAAAAGAAGAATGGGAAATAAAAACAGAAAAAGACAGGTTGCAGGATTGCAGCAATAATGAAAATTTAATATTAGATGCTTATCACGAAGCCCTGGCTGAACCTGTTTTATATGAAAATATAAGGAAGATGATAAAATACCAGCTGGTTGGACTCCTTCATTCTTTTTCCCAGTTGAAATTGTTAAAGACTTCTTTGTAAAATTTTCTGTAACAGATGTCATCCTTCCGCACAAACAGATATCTCAATTTCCACAATTTGTAGAATTATTTTCACAATGCGATTCGGATATTATTTTTTTTCAAGCTGAAACCAGCCTTGATAAACGATTTCGGGTGTTTAGCTGTTCTTTATAAAATTCTGGCAGGAAATTTTAATGATTAATCTGAAAGTGATTTGTAAAATTTTATAAAACTAAATCTATGAATTATTCGAAAGTATTATTGGGATTTGCTGCAGGGGCCGCTATTGGCGCTGCATTGGGCGTATTATTTGCTCCTGATAAGGGAACGGAAACGCGACGTAAAATCGCCGACAAAACCAACGATGTTGCAGATTCATTAAAAGATAAGTTCAATGATTTTGTAGATGGAGTGAAGAATAAGTTCGCCCATCCAAAAAATGAATCCGAAGATGTTGAGGAACGTGGATTTTCAACATATAACAGAATGCCGACCTAGCCGAGAGAATATCATTATTACCGTGACCATTAAACCATTAAAATAAAGTTCCGGCACACATTTGTCAGAGAGTATATTGCAGGTAGTTAGTTCTGGGTTTTTTATCAAATTTAGGGGCTGGTATGATGTCGCCGGAGCTTTATGTGTTCCAGTTTTTGTGCATAGCAAGAGGCTCGGAATTGTATAATCCGGGCCTCTTAGTTTTTGATCCAATAAATGAATTAGTATTTTGTCAGCTCAGGTTGTACTTCGTCAATATAAGCAATAATCCCACCTTTTAGATTGTACAGATTTTTGTATCCAAATTTTTCTTCGAGTTCACGAATTGCTTTCCTGCTCCTGACACCTGATTTACAAAGCACGACTACATCAATATCTTTATCAATTTTATCAGCATTGTTTACCACTGTTGCCAGCGGAATTAGCTTTCCACCTATGCTTACAATATTATGTTCATGAGGTTCCCTCACATCGATTAACTGAAACTTTTTTCCAACCACCTGCCAGTCGTACAATTCCCTGACTGTTATTTCCCTGATCGGCTTTTCTTCCACTGCCTTCATGCCGCAAAATTGCTCATAATCGATCAATTCTTTGATCGTTGGATTTTTGCCGTTGATTGGATTATCATCTCTGCGTTTAATATTGAATGTCCTCGTTTCAAAATTCAGTGCATCGAAGATGAAAAACCTGCCGGATAAAGTTTCTCCAACACCCGTAATTATTTTGATCACTTCCAGCGCCTGCAGGCTGCCTATAATTCCCGGCAATACTCCGAGAACTCCTCCCTCAGCACAACTTGGCACCAGTCCGGGCGGCGGCGGTACAGGATAAAGATCGCGGTAGTTCGGTCCTGTTTCTCCATTTTTATCAGTATAATTAAAAACAGAAACCTGCCCTTCGAACTGGAAAATGGAGGCATATACATTGGGCTTATTCAATAATACAGATGCATCATTCACCAGGTATCGCGTGGGAAAATTATCTGTGCCATCGGCAATCACATCATAGTCTTTTATGATATCAAGTGCATTCTGTGAATTGAGATGCGTATTGTAAATATTGAATTTTACATGCGGGTTCAATGATTCCAGTCTTCTTTTCGCAGCTTCTACTTTTGGTTTCCCGATTTCATTGATCCCAAATAAAACCTGGCGTTGCAGATTGCTGTCATCCACAACATCAAAGTCCACAATCCCAATTGTGCCAACGCCGGCTGCAGCCAGATAGAGAAGTACCGGACTTCCCAAGCCGCCTGATCCGATCACCAATACTTTTGAAGCCTTCAATTTCTGCTGTGCTTCCAATCCGAATTCAGGAATTATAATATGCCTGTTATAGCGGGCCAATTCTTCTTTACTGAAATTTATATTTTCAAAGCTCATGATTCATGCATTTATTTTTTACAAGCTTATTTCTTTCAATTTCAACCTGACGAATCAAGGCTGATCCGGAGAACCTCCTGCAATCGCTGGTATGATGCTGATTACGGTATCCTCTTTTACAGCTGTTTTCTCCTGTTGCAAATTTCTGATATCATCGTTACCGATAAAAATATTAACAAAGGAACGAACTTCTCCTTTTTCATTGAGCAAATGTTTTTTCAGATCAGGAAAATTTGTTGTTAGTTCCCTGATCGTGTCATGAATATTGCCTGCTTTTACTTCAAGCCTGGCCGTGTTATTGGTAAATTTTCTCAATGGTGTCGGAATGATCACAGTCGCCATGTTTTTGTTTTTATTATTGAGTGAATTGAAAATCGATTAATTTTTCTTCATCAAATTGTTCTTCTTCATTGAGCCTCCAGGATTTTATTGCGATGGTATCCTTATCCATTACCGAAATAATCGTGTAAGAAAAATAAGGCTGGGCAGCCTTGCGGTCATGTTCGGACGGAATGGCAGGATGTTTTGGATGAGAATGATAAATTCCCAGCAAAATCCAATTTTTGTCTTCGGCATATTGCTCTGCTTTTAGATAATCCAGGGGCGAGATTTCAAATCGTCTTGTTTTATCTCCGGGCTTTGAATTGTCTACCACCAGCATTTCGGTAATGATGCGATTCCCATCTTCATCTTCCACTCCAAACATGAATCCACAACATTCATCAGGAAATGTTTTCACAGCATCTTCTACCATTAATCTTCGGACTCTTGGTTCAATAAAGATCATTTTATAAAATTTTTTTGATCACTTCACTGTATTTGTCTCCATTATCAGGTAGCATGGTTACGATACTGCCTTCCTCCAATTTAGCTGCAACCCTCATCGCACCGGCCAGGTTTGCAGCGGAAGAAGGACTCAAAAGAAGTTCTTCATATTTATAAGCGGCACGCATGACTTCATACGCTTCTTCCGTACTTATTTCCAGGTTCTCATCGGCCACTGTATCGTCATAAATTTTCGGAACGACCGCTGTTTCGAGATGCTTCCATCCTTCAAGACCATGCAAAGCAGAATCCGGTTGAAGTGAAATCAGCCGAATCGATGAATTAAATTTTTTCAGTCTTCTTCCTGTTCCGATAAAGGTCCCGGTTGTACCCAGCCCTGTTACAAAATGTGTGATATCGGGTACTGCTTCAATAATTTCCGGAGCAGTAGTGTAGTAATGAGCTTTCCAGTTATTATCATTCTTGTATTGATCAGCATAAAAATAGCTGGAAGGATTTTTGGCAGCCAGTTCTTTCGCGACCTGCTGGGCGCCATCAGTTCCTTCATAGCGGGAAGTAAAAATTAAGCGGACTCCGAGATGTTCCAGTATTTCTTTTCTTTCTTTCGAAGCATTTTCGGGTAAGCAAAGAGTTACAGGAATTCCCAATAATCTTCCAATCGTAGCGTAAGCGATTCCTGTATTACCACTGGTTGCATCCAGGAGAGTAGTGTGTTCTGAAAGATCACCCGATTCAATTGCTTTCCTGATAATATTGTAGCCTGCTCTCGCTTTGACACTGCCTGATAATTGCAGCCATTCCTTTTTCGCATACAGGTGTACGTTCTTTTTGTTGAATAGTCTCGTAATCCTGTGCAAAGGAGTATGTCCGATCTTTTTTTCGATCGATCCGACTTTGTCAGCGAGACTACTCAGTGAATATATATCTGGTAAAATTTCCATTTTGAATATTAAATAAAAAAGCCCCACTTGAGGTGGAGCTTCAGATATTGTTATTGTTTATAATCAGCTATAAGAGGTTATTCTCCACCATAATGACAGCGGTCCTGTTACAACAACAGCAACAACATGCTTTATATTCGAAGGACTGATTCATCAAGTTTTGAAAACTTAGTCCACAAATATAGTCAATTAAATGAGAATTATTGTCATGGGACTGACAGATATGTTACAAAAGGTATAATTCAGGGATAAAATTGAATATTTTATCACCCGGAAGGGGATAGTCTCGTTTTACCTTTTTAAAATTTTCAAATATTGATTAATGAAGTAATTGCTGTAAAGCTTTCCAGAATGTACTCATGCTTGTCAATATCACCATGCTTCCGATTGCAATGAACATGGTCTTCAGAGGTAGTTTCCCAACCAGTCTTGCTGCAATCGGGGCGGCAATAAGGCCACCTGCAATCAATCCGGCTACATCGGCAATCGGGAGACTTTTAAGGAAGATAAAAAAGGTAATCGAACTTGCAAGAACGACAAAAAATTCGGCCAGACAAACAGATCCAATAACATAACGTGGACTTCTTCTTTTTGATATCAGGGTACTGGTGACAAGGGTTCCCCATCCACCTCCTGCAAATGCATCCAAAAATCCCCCGGTCGTTGCCAGCCATCCAGCACTTTTTACTTTTTTACCGGTCTTATTTTTTGCGAATGCTTTTCTGAAAATATAATAACCCAGGTATAAAGTATATATCGATAAAGGAAGACGAACCCATGATGAATATGCCTGTCCGAAAAAAGCGAGAGATGCGCCAATGATTGCTCCAATAATTCCGGGAATGACAAGGGCCCTGAATAATTTTTTATTGATATTTCCAAAACGATGATGCGTATACCCGCTCACTCCGCTTGAAAATACTCTTGCCGAGTGTACCCTGCTGCTTACGATCGCAGGATTCACACCAATTGCCAGCAGGAAAACGGTGGAGATCGTACCATATCCCATTCCTAATGATCCATCTACCATTTGCGCAATGAAACCGGTAAGCATCATCAGCAGAAATGATTTCGTATCTATATATTCCGGAATCGTACGGAAGCCATCAACGAGTTTACTCAATGGAACAAGTGATAAAAGAGTGTGCCCGATTACCATGAAGCAGAAAGCAAACAAACACCATTTCACGATCTGCTGCCATTTTTTTTCTTCTGGCTTATTCAGATCTTTCAGAGTAATCTGTTTTGCAATCAGCACTTTTGTCAATTCGTTCAGCTGCTTTACTTTTTCGCTGAAATCACCCTGAATATCCTTACGGATAGTATGAATATTTTCCAACACATCATCCATTTCATCCGGAATCATCCTGTCAATTTCTTCCTTCAGTCTTTTAGCGATGGTAGGTGATTTTCCATTGGTGGAGATTGCAATTTTCAGGTTTCCTTTTTTCACAATGGAACTGAGATAAAAATCACAGAGATCGGGTGTATCAGCTACATTGATCAATATCCCGTTTTCTTTTGCATCTTCCCGTATATATTCGCTGATTTCTGTTTTATTGACTGCGGCGATGACAATATCAGCATCCACCATATCACTGCTCTGGTAAGGCCGCTCGATCAGTTCAATATTTTCATGCGTTTTCGCTAATTCACGGATATCATTGCTGATAGATGTTGCAACAAGTCTTATTGGAGTTGCGGGAGCATTTTTTATAACAGCATTGAGTTTTTCAAAACCCACGCGGCCTCCGCCAACAATGAGCAGACGGAGGTTTTCCAGTTTTAAAAAAACAGGGAATAAATTATTTTCGGATGAAATTTTATTTTCTTCTTTGGATAACAAATCTTTTATGATCGACTCCTGACTCATTTTTGTCTCGTGTTGCTATCAAATATGATCGTGAAATAATAAAAACCTCCTATTTCAGGCCCTCCAAGATACTGGTAATATTTTTTATTGAAGATATTAGTCGCTCCTAATTTGAGCGTGCTGTACAGTTTAGGAATACGGTAATTGATCTGTGCATCAACCGTACTATATGAGGGCACATTACCCTGTGCCAGCGGACTATTCCAGTAGAATCCGGTTTGCCAGTGCCAGCCGATATTGAAGCCGGTATTTTTCAGGATTTCACGGTTGCCGATAGACAGATTGGTGATCCAGGTAGGTGTATTGAATGCGGGCGTAAAAGCATCTGCAGAAGCAATATTAGCAATGGCTGCATAGCTTGCATTAGCACTGATTGAAAATTTTCTATAAAAATTATAGGAAAGACCCAGTTCAACTCCCTGGTTCGTCACCTGGCTTTTTGAATTGGTCCACATTTTGAATTTATTGACCTGCTTCCCGCCATTGTATGCATAAAATGCTGTACTGTCGTCCACTCCAATTGTTCCTTTATAAGGCTGTGTTACATCCAGCTGTCCGATAAAATGATCATATGCGCTGAAATAATAATCCACATCGACATATAATTTATTATCCAGCAAAATTCCTTTGTAGCCAACTTCGAAAGAATTGATATGTTCGGGTTGGATATAATCGTATGTGCTCTGAACAAGTAGTCCGGCTTCCTGCTCAATAGCTGCATTCTGATTTATTCCATTGTTGACATCTTTGTTCACTGCATTTTTGAAAGTCGTGACTGAACTATTGAGATAGGAGTTTTCAAAGACATTCAGGTGTTGCGAAGTGACTTTTAATCCGCCTAATCTGCGAACGCCACCATTATTTACGTAAGCAAATCCTTCAAACAGGGTGGGGAAGCGGTATCCGTTCTGAAAAGAGATCCTGAAATTGTGATTTGGTTTTGGAGAATAAACAAGGGCAATGCGCGGATTTACCTTGGGATCAAAATATTCGGCCTGATCTACTCTCACTGAAGCGCTTACTCTTAATTTTTCATCTAAGAAGCTTTTTGTTGCCTGTATAAATCCTCCATAACTATAATAGTAGAAATTATTGCCGGCCTGTTTCGGATCATTAAAAGATGCGGGATTCACATAATTATTTCCATCAGGAGTTACGATATAATTCCTGTAATTACCTCCCGCAAGAATTTGTACCCAGGGAATAATTCTTGAAAAATCATATTGACCTTCCACATGTACAAAAGCTGATTTAAGAATCAGAGCGGCTCCGATAGTATCCCAGTTATTGGTATGAATGATTTTGCTCAGAACACTATCGAATGCTTTTGTTCCGGGTTGAAAGCGACCATTATCTGCAGCAGCCCTTCCGGCAGCATGTGCATCTGCAATAGAACTTCCGGTGCCTATTGCCTGATTGAAACCATTGGTATAATCAGCGTACCATTGTGTTGGTTTCTTGAAAGCGAGATCTATATTTTCTCCGAGCGGACGGAAATTATAGGAATTATTTCCTGTGTTTTCATTGGTATAATATGCTTTCAGTTCGAAATCCTGTCCCTGGATAGCCAATACATGTTGTTGTATCTGTTCACCATCGAGACGGATGCGGTTTCCTCTCTGGTAAAAATTGCTCACCGTACCAATTCTATATGTATAAGAAATTTCAGTATTCTCATTCAGCTTATAGTAAACCCCCAAATCAATTTTTGAATTTTTCAGGGAATAATCAGTCAGATCTTTTTCATAATAGCCTGTCCGGCTCACGTCATATTTTTTTCCACCCAGTGTGATCGTTTTGAGATCACTGTTATACTCATCTCCATAGCGGTTTATCAAATCTGCTCCGGGATTTGGAACTATGCCGGTATTTGTTTTATTGCCTGCATCATAATATTGGTCGTGCCTATTGTTCGCGACCCAGTCGGTTCCCTGTGAATAAGATGCATTAATTTTAAATGCAAATTTTTTCCCGATCACCTGTGCCCAGCGGATAGCTGATTCACTGTACAATGCGGGATCATGATCTTTGCCATCAACATGGTTGACTCCTGCTTTTTGATAAACACTCAGACCGGGATATTTGAAAGGAGATTTTGTTTTCAGATTTGCAATGCCGTTGACGGCATTCAAGCCATATAGGGCAGAAGCTGCTCCCGGTATGAGTTCCACACTTTCAATATCGAGCTCTGTAGGACCAACTGCATTTGCAATTGGAGCGCCGATACCCGGTGAAATATTATCCACGCCGTCTACCATTTGTAAAAAGCGGGAATTGGTCGTACCACTGAAACCTCTTGTATTATATACTTTGAATCCCAGGCTGAGCGTAGTGGCCTGTACCCCCTTTACATTTTCGATTGCATCGAAAAAAGTTGGAGCGGGACTTTCCTTAATCGCTCTGAGGTCGAGTTTTTCAATGGTTACCGGTGATCTTAAAATACTTTCGGATACCCTTGAGGCAGTGACTACAACCTGGTCTACCAGCAAACTCTGTGCGTTCAGTGAAATGGAAATTCCGAGCGAACCATTTTCAGCGACTGTGAATTCCTGGGTTTTGTAACCAATGGAGGTTACAATTAAGGTAAGCGGCAATTTCTGGCTTGTTTTTAACTGGAATGAACCATCTTCCTTCGCTACAGTTCCCGTATTCGAATTTTTTATTTTGATGGATGCACCTGCCAGCGACTGGTTATTGACCGAATCATAAATCTTTCCGGAAATAACATAAGGGTCCTGTGCCACCAGGCTGGCAGAAAAAATCAGGAGGCCGGTTATGATAAGGGTATATTTTATAAGCATATTAGTCTATTAAATTAGTAGGATAATAAATTAAAAAAATTAAATATTTATTCGATCAATCAGATGGAGTCCCCGATGGGACAACAAGATCTCATAGAAAATTGAGGGTTGAGTGGAGAAGTGAAGGCAGTAACGCGTAGTTTCATTTCACAAAAATATGTATTTCCTACTAATTTTGTAGACTTTTAGAAAAAAATTTTTTTTCTTTTCTGAATCATGCTGTTTAGCTGCTAAGATCATTGAAAAACCTTCTCAGGCTGAAATCACCGAATCTTTCACCATTTGTCCTTTCTTTTTTAAAGACTGAGAACAATTCATCCAAAGTAGATAGTATAGCGGTTTCGTCCAGGTTTTCTTTATATATTTTATTTAGCCTCATTCCTTCATGATCACCACCCAGGTGCAGGTTATAATGCCCATATGCTGTTCCCACAAAACCGATTTCTGCAATATAGGAGCGGGCACAACCATTCGGACAGCCTGTCATCCGGATTATGATTTCCTCTCTGTCCAGTTGATATTTTTTTAATAGAGGCTCTATTTTGGTGATCAGTGTCGGAAAATAACGCTGCCCTTCAGCCAGTGCGAGCGGACAGGTATTCAACGCAACACAGGAAATTGCATTTTTGCGGATCACTGACGCCGATTCGGTATGTTCAATTATTTTATATTTTTCCAGGATATCATTGATGACATTTTTATCTTTTGAATTGATATCCGAAAGAATGACATTCTGATTTCCGGTGAAACGGAAATTTGCCTTTCCTGTTTTTGCTATTTCCAGAAATGCACTTTTCAAAGAGACCCGCTCATCATCCAGGATCCTTCCATTTTCTACAAAAGGTGTATAATACCAGAGGCCTTCCTGATTTTTTTGCCATCCATAATAATCTTTTCGCTCCGTAAACCGGTAGGTACGTGCAGGCTCCAGTGCAAGGCCGATTCTTCTTTCTACTTCCTCTTTGAACCAGGTAATACCATGCCGGTCCACAGTATATTTCAACCTTGCCAGTTTTCTGTCTGACCTGTTGCCGAAATCTCTTTGAATGGTGACGATGGCATAAACTGCCTTCAGCACGGTTTCTTCATTGGCGAAACCGATGACTGTTGCTAATCTAGCATAAGTTTGAGGGCTTCCATGTGTGGTTGAAAGTCCGCCGCCTATTGCGATATTGAAGCCTTTCAATTCATTGTTTTCGATAATCGCAATCAATCCGATATCATTCCCGAATACATCTATATCATTGTTTGGAGGAATGGCAATTGCTATTTTGAATTTCCTCGGCAGGTACCGATCCTTGTATAATGGATCCTCTTCTTCTTTTTTATCTGCCAGCTGTTCCTGATCAAGCCAGATTTCATAATAGGCCCTGGTCTTGGGCATCAGCAGATCGCTGATCTTCTTCGCATACTCATGCACGTGGGCATGGATGGGTGATTGCATGGGATGAGCAGAACAGATGACATTGCGGTTAATATCGCCGCAGGTGGCTATGGAATTCAGTTTTGCTTCGCTGAAAGCCTGGATAGTTGGTTTGATCTTTGATTTAATAAGTCCGTGAAGCTGGAGTGTTTGCCTGGTAGTGATCTTGATAACCCCCGTTGAGTTTTCACCTGCAATATGATGTGTGGCGATCCATTGTTCCGGCAGTAAGAAACCGCCTGGCAATCGGAGTCGGATCATGAAGGAATAGAGTCGCTCCAGTTTTTTCTCAGCTCTTTCTTCCCTGCGGTCGCGGTCGTCCTGCTGATACATACCGTGAAATTTGATCAGGGCCTGGTCGTCTTCGCTGATAGCACCGGTTATTTCATTTTCAAGACTTTCTTTAATCGTGCCGCGCAAGCCATGACTGGCTTGCTTAATTTTTTCTACTGAGGATAAATCGCTCATAAAATATTCAGCCTGTTATTTTTTTTACGCAAAGACGCAAAGAAAATTACAAGGCGCAAAGGGTTTTTAATAAAATATTAATACACATCTTTCATATATCTTCCTTCTTCCTTTAATTTTTCCAGATAGGCAACCGCCTCATTATCTTTTTTATTTCCAAACTGGCGGATGACTTCGAGGATAGCATTTTCCACATCTGCACTCATCGGTTCTTTTGCTCCGCAGATATATATATAGGCTCCTGATTGAAGCCATTCATAGAATTCGGCTCCATGCCTGAGTATTTTATGCTGGACATATATTTTATGTTGCTGGTCTCTTGAAAAAGCAACATTGATTTTATTGAGGACTCCGGTTTGCACCCAGTTCTGGAATTCGGTCTGGTATAAAAAGTCAGAAGCAAATTTCTGATCCCCAAAAAACAACCAGTTTCTCCCGCTTGCCCCGGTAGAATCCCTTTCTGCCAAGAAGGAACGGAAAGGAGCGATTCCTGTCCCCGGTCCGATCATGATAATGTCTTTATCTGCGGCCGGCAATTTGAACTGGGAGTTTTTGTGTACATAGAAATTGATTGAATCTCCTTCAGGCAACTGACAAAGCGCATCAGAACATAACCCGAATTTTGTTTCTTCATTGACAGCAAAAGTATCTTTTGCAACTGTGATATGTACTTCACCGTTATGTGCTTCCTGCGAAGATGAAATCGAATACAAACGCGGAGCGATGGGCTCCAGCATATCAAATACTTCTTCAAATTGAGAAGAATCTTTCACCGGATAGATTTTGAGCAGGTCTGACAATCCAATTTTTGTTTCCGGAATTTCCTGCTGAACCAGGGCAGCATATTTTTTTACTACCCTCTCCGGCATATAAACAATATTGAGTTTCTTTTTTAATAAATTGAATACGGTGGATTCTTCATTTCTATAGGATAATTTTTTATTCGCATCGATGCCAGTCAGTGATATGATCGTTTCGACGACCGACAAAGGATTTTCCGGCACAATCCCGATTGAATCACCGGGTCGATAATCCAAATCATCCGCTGCGATTTCCAAATGATGTGTTTTTTTATTCGAACCATGGTCATTCAGATTGATATTGGTTAGAACCGTACCTGTATAGATTTTTTTACCGGACGATTTTTTTGAAGTAATTGTCAGGGGAGCAGCGACCGGTGATGCGGAAGAAATCTCTTTATTGTCTGTACTTAATTTTTGTAACACTTCTCCAAACCAGTTTCCTGCTTCGGTTTCATAATTCGTATCGCAACGTTGGAGGGAAATAATCCGCTGACCGCCGAGCTTTTGAAACTGCTGATCCACATCTTCTCCCGCCTTACAAAATAGGGGATAAGCTGTATCGCCAAGCGCCAATACGCCATATTTTAATTTATCAAGCCTGAATCCATTCTGGTGGATATGGTCATAGAATTTTTTTGCAGCTGCGGGAGGTTCGCCATCACCCTGTGTGCTGATCACAGTAAAAAAATATTCTTCTTTTGTGAGATCATTCAGGCGATATTGATCCAGGCTCACCAGTTTTGCATTAATTCCATTTTTCTTTGCCTTCGCAGCAAAATCAGCAGCTAATTTTTTGGAGTTGCCGGTCTCAGTCCCATAGGCGATGGTTATTTTAGACACAACTGGTTTGGAAGGAATTATTTCTGCTTCCTGTTCCCGCTGCTCTGTAGTCTGCGCGACTATCCCTGCAAGATACCCATTCAGCCATATCAGTTCTTCCCTGGTCGATGTGGAGATCAGATCCTGGATGATTTTAAATTTGGGTGATGTTAGCATTTTTGTTGGTTCAATTTAGAATTCATAATCGTCAAACGTGAAACGTGAAATTTCTTTCCAAAAGCTCATTAGTCACTCACGACTTCCGACTGACGTCTCACGACTCATTTTTCATGCTCTCACTTCAGCTTTTGCATTTTTTTGGATCGGTTTAAAATAATATTCATTGCTATTGCTGTTTGGCAGCCATTGGAATTGTTCCCGGAGGCCGGCTACTTTTCCGATAATAATCAATGAAGGTGATTTGTATTTACTCCCTTTCCATTTCTTCGAATATTCGTATACGCTACAGTTGTACACTTTTTGCATGGGCGTGGTTGCCTGTTCAATTACTGCAATGTATTTATCATCGTTTATCTTATTCTCTAGTAATTTTTCCAGCAATTCATCAGTGGTATCAGATGACATATAAAATACCAACGTGTCTTCAGTTTGAGCCAGGTCTTTCCAATATGTTTCCGGGAATAAATCTGTTTTATAAAAAGTGAGAAAACGGACTGCATTGGCATAATTCCTTGCAGTCAATGGAATACCGGCATATGCAGCAGCACCGCATGCCGCTGTGATACCAGGAATAATTTCATATTCGATATGATTCCGGGATAGTGCATTCAATTCATCCACCAGGTTGGAGAAAACAGAAACATCGCCTCCTTTCAAACGTACAACTAATTTTCCCTGTAATGAATATTCGACCAAAAGTTCATTGATGATGAATTGAGGAGTGGAATCTCCTTTGCTGCGCTGCTTTCCTGCATGAAGGATCAGGGCATCTTTTCTGACATATTGATCAAGGATCACTTCACTCACAAGCCTGTCAGTAATGACCACATCTGCCTCCTGTAAATAGCGAAGGACTTTTATTGTCAGCAATTCAGGATCTCCCGGACCGGCTCCTGCGATGATAACGCCCCCCTTCCCCCCAAAGGGGGAGAAGGGAAGCTGGTTGCTATTTTGAAAGATTTCTCTCATTTCATTTTTTTAATGGCTTTTCTTTACTCCCCTTCAGGGGCGGAGGTTTGTATCATACAGGCGCCTACAGTTACATTACTTGTTTCATCAATTAAAATTGCTCCTCCGTTTGCACGCAATTCCTTATAAGTATCATATGCAAGCGGACTGGCTGTTTTAATCCTGGCTTTGACAATATCGTTTAGCCCTGCCTGTTGTAATGAACTATTTTTTTCCAGTGTATTGACGTCCAGTTTATATTCAATTTCCTTCACTACGCTTTTTACCCTGCGGCTATTGATCTGCAATAAATATTTGTTACCGGGCGCCAGTGGTTTGGAATCCATCCAGCAGAGAAGCACTTCTAATTCCCTGCTCACTTTGGGTTGATTTTCATTTTTCACAATAATATCACCACGACTGATATCGATATCATCCTTCAACCGGATTATTACACTTTGCGTAGCAAATGCTTCTTCTACTTCTTCACCTCCATTTTCAATTGCATCGATAGTGCTGGTTAAACCGGAAGGCAGTATGGTTACTTCGTCTCCTTTTTTGTAAACTCCACTGATGATTTTCCCGGCATAGCCACGATAATCATGCAACTCTTCGGTTTGAGGACGGATCACATATTGAACCGGTAACCTGGCGTGCGTAAGATTGATATCTTTTTCGATCGCAATATTTTCTAAAAGCTCAAGTAAAGTTTCCCCATCGTACCAGGAAAGATTCAATGATTTTTCGACGATATTATCGCCTTTTAAAGCGCTGATCGGTATATAGATAATATCTTTCAATCCAAGTGTCTTTGCTACTTCAGCATAATCGATCACGATATTGTTGAATATATCCTGGGAATAATCAACCAGGTCCATTTTATTCACGGCAACCACAACATGCGGGATATTCAATAAAGAAGCGATGATGGAGTGACGACGGGTTTGCTCAACAATTCCATTTCTTGCATCTGCCAGGATGATGATCAGGTTTGCATTCGAAGCGCCTGTCACCATATTGCGTGTATATTGAATATGCCCGGGTGCGTCGGCGATGATGAATTTCCTTTTTGGAGTTGAGAAATATTTATAGGCGACATCGATCGTGATCCCCTGTTCGCGTTCGGCGCGAAGACCATCAGTAAGCAGGGCAAGATCGATTTCTCCGTCTTCTTTGTGCTTACTTTGTTTTTCCAGAGCTTCGAGTTGGTCGACCAGAATACTTTTGCTATCGAATAATAAACGACCAATCAAAGTGCTTTTTCCGTCATCGACACTGCCAGCAGTTATAAAACGAAGTAAGTCGATACCCCTTACCCCGGAAGGGGAATGGTTATTTTGTGCGCTGATATTTTTTTCCTGAGACATAATAATATTCAATAATCAACATTCAACAATCAAATTCAATTACTCCCCCTTCAGGGGCAGGGGTTTTAAAAATATCCGTTCTTCTTACGGTCTTCCATAGCCGCTTCTGAAATCCTGTCGTCAATCCTTGTCTCACCCCGCTCACTGGTTTTTGTCGCAGTGATTTCTTTGATAATATCATGAATGGTGGATGCCTCAGATTCAACCGCAGCCGTACAGGTCATATCGCCGACCGTACGATATCGGACTTTCTTTTTCAGGATCTTATCTTCTTTATCGAGACGGATAAAGGAAGAAACAGCTACCAGTTGTCCCTCATGTTCTATCACCTCTCTTTCATGCGCATAATAGATTGAAGGCAGGTCAATATTCTCCCTGCGTATATAATTCCAAACATCCAGTTCTGTCCAGTTACTGATCGGGAATGCCCTCACGTTTTCACCTTTCTGGATTTTTCCATTATAGATATTCCACAATTCAGGTCTCTGTCTTTTTGGATCCCACTGCCCGAATTCATCACGAACGGAAAAAATCCTCTCTTTGGCCCTGGCTTTTTCTTCATCGCGTCTTGCTCCTCCGATGCATGCGTCGAATTCAAATTCTTCAATAGTATCAAGCAGGGTATAAGTCTGCAATACATTCCGGCTTGCAAATTTTCCTTTAGGCTCGGTTAATTTTTTTGATTTGATAGTATCTTCTACCTGACGGACAATTAATTTTTCATCGATTCGTCTCACCAGTTCATCCCTGAAATCAATCGCTTCAGGAAAGTTGTGGCCTGTATCAATATGCACTAAAGGGAAAGGGAATTTTCCGGGACGGAAAGCTTTTAGGGCAAGATGAACCAATGTAATTGAATCCTTGCCACCGCTGAAAAGAAGGGCCGGCCTTTCAAATTGTCCGGCGACTTCCCGAAGGATATGAATCGCTTCAGATTCCAGCTGGTCCAGATAATCCATACCCCTTAGCCCTGAAGGGGAATTGGCATTTTGTGCACTGATATTTTTTTCTTGAGACATGATAATATTCAATAATCAATTTTCAATATTCAACATTCAATTTTCAATTACCCCTTCAGGGGCAGGGGTATGTGTATGCAATCCACATTCTTTTTTTGTGGCGTCTTCCCACCACCATCTTCCTGCACGAAAATCTTCTCCGGCTTTGATCGCGCGGGTGCAAGGTGCGCACCCGATACTTACAAAACCTCTGTCATGCAAAATATTGTAAGGGATATCATGCTTATTAATATATTCTCTCACTTCTTCCATGGTCCAGTGCAAAAGAGGATTGAACTTAATAAGCTGGTTGCCTTCGTCCCATTCAAGAAGATGAAGGTTTTTTCTTTCGGGGGAATGTTCAGCACGAAGACCTGTCACCCAGACTGATTGTCCTTTCAATGCTCTTTTCAATGGTTCCACTTTACGGAGATGGCAGCATTCCTTACGATTTTCGACCGACTCATAAAAAGCATTCGGCCCCTTTTGATTCAGGTAGCCTTCCAAAAAAGTTTTATCGGGATAAAAAGCTTTGATTTTTGTGGAATATTTTTCATTCGTTCTCGTCCAGACGGAATAGGTTTCAGCAAAAAGTCTTCCAGTATCTAAAGTGAAAATGGAGACAGCTATCTTGTTATTGAGGATATCATGAGCAATCACCTGGTCTTCAATACTGAAACTGGTTGAGAAAGTCAGTTTTCCGGGAAAGCGCTCAGCCAGGACCTGGAGCGCCTGCGAAATGGATAGTCCACTTAGTTGGTCGATTAATTGAGGGATATGTTTTTGTAGCGCTTGATCCATTATTTAAGCCCGTTTAATAAAAAGTTAAAGGAAGAAATATGGCAGATGCAGTGTTAACAGCAACACTTATTGTTACAACAACAGGAGAAGATGTATCTTATAGTGGCTGCAAAAAACATATAAATATAAAAGTCTACTAATATGATGGACAAAGATAGGGCCCAAAACTGAATTAAAAAATAATTTTTTAACCGTTTATAACATTTTTTTCGCTCAGCAACCAAAAGATTGCAGGGATTGAGTGTCAGAATTAATACAGATGGATTATTTTAGTTATAAATGAAGAAATGCAGGAAGAAAAATTATTTATCAGGCTGGCTGATCAGAAGGACGCGGAATTGATCGCTGAAATGAGCAGGCAGACATTCTACGATACATTTGCTTCGGTCAACACAAAGGAAAATATGGACAAATTCCTGCGTGAACAATTTACAAAAGAAAAATTAATGGCTGAAGCAGGCGCTCCTGGTAATTTTTTTCTGCTGGCTTATTTGAATCAGGAACCGCAGGGATATTTGCATTTAAAAAAAAGTGTTAATCCCGAAGAATTGCAAAATCTTGCTGCGATCGAGATTGGAAGGATCTATGCTGTTCAAAAAGCAATTGGCAGGGGAGTAGGAAGCAGTTTAATGCAGGCAGCCATAGATTTCGCACAAATAAAAAATGAAGAAGTGATCTGGCTGGGTGTTTGGGAACATAATCAAAAAGCCATTAAATTTTATTTAAAGTGGGGGTTTGAAAAATTTGGTGAACATCTATTCATGCTGGGCGATGATCCGCAAACGGACTGGCTGATGAAAAAAAATCTTCGTTAGAAAAGATAGCTGCCGAATTATTTTATTCCGACCGATTGCTTTACCCCGCTAAAAATGGATTTCCATAATAAATTGAAGAGTGAGCGATGGATATCTCTGTCATAATTAATAGCCGCCCTTCTCGTTTCATTGTTGGCAGGATTTGAATCTTTCAGGATAATATTTGTGGCAACGGTTGGGATCAGCTTTTTTGTGTATTTATTTTTTTCCTCATCTTTTTTTAAAAGTGAAACATGCAGATCATGATATAACAATAACAAATTTCCTGTTGCGCGGTGATTGTCTCCAATGAAAGAAAAACTCATTTGATTGATATTGCCCTTATCTATTCTCGCAAGAGCCATCGGCTCTGTCATCCTATTCAGATGTTCGCCGGGCATATTTTGCATATTTCCTTTGATTTTGAAATTCCCGTTCCTGCTGGCCAGTTGCATGTCGAGCCGGGCATGTATTATTGCTTTTCCCAGGAACTTTGAATTAAAATCCAAGGAACAAATATTTTTTTCCCGGATGCGGGATGGGATATTTGTGAGGTTTGAAATAGTAGCATAACTATCCGCAAACTGAACCTTACCGCTGCTATCGCTTTTTGTGTTTTTTTCCTTGTATTCAATAAAAGTATTTTTAAAAACGATTTTCCGGATATATAAAGGAATTGGAATTTGCATCAACTGCTGCTGCGGATAATTGCTTGTACGGTCCACTGAATCATGTGGGTGGGAAATATCGCGATAAATTTTAAATGAACCGCTTTCGATGAATAATGAATCTGCCCCGATGACCTTTCTCCAAAGTGATTTTCTATCGACGTGGAAGAGCTGTATATTTTCAAAACTGAAATTATATCTGTCTTTTGAATACCTGAAAGCAGCAGCATATGCTTCTTCACTTAGTTGAGGAATAATTCGGATGCTGCCTGCCTTAATACTATTGATCTGGCTGATGAACTCCAGTTTTTCGAATTGGAAATTGTATTTTTTATCTTTTGATGGCAATACAATTTCACTGCATCGCAGGTCCAGGTCTTTTGAGAATAAAATACTGCTGCTGTCATTGCGACGGGCGCTATCGATCAAAAAATCAGACATGACTGATGAAAGATTTTTACCTGTAAATATTATCTTTCCCGAATTGATATCTCTCACTAAAAGGTTTGCATGGGTGATGATGATACTGTCAATATGAATGCTCTTCAATTGTCCGAGAACCTGTTTGTAAACATCTTTCCCGGGGTTGTATCCCGAAGTATCCTTTAAAAAATTATTGACGCCGATTTCAATTTCCGGGTGGTCGACCTCTAGTTTGGCTCCCGTTATTTCCTTGTTTAATAAAGCCTTTGGTGTTTTCACACCCGTAATCTTTAATCCGGATACCCTCAGACTCAACAACACGGGTGGCGCATCATGATTGCTGACCATTTCATGGTAATAAGATGTATCAGGAATGAGCCTGACTTTATTTACCTGTAAAACACCATTTACTTCATCGATTGCCAGGTCATCATATTGAATTGAATACAGTCCTTTTGTTTTTTTTGAGACCAGCTCATGGATTTTTTTATTGGCAAATTTGTATTTATACCATGTCCAGGCAACGGAAGCTATCATCAGTATGAAGACAATGCCGATGATGTAGACACTTCTTTTAAGTTTGCGATTCTTCTTGGTTCTCATTCATATGATTTAAAAAAGGAGTCGACCACCTGTGATCTCCGGAAGCCGATCCGGAATAATAAAATTTCAAAAACGATACCATTAGAATTATGAGGGCATTGTGTTGGCTTCCATGCCAAATAAGAAGAAATGTGTAAGGATTTCCACAAGTTTAGGCTCGGGTCAGTGCAATTGGACTTTTATGGCAATGTTTTGAAAAGAGGTTTAAAAAAATTAATTAGTAAGTGATCGTGCGATTCAAATCGCAAATCATAATATTGTGTAATTATTTCCACGAAATGAAGGTCAGTCAGGGCTAAAAAAAGTGGTACTATTTTTTCAATAACAATTATGTAATTCAATTCATTAATTAAAAAAACTTACCGTTATGGAAAAACAAAAGAATAACGATAAAAGAAATGCTGAGGATAATAAACAAAAGCAGAATCAAAGAAAAGAGAATGATAAGAAGGTTCAGCATTCATCCAAACATAGTAATCACAATAAAAACAAAATGCAGGATAATGAAGATACAGACACAGACAGAGCATTGGCCCGTTCGGGATCCGACGATGATGTAAAAACAAATATTGATGATAACCCCGATGAAACGCAAAGAAAGCTTCCCAGGATGAAAGAAAAACATGAGGAGTAAAATTGGTCCGAATTGAACACAATCTTTTTTGAGAATTGTTTAATAAAATAGTGTTTAGTCGGAGCGAAGGTCAGAAAGTGATATGGTTGTGGCTTGATGCGAAAAATGGGAAAATTCCAATTTTCCCATTTTTATTTATGATGTTCAAAAAATAATATTCAAAATTTGAAAAAAAACCCAATACAATATCTCAAAGAGAATATTCCGATTCAGGGATTCCTTACGCAATTGCGGATATCTTTTCTGGGTGATGACCTCATGCACAAATACGACAATGAGAAGCCTCCTATTCGTGCTGAATTATTCAGCCTGGAACAAATGGAGCAGTATGCAAAGGTTTTGGCAAGAGAACATCTAATTACTCCTGAAAAAACATCCGAGCAGTTATTGAAACGCCTTGCTGAGAATGAAGAAATATTATTGGAAGTACACAACCTGATGACGGAATCTTCCAAAAAAAATTTGAGAATAACACCTGCGGGAGAATGGCTGCTTGATAATTTTTACCTTATCGAAGAACAGCTATACACCGGAAAAAAACATTTGCCAAAAGGATATAGCAAAGGATTGCCTCAGTTGGGAAAAGGCGCTTCGGCCGGATTGCCCCGTGTATATGATATAGCAATTGAACTGATTTCGCACAGCGACGGAAGAGTCGATCTTACAAGCCTCAGCAGTTTTATCGCAGCCTACCAGGAAGTTTCTAATTTGAACCTGGGGGAATTATGGGCGATCCCGATCATGTTGCGACTTGCCCTGATTGAAAATTTAAGGAGACTTGCTGCCCAGATAGCGAAGGATCGTATCAATAAGAACCTGGCTGATTATTGGGCAGATCAAATGACTGAAACTGCAGAGAAAGATCCAAAGAGTCTCATACTCGTGATAGCTGATATGGCCCGTTATGGCCCGCCGATGGTGAGTTCCTATGTTGCAGAATTGACGAGACGATTGGTGGGTAAAGGATCTGTCTTTGCACTTCCATTGAGCTGGATTGACCAGCGATTGTCGGAACAGGGGTTGACAAGCAGTGAATTGGTTCATCTTGAAAATCAAAAGCAGGCAGCAGACCAGGTTTCAATAGCAAACAGCATCAGTAGCCTTCGTTTTTTGGGAACAAATGACTGGAGGGAATTTGTCGAAAATATAAGTATCGTAGAAAACACGCTCAGGCAGGATCCGGTATATGGCGCCATGGATTTTCGTACGCGTGACCATTACCGTCATATCGTTGAAAAAATTGCAAAGAATAGCGATGTTAGCGAACAGGAGGTGGCCCTGACCGCCATAAAATTTTCAAAGGAAAATATAACATATGAAGATGGTAGTTATCGTGAATCACATGTAGGATACTATCTCGTTGCAAAGGGATTAAAACGGTTAGAAAAATCAGTCAGCAGGAAATTATCTGCAGTCGAGTCGATTCAAAGGTTCGCTCAAAGTATTCCGCTGACCCTATATGTTGGTTTGATATGTATCGTATCGATTATTTTTAGCGGTGCAATGATCAAACGGGCATACCTGGATGGAACTCATCAATGGTGGATGCTTGGGCTGCTAAGTTTTTTTTCGGTTATAGCTACCAGTCAGCTTGCAATTACACTGGTCAATTGGGTAACCACCATACTAACAAAGCCACATTTGTTGCCGCGAATGGATTTTTCGAAGGGAATCCCCGCGGAATACCGGACGATGGTCGTGATTCCCTCCATTTTTAATAATGCGGCTGAACTTGAACACCTGATTGAAGGGATAGAAGTTCGTTTCCTGGCTAACCGTGACGAAAATATTTATTTTGCCCTTCTTACTGATTTCCGCGATGCGAAGGAAGAGATTTTGGACGAAGAACAAGCACTTTTACAAACAGCCCGCTCAAAAATAGAAGAGCTCAATCAAAAATATCATCGGAAAACAAATGATATATTTTTTATTTTTCATCGTCCACGGAAATGGAATTCGTCTGAAAAAAAATGGATGGGATATGAACGAAAGCGTGGAAAACTGTCTGAATTGAATGCCTTGTTGCGTGGTGGATCAAGAGAAAATTTTTCACTGATCGTGGCTAATGAGACGGTTTTTCCCTCCATAAAATACATAATCACTTTAGATACTGATACGCAATTACCCAGAGATGCGGCCTGGAAAATTGTGGGTACAATGGCGCATCCCCTGAATCATCCTTTTTTCAACAGAAAAAAACAAAGAGTCACAGAAGGATATGCTATTCTTCAACCACGCGTAGCCGTTAGTCTGCCCCATGGTAACAGTTCTTTATACGAGCGGATGCATGGACATGAACCCGGTATTGATCCTTACACGAGGGCGGTCTCGGATGTGTACCAGGACCTTTTTCATGAGGGGTCTTTTATCGGGAAGGGTATTTATGACATCGATGCATTTGAGCAATCCCTGCGCGGTCGTTTTCCGGAGAACCGGGTTCTCAGTCATGATTTACTGGAAGGAAGCTATGCGCGCTGTGGTTTGTTAAGCGATGTGCAATTGTATGAAGAATATCCCTCCAATTATATCACTGACATGAAAAGACGTCATCGCTGGATTCGGGGCGATTGGCAAATTGCGAGTTGGTTGCTTCCATTTGCACCCGGTCCGGGAAAAAAGTTATTAAAGAATCCGATATCGGCTTTATCACGATGGAAAATATTTGATAATCTCCGGCGCAGCTTTGTGCCCGTTTCTTTTTTATTGTTATTGTTGTTTGGATGGATTTTATCTCCTTATCCTTTATTCTGGACAACAGTAATTGTCTTGATCATCGTATTGCCATCTGTCATCAATGTGTTTTGGGAAATCTGGCGAAAGCCGGAAGATGTTTTATTGCTGGAACATTCGATGCTCACTATCCGATTGTCGACCCATCATTTCATTCAGCACCTGCTCACATTCGCGACTATTCCATTTGAGGCATTGCTGAATGCAGATGCAATTATTCGCACCAACTGGCGTATGCTTATTTCGCACAGGAAATTATTGCAATGGAATCCGTCCGATACGCCGTTGACGGATCATCATAGAAGTATTTTCGGCATTTACCTCTATATGATCATTTCGCCTTTGTCGGCCCTGGCTGTATTTGCATATCTCTCATATAAAGAACCATTCCACCTGATTATAACGATTCCTGTGCTGATCATTTGGGCGCTATCACCGGCGATTGCATGGAAACTAAGTATGCCTTTTTCAACGCGAATTGTCAGGCTCAGCGAAGACCAGAAAACTTTTTTGTTCAAGCTTGCAAGAAAAACCTGGACCTTCTTTGAAAATTTTGTCACGCAGGAAGACAACTGGCTTGCTCCTGATAATTACCAGGAAAGCCCGGTTGCCAAGCTGGCGCATCGCACTTCGCCCACCAATATCGGTATGTCAATGCTTGCGAACCTGGCAGCTTATGATTTCGGCTATATATCCCCGGGAGAGTTTATTAATCGCACGGGTAATACGATGGGTTCATTACAGCGCATGGAACGATACAAAGGACATTTTTATAATTGGTATGATACACAGTCATTGCTTCCTCTGAAACCAAAATATATTTCTTCGGTTGACAGCGGCAACCTTGCAGGCCATTTGTTCACACTGAGACAGGGGATACTTGACCTGCAACATGATAAAATAATAGCACCGCGACTATTCGAAGGTATCCGCGACACGGTGAATGTACTTGCTGAAAAAACAGAGGATTCTGATTTACTCAAAAATATCACGGAAGACGTGGAGCATGCCTGTCATGCGCAGACAATCATACTTGAAACGGCAAAATTATATATTGACAAACTTCAAAAAAGTGCCAGAGAAATAGCAAATACAATAAAGGCAAACGACAAAACCGAATTCAACTGGTGGGCGAATGCGCTGGTAAGGCAATGTGCCGAAGCGCATGATGATATGGTTACAATAGCTCCCTGGTTACTATTACCCAATCCTCCTGAAAAATTTGATGAGTTTAATCATATTGTTTTTGGTATTCCCACGCTAAAGGAATTGTCGGCCATTGATGCTGATTTATTGCCAAGAATTAATGGCAAATACGGCAGCGAAAATACACATGAGGAAATCGAATGGCTTGAACTATTCAGGAAAACCATCATTGAAACAGGTCGCCGGGCCAGGGAACGTATCCGGACGATACAAACCCTGGCTCAGCGTTGCGTGGAATTCTCAAATATTGAGTTTGATTTTCTTTTTGACAAATCACAACGCTTATTGTCGATCGGTTATAATGTAGATGAACATCGCAGGGATCAAAGTTATTATGATCTTCTTGCATCAGAATCACGACTTGCAACCTTCGTCGGCATCGCACAGGGGAAATTAGTCCAGGACAGCTGGTTTGCATTGGGAAGGCAGCTCACAAATCCCGGAAGTTCACCCGTGTTACTCTCATGGAGCGGATCCATGTTTGAATACCTGATGCCATTGCTGGTGATGCCGAGTTATGAAAATACCTTGCTTGATCAGACATACAAAGGAGTAGTTCAACGCCAGATTGAATATGGAAAAAAGAAAGGAGTGCCCTGGGGAATTTCTGAATCAGGATATAATATGGTCGACGCCGCGCTTGACTACCAGTATCGTGCATTTGGTGTTCCGGGCCTCGGTCTCAAACGCGGACTGGGTGAGGATTTGGTGATAGCCCCTTATGCTTCTGCAATGGCTTTGATGGTTTCACCGGAAGAAGCCTGCAAAAATTTATCCGAGCTTTCGGATGATGGATACCAGGGACGGTTTGGGTTTTTTGAAGCGATCGATTTTACACCGTCAAGATTATCGCGCGGACAAAACAGTGCCATCGTCCGGTCTTTCATGGCGCATCACCAGGGGATGAGTTTATTATCCTTCGATTCTTTATTGCTGGATAAGCCCATGCAACGACGATTTGAAAGCGTGCCGCAATTCCGCGCTGTTCTTTTGTTATTGCAGGAACGCATTCCGCGTGCAACTGAATTTTATTCTCCCTCCGTCCATGTTGCCGACAGCAGTGTTGTTTCCAACGATGTTCAAATGCGTGTTATCAATACCCCGAATACGCCCGTGCCGGAAGTGCAACTTTTGTCCAACGGGAGATATCATGTTATGATTACCAATTCAGGCGGAAGTTATAGCCGATGGAAAGATATTGCGGTTACACGTTGGCGTGAGGATCCAACCTGTGACGACTGGGGCACTTTTTGTTTTATCCGGGATATCGAGAATAATATTTACTGGTCATCCTCATTTCAACCCACGCTGCACCAGGCTGAAAACTATGAAGTTGTTTTTTCACAGGGCCGTGCGGAATTCCGCCGGCGTGATCAAAACCTGGAAACACATACCGAAGTGGTTCTTTCTTCAGAAGACGACGTTGAATTGCGAAGGGTGAGAATTACCAATCGCTCGCGTAAACGCCGTTATATTGAAATTACCAGCTATGCTGAAGTCGTACTTGCCCCCTATATGGCTGATCTTACCCATCCAGCTTTCGGAAATCTTTTTGTGCAGACTGAAATTGTTCCGCAACGTCACGCTATTTTATGCACACGCAGGCCGCGATCAGAAGAGGAAGTCAATCCATGGATGTTTCATCTGATGAAGGTAAACAATGCAGAAATAAAAGATATATCCTATGAAACAGATCGTTCAGCCTTTTTAGGAAGAACCAACAATATTCATTCTCCGCGTGTGATTACCGAAGGCGCTGATCTTTCAAACAGTCAGGGATCAGTGTTGGATCCGATTGTTGCGATTCGATACAGGATTATGATAGATTCGCACGAATCAGCAACAGTCGACATGGTTTACGGAGTGGCAGATACAAGAGACACATGCAACGGACTTGTCGAAAAATACCAGGATCGTCCGATGACTGACCGTGCATTTGAATTATCATGGACACATAGCCAGGTTGTATTGAGACAGATCAATGCGACGGAAGCAGAAGCGGAATTGTATAGCCGGCTGGCAGGATCAATCATTTTTGTAAATCCATATTTGCGGGCGGATCAGAATATTATTTTCAAAAATACACGCGGGCAATCGGGGTTGTGGAGTTATGCCGTTTCGGGCGATTTGCCGATTGTATTATTGCAGATACAGGATCCTGCAAATATTGAATTAGCGAGGCAATTGGTGCGTGCGCATGCATATTGGAGACTGAAAGGTTTGGTGGTCGACCTTGTGATATGGAATGAAGATTATGGAGGGTACAGGCAATCGCTGCAAAATGAAATTATCAGTTTGATATCTCCCGGAATTATTGCGGATGTGCGTGACAAACCCGGTGGAGTATTTATCCGCTCGGCCGACCAGATATCCAACGACGACAGGATATTGTTCCAGGCCGTAGCGCGCATAGTCATCAGCGATAGTGCCGGCTCGCTGGAGGAACAAATCAACCGGAGCAGTAAGGTAAAAACACAGATCCCGTATTTTACTCCGTCGAAATTTCATGCATCTATGATCAGCCCCATTGAAGTGCCTGCAGATTTGCTTTTTTTCAATGGAACCGGCGGTTTTTCAAAAGATGGAAAAGAATATGTCATCATCAGTTCTTCAGGGAAAAGAACACCTGCTCCATGGGTAAATGTAATTGCCAATCCGCTTTTTGGATCGGTTGTTACGGAAAGTGGCCAATCTTATACCTGGATGGAAAATGCGCATGAGTTCAGGTTAACGCCATGGAACAATGATCCTGTAACTGGTTTGAATGGTGAGGCATTTTATATACGGGATGAAGAGAGCGGAAAATTCTGGTCGCCATTGCCTGCTCCCGAACACAGCAAATCGATTTACATCACAAGGCATGGATTTGGTTACAGTTCGTTTGAACATGCTGAAGATGGCATTTATTCTGAAACGCTGATGTATGTTGATATTGAAGCGCCGGTTAAATTCTTCAAATTAAAAATCCGTAACCATTCCAACAGACAACGAAAACTCAGCGTCACCGGATATGTAGAATGGGTGCTGGGTCATTTACTTCTGAAATCAAAAATGCATATTATCACTGAAATTGATAGCAGCAGTGGTGCTCTTTTTGCGAAAAATGCATATAATCATGAGTTCGGATTTTATGTTGGTTTTTTTGATACGGATGAAGCGGTGAAAACATTTACTACTGACCGAACAGAATTTCTTGGAAGAAATGGGATTTTGCAGAATCCAGAAGTGATGGGAAGAACAAGACTCTCGGGAAAGCTTGGCGCAGCATTGGATCCATGTGCTGCTATACAAACAGTGATAGAGCTTGCCGACGGTGAAGAAAAAGAAATCGTATTTCGAATGGGTGCCGGAAAAGATCCCGGTACTGCTTCGGCAACGGCGAAACAATTCAAAGGAATGCTTGCCGCACGCGAAGCATTGGAAAGAGTGCAGGAATACTGGCAACGAACACTGGAAACAATTCAGATTGAAACGCCTGATGCTGCATTGAATGTATTGGCGAATGGCTGGCTGAATTACCAGACGATCGCAGCGCGTGTATGGGGAAGAAGCGGGTTTTATCAATCGGGTGGCGCATTTGGTTTCCGCGATCAGTTGCAGGATACATTATCATTATTACATAGCGAACCCGGGGCTGTCCGCAATCAGATTTTACTCTCCGCATCGCGCCAATTTAAAGAAGGTGATGTACAACATTGGTGGCATCCACCCACCGGAAGAGGTGTCCGGACCACCTGCTCTGATGATTTTCTCTGGTTGCCTTTTGTCACCAGCAGGTATATTTCGCATACTGGTGACAGTACGATTCTGCAGGAACCCGTTTATTTTATCGAGGGTCGGCTCCTGAATCCGGGAGAAGAATCTTATTATGATCTTCCATGGCGCTCGGATCAGTCAGCATCATTGTACGATCATTGCGTAAAGGCCATTGAACATGGTCTGCGATTCGGCGAATATGGATTGCCGTTAATTGGCTCCGGCGATTGGAACGATGGCATGGACAGGGTGGGAAACCATGGCAAAGGAGAGAGTGTATGGCTTGCTTTCTTCCTCTACAGTACTCTGACACATTTTATCGACATTGCAAAGCTCATGCATGATGGTGCTTTTGCGGACAAATGTCAGCACGAGGCTGAGCTGTTGAAAATTAATATTGAAAAAAATAGCTGGGATGGAGAGTGGTATCGCCGTGCATATTTCGATAATGGGATGCCGCTTGGATCGAAAGAAAATCCCGAATGCAAAATTGATTCAATTCCTCAAAGCTGGTCCTTGTTATCTGTTGCAGGAGATCCGGATCGCAGTCGTATTGCAATGAATTCGGCATATAAATTTCTGGTGAGGAAAGAACACAGGTTGATACAATTATTTGATCCTCCATTTGACAAATCTGATTTGAACCCGGGTTATATTAAGGGATATGTCCCCGGTGTTCGTGAAAATGGCGGACAATACACGCACGCAGCTATCTGGATGGTCATGGCGTTTGCTGCACTGAAGGATAAGCAAAGAACATGGGAGCTATTGCAAATGATCAACCCGATCAACCATGGCAATACCGGTGAAAATATTTCAGTTTATAAAGTGGAACCTTATGTGATTGCCGCGGATGTTTACAAAGAACCGCAGCATGAAGGACGAGGAGGCTGGACCTGGTATACAGGCTCTGCCGGCTGGATGTACCAGTTGATTATCGAATCTTTTATCGGATTGAAAAGGAAGGGAAATATTCTTCAGTTTGATCCCTGCATTCCGGAAGACTGGCCATCGGTCAACATGCACTATCGATATGAAGATACGGTTTACCATATCAGTTATATACAGGATCCTGCTCAGGAAGAAAAGATAAAATTACTAGTGGATAATGAATTGCAAACGGATCAGACTATTTATCTGGTCAATGACAAGGCAGAGCATAAAGTTGCCGTGACGCTTTCTTTAAAAAAAACAGATGGACAGATCGTGAACAGGGAATTGGCAAAAATCGTGAAAAGTTGAGCATTGCAGTTGACTGATAGCAGTTGCCCAATTAATAAAGAGACTTATCTTTGATGGAGGCCGGGATTTTGAATGCAACGATGATGATTGAAGGCCCATCATATTTTTATACAATGAAAATTGCCATCATCAACGGACCTAATTTAAATTTCCTGGGTACACGCGAGCCGGAAATATATGGAAGCAAAACATTCGAACAGTTTTTGGATGAGCTGAAAAAAAAATATCCATCGGTTGAATTCAGCTATTTTCAAAGTAATATAGAAGGAGAGTTGGTCGACGAACTTCAGAAAAAAGGGTCTTCCTTTGATGGCATTATCCTCAATGCCGCAGGGTATACACATACATCCGTTGCCATTGGCGACGCCATTGCCATGATCAAAACCCCCGTTATAGAAGTTCATATCAGTAATGTATATGCGCGGGAGGAGTTTCGGAAAATATCGCATATATCCGCAAAATGCAAGGGAACGATTGTAGGATTGGGACTGAAGGGATATGAATTAGCACTCCAGTATTTTATCAGCAAATAAATCATTTCATAAAAAGACTCTCATCATCAGGGCAAAACCCGTATCTTTTTTAGGCTCTTCTGTTTTTTTGATGATATGCAATCCGTTTTTACTCCAGACCCTGAATACTTCTCCTTTTTTTCTTTTTGGTAATTCCCGGGCAATCTGAGGTATCAGAACGCCGTCGGCCACCCAGCCAAGATCTCCCTGGGTAGAACTTTCACCCCCCATTGAATAAGCTTGTGCCATATGTTCGAAACTCTCTGAACCAGATTTTACTTTGTTGATAATGACATTTCCCAATGAATCTGCAAACCTGTATCCGAATATGGCAGTGTCAATGAATATCTGGCTGATTCTGTTAAATGTATTCGGCGCTTTAGCCAATACCTGTACCAGAAATTTACTTCCCTTTTGATTATAGGGACCATAAACTTTTTTTATATCTCCTTTATAAGCCAGGCTGTCAGCCAGACTGCTAAAAAAATTAAGTCTCCCAACGATAATCGTGTCGATCTTGAATCTTTTTTTTAAAACCTGCTTTACATACAAGGGCGAATTAGGGGATTTCTCCAGTTCCTGTTTCATTTGAGCTACCGACATCGTTTGAGCATTTGTAAAAAAACCGGTCAGACACAAAAAAACAGCTATCATAATTAGTTTCATATAAGCCAGTTGTGGTGCAAATATAAAGACCGGGTTCAAATTCGAACACTGACAACAAAATTGGAATGGTTTTCGTTATTTTATAGGAAGTAAAACAGGCCAATATGCGTATCCTTCTTATCTTTTTTCTGCTGATCTCTCTCAATGGCTATTGCCAATGGAAATCTTATATTATCGGTGTGAAAGGTGATACCCTGAACAAAGTCGACAAGAAAGATATGAAACAGGGAAAATGGGTCAATCATATAGATGCGATCCGTGAAGAACCCGGTTATGAGGAAGAAGGCGAATATAAAAATAACCGGAAAGAAGGCGGCTGGCGTATTTACAGTCTCTCCGGCGACCTGATCGGTCTTGAGAATTACCGCTGGGGAAATAAAGACGGAGTTTGTCAGTATTTTAATTCTTCGGGCGAATTGATCAGGGAAGAAGGCTGGCGTGCGATGAATCCTGAAAAACCTTATGATACTTTGGAAATTGAAGATGTCGATCACCTCGATCACTACAATACAGTCATCGTAAAAAATGATGGAGTGGCTATCAAGCACGGAGTATGGAAATATTACAGTCCAAACACAGGAATGATTATAAAAACAGAAACTTACACACTCGGCAAGCTGGAAACTCCGAAATCAACGACTGTCAAAGATACCACGACAACCACCGCAAAGTCAATGGTAAAGCCGAAAGAAGTCCAGGATTACGAAAAAAAGAATGCAGGAAAAAAGAAAATAAAAGTGAGAGATGGATCAGTGGGATACTAGTAATTTTCTTTTAAATATTTCTTCATCTCTTCCCTCAGGAATTTGGCAAATTCAATTATCTTAAAATTCTGTTATTTAAAACAGAGACCTTTTGAATGTAATTCCCGCAATTATTAAACATGAGCTATATTTGAAACTTAAAATTATTTGCTGATTGATGATGTATGAGCATTGTAGATCAGGGAATGATATATATCTGCCTGGTACTCTTTAAAGTTGCTATACCGCATTTATAATTCATTTTGTGTACAATGCATTTGACCTTTAGACAAAAAAAATTATTTTTTCTCGTTGCGATTTTGATCAGCCGCTTTTCGGTTTTATCACAAGTCCCGCCTTATTGTACTTACCCATCTTACCTGAAAACAACTACTCTGACTGATATTTCCTTACCCTCATCCGGAGGAACACTTCTTCCGAATTTCCGGTTCTTATATACCGTGACTACCGAATGTGGTACCAATGCATTTGACTATGGATCAGAAGTCCTGACCCTTGTCAATCCAACGAATCAGTCTAACCCGATCAAATCTTATGGTCTTATAAAGGATTCGGATATAAATGTGACCGGGGTTATCGATCCCTGCCTGAATCTATTGAGTCCGCCCTGCTATCATAAGTACTATTATCATGCGGATGTTTATGTAAATCTCATGACTGTTAATTTAACAGCTTCTGTTACGAATTGCTGCAGGCCGAGGAATATTGCCAACCTGCTGATAACACCTGATTATGTCGATTATCAGAATCCGCCACCTCCTCCGGCTGAATGTCCAAGCTCCTGTGGACCCATTGGCAATGCCATTGTGAGTTGGCTCAGGATTCCTCATGTCGCTTTGGTTTCTGCAAACAGCAGCCCTCAGTTCAATTCGCTGGACACTATTATAAATGTTTGTAAGAATAATCCATTTTCGTACCAGGTGGGTGCTTCGGATCCTGATGGAGATTCCATGGCTTATCATTTTTCTGCTCCTTGTTCCATCACATTGCTCCCACATGTTCCTTCATGCGACCATCAAAGTTTTACTCTATTTCCGAAATTGTATTTCAGGGACGGATTTTCAGAACAGCAACCAGTTGGCAGTTCCGTAAGTCTTGATCCGTTTACCGGACTAATAAGCGGGAGTATGCCCGATACAGGAGTTTATTTGATTACAGTAAATATTCCTGAATACAGGAATGGTGTTACTCTTGACTCTGTCACACAGGATTATTATATCCATGTGTACGATTGCAGTTTATTGCCCAGGCCAAAAGCATCGATACCTGATTCAATCAATAACTGCAATGATTTTACAATCCAGTTCCCAAATAACAGCACTCCCATCTATGCAGATGTGAATTGGAATAATACTGCTTTTCTCTGGAATTTTGGAGATGGAGATTCTTCCGGCCAGGTTTATCCGCAACATACTTATTCGGATAGCGGAACTTTTAATTTACGGTTGATTATTTTCCCGGGACTTTATTGCGCCGACACTGCTTATAGTAAGGTACTTGTTTATCCTTCACTCCATTCGGATTTTACGCATGTCGATTCCTGTTCGGATCAACCTGCAGAATTTTTGAATGAATCCACTGCGACAGGTCTAGCGGGAAAGATCGATTATTCAAAATGGCTGGTTCTTAAAAAAAATACCGCTATCGACAGTTCAAATATGTTCAATGCAAATTTCATTTTTCATATGGCTCCTGAAACTTATTTAGTGATTTTAACTGTTGGGACGGAAAAAGGCTGTATCTCGAGTGATTCGCAATATGTCAATATCCGGAAAAGTCCTTATCCACTCGATTCACATGATACGATTCTTGCAAGAGGAGCTTCTCTGCAGTTAAGCGCCAATGACGGTAATTATAATTATTATGGCCAGTTTAATTGGTGGCCGCCAGAGGGGCTCAGCGATCCTACTATTGCAGATCCGGTTCTGAATACCACGATGGATAATACTTATTATGTGAGCATGCAAAATAGTTTTGGCTGCAAACTACAGGATTCTATTCGCGTGAAATATTACACCGGTCCTGAAATCTATGTTCCAAATGCGTTTACACCTAACGGTGATGGTAAGAATGATATTTTCCGGCCAATTCCTGTTGGGATTTCAACAATGCAATATTTTAAAGTCTTTAGCAGGTACGGGCAATTGGTATTTCAAACAAGTAAACCTTTTAACGGGTGGGATGGAAATATCGGAGGCAAGCCTGCGCCGGAAGGAACCTATGTTTGGGAAGCAGCAGGTGTCGATTATCAGGGAAGAACAATTGCTAAAAAGGGGACAGTGATATTGACCAGATAAGAAATTTCAGATTCACACAAGAGATTCTCCTCCGGAAATAATCCGCGATTTTAATTTTTTAGAATGTTTGCCTAAGTTTGGTTACAAATAAATAAATGATTCCCTGGCAAAATTTTTTTGTAGCTATTGTCAGTGCTGCTGCTGCTTTGACCGGATTAATCTTTGTGGGCGTCTCTATCAGTCTGACAAGGATTTTATCCATTCCTAAAATGCCTTCCCGTGCTTTTGAATCACTGTTATTATTATTGGTGATTGTAATTATTTCCTCCTTATGCCTGGTTCCTTCACAGTCTGCTTTTTTACTGGGCCTGGAAATTTTGTGCCTGGGTCTGTTTATCTGGGTTATTACATTGAGAATAGATATTTCTTTATTGAAGAATACAGACGCAGAAAATAAAAAGCATTCCATCCAGAATATTATTTTCACCCAGCTTGCCGTGCTTCCCTATATTATTGCAGGTATTTCAACAATTAACCATGGGTTTGAAGGAATTTATTGGCTGTTGCCCGGAATTATTTTCTCTCTTATCAAGGCATTGGTAGATGCATGGGTCATATTGGTTGAAATAAACCGCTGATTCATATTGCCTGGATCCTGCTAAATTTTGTCTCTAAATTCTAAATATGGTAAGTTTTTTGCAAGGTATAATCAGCTTATTAATTGTACACCTGCAAAATAAACACATGAAAAAAAACACCAGGATCATATCTTTTTTTCTAATAAGTAGCTCATTACTTATTCTGTTATTTTCAGGTTGCAAAAAAAGTAGTAATAGCCCGACTGGCGGAAATGCGGATTCAATTCCGAACCTGCAATTGGTGACTGATAATTTAGTCTCTCCCTTAACAATGGCAGAAGCTCCCGATAACAGCAAGCGGCTTTTTATTTTGGACCAGGTTGGCAAAATATGGATTATCGGATCTGATGGAATCAAATTATCTGCTCCTTTTATTGATATCAGCAGCAAAATGGTATCAATTTCTCCTTCCTACGATGAAAGAGGGTTGCTTGGACTTGCATTTCATCCAGGTTTTAAATCGAACGGAAAATTTTATCTTTTTTATACAGCTCCTCCTCATTCGGGAGGACCGGATCCCGGTCATTCGTGGAGCAGCCTCACCAGGATTTCTGAATTCAAAGTCTCGGCATCCGATCCCAACCAGGCTGACCTGACAACAGAGCGCGTTATTCTTGAATCGGATCATCCACAGTCCAACCACAATGGCGGAACGATTGCATTTGGCCCTGATGGTTATCTGTATATTTCAATTGGAGATGGAGGAAATGGAGATGATGTGGGACCGGGACATGTGGCTGACTGGTATGCGACCAATGCAGGAGGTAACGGACAGGATATCTATCAGAACCTGATGGGAAATATTTTGAGAATTGATGTGAATAACGGGAACCCATATGCGATTCCTGCTGATAATCCATTTGCAGGGACATCCGCAAAAAAGGAAATCTATGCGATTGGCTTCAGGAATCCTTATCGTTTTTCATTTGATATGGGTGGCAACCATCAATTATTCGTGGGCGATGCAGGGCAATCCTTATATGAAGAAATAGATCTGGTTACCAAAGGAGGAAACTATGGATGGAATGTGAAGGAAGGGACTGTATGTTTCAGTACGGATAATGATTTACAGCCACGCAATAGTTGCCCCGCAACAGATTCAGCGGGCAATCCATTCATCGATCCCATTATTCAATTAACCAATGCTGCAAATCCGGCAGGAGGAGGCATTGCAACTGTGATCGTAGGCGGCAATGTTTATCGGGGAACTTCATTGGCGGGAATGCAGGGCAAATATATTTTTGGAATTTTTTCGCAGGATGGAAACCCGAATGCAAGGATTTATTCTGCTGATCCTGCGGCTTCCGGAATGTGGACTTATCATGCTATTTCACTGAAAGATTTTCCGGATAATCTTGGACAATACCTGAAAGGGTTTGGGCAGGATCAATCGGGAGAAATTTATTTGACAACGACTTCACAGCAGGGTCCTGCCGGTAATACAGGCAAAGTATATAAACTGATCGGGGTAAAATAAAATCATTCGCATCAAATTTATTTTATCAGGCGCTGGCTGCTGCTTTTATGATATCTTTTCCTTCTAATATATTTTTGTCATAGCCTTTTGTGGCAGCATGAATCATTGCCAACGCGAGTTCCTGCATTGTACAAAAACCGGTTGGATATAATGCTCTTCCTATCGGGAACATCCAGTCGATATATTTATAGAAAGAATGTGTTTTCGTTAAACCTTTGATTGGTTTGATGAATCCCGGACGCAGCGCATATGCCTTCCTGAAAGGAAGCTTCATCAAATCATTTTCTGTTTTTCCTTTTACTCTTGCCCACATGCTTCTGCCTTTTTCACTGCTGTCGGTACTTGCTCCGGAGATATAACAGAATACCATATCAGGATTGTATTTGCTCAAAGTCTCTGCAACATGCATGGTGAGCGTATAAGTTAGCCTGTAATAGTCTTTTTCTTTCATTCCGATGGAAGACACTCCCAGGCAGAAAAAGCAGGCATCATATCCGGCCAATTCTTTTTCGATCGGAGATAGATTGAAAAAATCGGAATGAATGATCTCTTTCAATTTTGGGTTTGTTAAACCCAATGACTTTCTGTTGATAATAAGTACCGATTCTATTCGCGGATCCTGTAAACAAATATGCAATACGCCTTCACCTACCATTCCGGTAGCTCCGGTGATGATGAGTTTTATTCTGGAACTTTTCATTTTGGTTTTTTAGAGCCCAGCAAGTTACTGCAAATGTTTGGCGAATTATCTCATCAGGTCTTGTTGGATGGCAGAAAAATGATGAATGTTGAGCCTTCGCCTTCAGAAGTTTCTACTTTTATTTCTCCTCCATGTGCTTTGAT
>DATJXY010000099.1:0-32537 GCA_035499855.1 Puia sp. | reverse complement strand
ACCATTGACCATTACTATGGTCCATTGTCCATGGTCTATTATTCTTTAAATTGCCCTTCTCTTTTCAACCAGCTAAATGAAACGATATTGTCTCGCACTTGATTTAAAAGATGATCCTGAGCTGATCAAAGCTTATGAAGAATGGCATCTGAAAGTATGGCCTGAAATCAAAGCAAGTATTTTGGATGCCGGTATTTTGAATATGGAAATTTATCGTGTTTCGAACCGGATGTTCATGATCATGGAAACAAATGATTCTTTCAGCTTTGGGCGAAAAGCAGCAATGGATGCAAAGAATCCTCATGTACAGGAATGGGAAGAACTCATGTGGAAATTCCAGCAGCCACTTCCTTTCGCAAAAAAAGGAGAGAAATGGATACTGATGAATAAAATTTTTGAGCTGAACCCTTAAAACAATTGAACATTTATATATGAATCTTGAATTGCAAAATAAAATCATTGTGGTTACAGGAGGAGCAAAAGGTATTGGTGAGGGAATTGTTAATCTCCTGGCGAAAGAAGGAGCCATTCCTGTTATCGTCGGACGAAACGAAGAGGATAATCTGAAAACACTGAAATCCATTGAAGATGCAGGGGGAAAATCTTTTCAGGTCACAGCGGAATTGACAAATCCTGAAGCATCTGAAAAAGCAATAAAAATAATTCTTCAGAAATTCGGAACCATTGATGGCCTTGTCAACAATGCCGGAGTAAATGACGGAGTAGGATTGGAGCAGGGAGATTACGAATCGTTTTTGGCATCGCTTCATAAAAACCTGGTACATTATTACCTGATGGCTCATTTTGCTCTGCCTGCATTGAAAAAATCTAAAGGCGCTATCGTGAACATCAGCTCAAAGACAGCTGAAACAGGGCAGGGAAATACTTCTGCCTACGCTGCGGCTAATGGTGGCCGTAATGCGCTCACAAGAGAATGGGCAGTTGAATTATTGAAATATGGAATCAGGGTCAATGCCATAGTTGTGGCCGAATGCTGGACACCGTTGTATGAAAAATGGATATCATCCTTGCCAGATCCCGATGAAAAACTGAAATCCATAGTTGCTAAAATTCCATTGGAAAACAGGATGACCACAACTGAAGAAATAGCCGCGACGACTGCTTTTTTATTATCCCCACGTTCAAGTCATACTACCGGACAATTAATTCATGTGGATGGAGGATATGTTCATTTGGATAGAGCGCTTGCGAACGCATAGCACATAAGGGAGTCTGGAGTCTGAAATTATCATTTGCCCTTTGACCATTGTCCTTTGCCCTTTACGATGGTCCATCGTCAATGGTCCAAAAAAAAGCTGCCTTAAGAAGGCAGCCTAATTCGTTAAACCGGGTAGTCAGAGATAAATGAGAAATTTTACATCAGGTTAAGGTTTAGTGTACGATCCGGTTTCTTACGATACTGGTTTTTGCTTTTTCAGGGATAGGATTTAAGGGTTGGCTTTCGGCCAGGTTTAGGTTCAAGGTTCAATCAACTCATTTTCACAGGATTAGGATTCATAATGGCTTAAGGATCAGGATTCTATATGGTTTTAACAGGATTCGGATCTCTATTCTACAGGTTCAGGTTTTAGGGGTTACTTTGTTTTCTTAGGATGATTGGCTTTGACAATACAAATATTGTCATCCTTTCCTGCTTCTCATAACTTATTCGACAAAGAGGCTAAAAGCTTCGATTTTTGGATTAAATTCAACGATAAGGGATCGCCAAAATGTTTGAAAATTTGACCCGAAAAGGCCTGGAAAACCTCTTAACGTGCTCCGGCTGCCGGTCGTTTTCATCCATTTTAAATCTTTAACACCAAAACCAAATGTTATGCGTTTCATCTTTCAATCTGCTCAGAAAATATTTTCATTCATCATCGCCGGTATTCTTTGTCTATCATTTTATCATGTTCATGGGCAGAATAATTCATCCGCATCCAAAGATTATTTTACGATCGAAAATTATTATAAGGCAAAATGGGGTTATGCGGATGAATTTATATCCTTATGGAAAAAGAATCATTATCCTCTCCTAAAAAAAGCAAAAGAGAAAGGAGATATCATCAGCGTGGTTGCTGAGAAACCTATTCTGCACAGCGGTGAGGATACGCGTTGGGATTTTAAAGTAACCATTGTTTTTAAAAATGTTCAGAAAGCATTCGATCCCGATCTTACAAAACCTTATGAAAAAGCATTATATCCTGATCATGAAAAACTGGAAAAAGATGAACAGCACAGGTTTGAAATCCTGATTGCGCATTGGGATGTGATGATTTATGAGATACCCTTGGACGATAGACCATAGACCATGGTCCATTGTCAATGGTCTATCCTACGGATAATCCACTTCTTCTAATTCCAGCACCTGGTGAAGATGGTGTAAGAGATGTTTTATATAGTCTCCGGCCAGCCATTCGATAGTATGTGGTTGTTGGTTATTGGTGATGCATTCGCGCATAGCCATCTCCGTTGGAGTATTGGCAAGGATAATACAAATATGTTTGTTCAGGAGTATCCAAAGTTCAATCAGGTCCCTGATTTGATATTGCTGGTAGTTGGAAATTGTTACCCATTTGTCCTGATTGTAAACAATATAAGAGGGTTCTTCATACTGCGATACGATAAAGCGCCTGAGATTATTTTGAGCCGAATCAACCAGGTGACCCAGGATTTCTTTTTTACTCCATTTTTCGGGTTGAGGTTTATAAGCATATATATCATCATCAATCGCTCTGAGTCGGACTGAATATTCCGCAATAATTTTTTCAAGTTTCTCAATAATTTGTTTCATGAACTTTTGTATTATATTCCTTTGTAACAAAACTAGGATATACTTTTTCCGGTTTTTCTTTTATAAGAATGAGATATAAAATACTAACCATCTGTCTGTTCAGGTCGAGTTAAATGCAGCGTATTCAATATCGGTTTTGCGATAACGTAGTTTATCAGAGGCGATTAAGCGGTTATTAACTTCCAAATTACATGAATTCAGTCAATTCGGTCAATTCAACTGAGGTTTTCATTTTTTTCGTATTTATCTTGTAGATTTGCGGCTCTAAAATTAAATTTTTCAGAATGAGACAGATTGCTTTTCGGGAAGCCCTGCGTGAAGCCATGGTAGAAGAAATGCGACGCGATGAGCGTGTATTCCTCATGGGAGAAGAAGTAGCCGAATACAATGGTGCTTATAAGGTGAGTCAGGGAATGCTGGATGAATTCGGACCCAAACGTGTTATCGATACTCCAATTTCCGAACTGGGATTTGCGGGTATTGGTGTTGGTGCTGCACAAAATGGTCTACGCCCGATCGTCGAATTCATGACATTTAATTTTGCAGTTTTAGCACTCGATCAGATTTTAAATACGGCTTCCAAAATGCTTGCCATGAGTGGCGGACAAATTGGATGTCCGATTGTTTTTCGTGGGCCCAATGGATCAGCCGGGCAATTGGGTGCACAACACTCTACAGCTTTTGAAAGTTATTATGCTAATATCCCTGGTTTAAAAGTTGTTTCTCCCAGCAATGGTTATGATGCGAAAGGTTTATTGAAGCAGTCTATTCGTTACGAAGAGGATCCTGTAATTTTTATGGAAAGTGAAGTGATGTATGGCGATAAAAGTGAAGTGCCGGAAGAAGAATATTATATTGAATTAGGCAAGGCAGATATTAAAAGGCAGGGCAAGGATGTAACGATCGTTTCTTATAATAAAATGATGAAGGTGGCGTTTGGCGCTGCTTCCGAATTGGAAAAAGAAGGGATATCAGCAGAAGTGATTGATTTGAGAAGTATCCGTCCTCTCGATTGGAAAACGATACTTGAAAGTGTGAAGAAAACAAATCGTCTCGTGATTGTAGAAGAGCAGTGGCCATTTGCCTCTATTTCTTCGGAAATATCTTATCAGATACAAAAGGAAGGATTCGATTACCTGGATGCTCCCATACGCAGGATCACTTCAGCTGATGCTCCGCTGCATTATGCGCCTAACCTCGTAGCAGCTGCAATGCCTGATGTGCCAAGAACAGTGAACCTGGTGAAAGAAGTGATGTATATGAAAAAATAATTCATTTAATATTTCATGAATCGTGAATCGTCAAACATGAGTCTTGATACCTGAAAAATTTGAGATTCATCTTTCACATTTCACTTTTCACGTTTGATGTCTCATGATTTCCAAAACGCCCATCATGAAAAAACTCACCCAGGTTATTTTTATTTTTTTTGTTTCTGTCTCCGTTTTTTCCCAACCCTCTTATACGCCAACTCCCGAAAATCTCCAGGCCCGCAAATGGTTCGACAGTGCACGTTTTGGTATGTTCATTCATTGGGGTGCATTTAGTGTGCTGGGTGACGGCGAATGGGTGATGAATAATCGCAATATTCGCGTGTCTGAATATAAACGCCTCCTGCAGATTTTTAATCCTGTTGACTTTGATGCTGCGAAATGGGTAGGTCTCGCAAAAAATGCGGGCATGCGTTATATTACTTTGATCACAAGACATCACGACGGTTTTAGTGATTGGGACACCAAACAATCGGATTGGAAGATCAGTAATACACCCTGGGGAAAGGATGCGGTAAAATTGTTGGCAGATGAATGTCATAAGCAGGGCATCAAATTATTTGTGTATTATTCTTTGTTGGATTGGTACAGGTCCGATTATCAATACGAAACCGGAAGAACGGGTCATGGAACGGGACGAACACAAAAAAGCGACTGGAATAGTTATATCAATTTCATGAAGGCGCAGCTCACCGAGCTATTGACAAATTATGGTGAGATCGGCGGAGTATGGTTCGATGGTTTCTGGGATCAATTGGATAACGATTGGGATAAAAATCAGAAATCTAAAGTTGATTGGCATATCAATGAAATATATGAATTGATTCATAAGCTGCAGCCCGCCTGTTTAATTGGTAACAATCATCATCAAACGCCATTGCCTGGTGAGGATTTTCAAATGTTTGAAAAAGATCTGCCGGGAGGAAACACGACTGGTTTTGGAGGGGCATCGGTTTCTGCGCTTCCCCTGGAAACATGCGAGACAATCAATGATTCGTGGGGTTTCAATATTACTGATCGCAATTATAAGTCGCTTAAAAATTTAGTTCAGCTTCTTGTTAAAGATGCAGGTTTTGGGGCAAACCTGTTATTGAATATCGGGCCGCTTCCTAACGGTGCTATACAACCGGAATTTACAGAACGGCTGACCGGAATGGGTGAATGGCTGAAGACTTATGGTCCCACGGTTTACGGAACGCATGGCGGATATATAAAACCACAGGACTGGGGGGCAGTCACAGAAAAAGGAAACAAAGTGTTCCTGCATATTTTCAAGACGGGAGGAGACAAGTTTTTTCTGCAGATTCCTTACAAAGTAAAAACAGCCCGCTTATTTGCTGCTAATAAGGAATTGAAGTTTCAATCGCTGGACGATAACTATGTGATGATCGATCTGAAGAATATTCAACCCGATACAATCGATACTGTAGTTGAACTGGAAGTCGTGAAATAAAAAAATCCCGAAGCTGGAAACAGAGGTAAGCTGCGGGATTGAAAATGTTGTTTAGGTCGGTCGGTTAATGTAATGCTCTCAATACGTTATTTAATAAAAGCAGTGATATGTATGCAAAACCCATTAAAAAACCGCCGAAAATTGTTAGCTTTAAAATGACCTTGCCTGTTGGGTTAGAACGTATATCCAGATCTTGCTTCATAGGTTGAATTTTTATTAATAAGTTTTTCAGAAAAATTGGATGGACTAAGATACTTCACTGAATGCCTCCGTACAAGGTATTTTTACGAGGAATATATACGAAAAAAACTTCATAAATTACTGGTTTTTAACTCTATAATCCAGCGTCATTTTTTGTATGCCAGCTCCGGAAATGGGTGGGAGGGAAAACCCATCCGGGAGTATAACAGCTATTATTATTTAATTCATACCAGGGATTCAAATCCGGATTCGATGGATTGACTACAATATGGATGTCTTGTGCGGGCATATACCCCTGCATGAGAAGAAATATTTTTTTCCCTTCATTATTTTTTGCCATATCGATAACGAGCATTGCATGTCCGGGCGAGCCGCCCTGGATCAGCACATCACCTGGTTGAACGTCGTTTATATTTTTAACGGGATACAATTCTTTCTCCAGCGATAAAGTTCCGCAATGGCGAAAAACATTTTCAAGGTATTGGGAAAAATGCCCGCAGTTATAAGGAGCAGTGAATTGATAGCTCGTATTATTGTTATCCCTGAAATTGATTTTGTCAAATTTTTTTTGAGAAAAAAAATACTCAGCACGGAGACGCATTACAGCATCCGCGCATTGCTGCAAATCTTTATTGCCAATGGAAAGATCAAGCACTGCAAATTGCATTGTCTGATCTTTTTTCACTGAACCATCATACAAATGAATGATCAGGCTTTTTTTCAACCTTATATTCCTCAACCAATATCCGAAAGAATTGCATTGAACATCGATCCTTTTAAATCCGGATGGCAGGGGGATATCGCCGATGGTATGATATGGATTTTCTCCCGTTTCATTTCCTGCTTCATCTTGTGCATGTTTGCAGATGCTATGATATGGATTTGTTGACCCGGCTGATAAAAAAATTGGCAAAATAATTGCCATAATGAGGTTCGGTTTCATATGCTTATTTTTGAACTGTAATCTGAGATCCTGGTTAATATTTTTTCCATATCAAAAGATTGTTAAACATGTCCAACATTTTGATCATTGATGATGAAAAGGCGATTCGTAAAACACTGAGCGAAATTCTCTCTTATGAAGGCTATAAACTGGATGAAGCCGGGGACGGAGAGGAAGGTTTAAAAAAATTCAGGGAAAAAGAATATGATGTGATCCTCTGCGATATCAAAATGCCCAAAATTGACGGTATTGAATTTTTGGAAAAAGTGAAAGAGTTGAATACGGATATTCCCATCATTATGATATCTGGTCATGGTACCATTGAAACAGCAGTTGAAGCGGTTAAGAAAGGAGCCTATGATTATATTTCCAAACCCCCGGATCTGAACCGGCT
Source organism: Puia sp. (assembly GCA_035499855.1). Taxonomy (GTDB): domain Bacteria; phylum Bacteroidota; class Bacteroidia; order Chitinophagales; family Chitinophagaceae; genus Puia. The sequence goes on along the minus strand of DATJXY010000099.1, from coordinate 25,481 downwards.
GCTGATCACTATTCGAAATGCGATGGATAAGACTTCTCTGGTTGCTGAGACAAAAGTGCTGAAAAGAAAAGTGAGTAAGGTTCAGGAAATGGTAGGAGCTTCAGTGCCTATCCAGAAAATCAAAGAGACAATTGAAAAAGTAGCACCGACGGATGCGCGTATATTGATCACCGGTGAAAATGGAGTGGGTAAGGAATTGGTTGCGCGCTGGGTGCATGAAAGAAGTAACCGGGCCAGCGGACCATTGATCGAAGTAAATTGCGCTGCTATTCCCGGTGAATTAATCGAAAGTGAACTTTTTGGTCATGAAAAGGGTTCCTTCACTTCAGCATTGAAGCAGCGCATTGGAAAATTTGAACAAGCCAATGGAGGAACTTTGTTTTTGGATGAAATAGGTGATATGAGTCCTAACGCCCAGGCCAAAGTGCTAAGGGCTTTGCAGGAAGGAAAAATTACCCGTGTTGGCGGCGACAAGGATATCAGCGTTGATGTCCGTGTCATTGCAGCTACAAATAAAGATTTACTGAAAGAAGTAGAAGAAAAAAGTTTCCGCCTGGATCTTTATCACCGGTTGAGTGTGATCATTATTCATGTGCCCTCACTCAATGAACGTAAGGATGATATTCCATTGCTGATCGATAAATTCCTTGCTGATATTTGTGTCGATTATGGTATTGCAAAAAAGACCATCGATGAAGACGCAATTCACGCGTTACAGGAATATAATTGGAGTGGTAATATCAGGGAACTGCGTAACGTAGTAGAAAGATTGATCATACTATCAGGCAAAACGATCACCCGTGACGATATAGAAAACTATGTTCTCCCTAAAAAATGATCGGATTCGGGACTGAACCATTTATTTCAATCTTAAGAAAACTTTCAATTCGAATATTTTGGCAGGCGGATTAATATGGTATTTTTGCCGAATTATAAAATTTTACAATGAGTACTCACCAGGTTTTGGTTCTCCTGTTTATTCAATTACTGATTCTTTTATTACCTGCGGTTGGATTATATAAAATGTTTGAGAAAGCGGGTGTTCCGGGATGGAAGGCTTTTGTTCCTTTCTATAATACCTGGATTATGCTGGATCTTGCTAAACGTCCAAAACATTGGGTTTTCTGGCAGATCATACCTGTTGTTGGCTGGTTTATTTCACTCGGCATATTTGTTGAGTTTGTAAAAACTTTCGGGAAGTTCAGGCTTACTCAGCATGCAATGGCGGTGCTTCTTCCGGTAATCTATTTTCCTTCTATCGGATTCGACAAAAATGAAAAATTTCTCGGGCCTGAAGTTGTAAGAAAACATAAAAAGACCTCTGCGCGCGAATGGATCGATGCAGGAATTTTTGCGATCGTGGCTGCAACTCTCATCAGGACATTTGTTTTCGAGGCATATACGATTCCGACACCATCCATGGAAAAAACTTTATTGGTGAATGATTTTCTTTTCGTGAGTAAATTCAGTTATGGTCCGCGTATTCCGAATACTCCGCTGGCAATGCCTTTTGTTCATCATACGCTTCCTTTTGTGAATATGAAATCATATGTAGAGTGGATTAAAATTCCATACACGCGTTGGTTTCCTTCTCCTGTAAAACGCAATGATGTGGTCGTATTTAATTTCCCCGCCGGTGATACAGTGATCAATAAAGAGGGCTATCAATCCGAAATTACTTATTATCAGACTGCACTCGAATTAGGACAAAATGATATGAATGCCGGTCGCCAGATCATTTTAAATGACCCAGACCAATACCCACTGATTGTGAGACCGGTGGATAAGCAGGAAAATTATATCAAACGATGCATTGCTATTGCAGGCGATACTTTGCAAATCAAAAACCAGGTTGTTTATATCAACGGACAGGCCACCGCGTTCCCTCCGTATTCCGAAACAGATTATATTGTTACTACCGGGGGGCAACCGCTTGACGAAACAGTGATGAAAGATGAATACAATGTTGATATCAACAATTCACAGGAATTCAGAGAGGCTGGAGCACCGAATCAGTTTAGCATGCTATTGACCTATTCAGCAAAAGAAAAAATGCTGAAAAATGGTTTGGCGAAAAGTATCGTTCCAATTTTGGATACATTCCCCAATCGTGTATATCCGAATGACAATATTCATCATTGGTCAGTGGACAATTATGGACCAATCTGGTTACCTAAAAAGGGAGCTAAAATTACATTGACTCCGGAAAATTATACTATATATGAAAGGCCTATCCGCGTATATGAGGGTAATAAACTGGAAATGAAAGGCGGCAAAATATTTATCAACGATCAGGAAACAAATCAGTATACTTTCAAAATGGATTATTATTGGATGATGGGTGATGATCGTCACAATTCACAGGATTCAAGATACTGGGGATTTGTTCCCGAAGATCATGTTGTGGGCGAAGCATGGTTGATATGGATGAGCTGGGACAAGGGTGTTCGCTGGAGTCGTTTGTTTAAGAAGATAAAGTAAAAGCCTTTAAATTATTTTTAAATAAATCAAGTATCTTTATTCATCCTTCTGCGCCAGCGGAAGGATTTTTTATCTCCTGAATCCGGTCTTAATTTTTTTTATGAAGGAAAAGGAATATCAGTTCTCATATGAAGTCTACGATTCGATACATGAATTGAACCCTGGAGACGCATCTTTGTTGAAAGAAGCGCAAAAGATAACGGAACAGGCATATGCGCCTTACTCACAGTTCAGGGTAGGTGCCGTTGCCAAATTGGCGAACGGGAAACACCTGAGTGGCACCAATCAGGAAAATGCCTCTTTCCCGGCGGGCCTTTGCGCTGAACGGGTATTACTGTCTGCATGCTCTTCTCTATATCCCGGAATTCCAATTGAAACCATCGCCATCAGTTATCAGAATAATCAAAATCAAAGTGATCATCCTGTTTCTCCCTGTGGTATTTGTCGTCAGTCATTACAGGAATATGAACAGAGATTAAAACATCCGATCCGTCTGATTCTCGGAGGCATGGAAGGAGAAGTATATATTATTCCAAAAGCAAGTCTGTTATTGCCGCTGGCCTTTTCAAGTGAAGAGTTATAAATGATGCCCTCTTCCATCATTTATTTTTCTTTGTAAACAGAGCCAGCGCGTAATTCAATTGTACAAGAATGATTGCAACAATACTGAGATAATTATTGATAAAACAAAGTAAGGCCCCGACTGCGTACAAAGCCTGGGCAGTTACGATTCTTTTTCTAATCAGTTTGTCGGTTATTTGCCTCTCGTTTTCAGTTCCTGAAATGCAGTGACGGGTATAGGCATAGTTCCATTGAATATAAATGACAAGGCCGAGCAAGAAAATGTTCAGCCAGTACAAACCAATTGCCAGTTTGAAATGAATATGTTCGCTGAGAAAAGCGGTTGTAAACGGAAGTACAGAAACAAATAACAAAAAGAAAAGACAGATCCAGTTTAAATGCCTGTCGCTTCTTTCGATAAAAGTAAACTGGGTTGCGTGACCTGTCCAGAAAATTCCAAGCGTCATAAAGCTTAGGAAATAACTTAAAAATTTAGGCACCAGGCTGCATAGAGCTGAAAACAATTGTCCTTCTGTATGTATGGATTCACTGACCGGTACTTTTATATCCAGCACAAGAAGCGTTAATGCAATGGCAAATACTCCATCACTGATAGCTTCAAGTCGGGAAACTTTTTGTCCGGCTATCTGGTTATAGGTTCTGGTATTGCTCATAAGCAGTAGAATAAGTTCGATGAATGCAGCAGATCAAAGGGGTTGATATTTTTATTCAGATTGATTCCGGTTTTGCGAACAATTCTGAACGCTCCATGAATTGCTGATAATTGATATGAATACTGCTCAACATTTTTTCTTCAAGCATATCAGCGAAAGTTTCGAAGTATATGACCACATCTTCCCTGACATTTCTTTTCAGCCAGCGGAAACCTCCCGGCAAATGATTCAATACTTCCCGGTCTTCAAGATATTCCAGATTGTGGATATCCGTGGCCGTGAGACCCAATGCTTCGAGTTTGCTGATCATGAGGTAAGCAGGAACGCTGGTTAAATTGCAGTAATCTTCGGCAATCTCCGACCATTCTCCTGTCGAACTGTGCGCGTAGTTCAGAATCTCTTCTTTACTCAGGTTGGTGATTACCTGCAAAAGGTTCCCGCAATTGCAGCCGCCATGATGGCCCCAGGCATAATAATTACCTGCACGGAGTCTTTTAGCCGTGGTGCGCAATGCATCGATGAGGGAAAGATTCGGATGAGCCATTTTTATTCTAAATTATAAATAAAACAGGTAGATGGATAAATTGTTTGATTGTTAAATGGTTTGATTGTTTAACCATCTAACCATGCAGCCATCGAGCCATTAAATTATCAGGTCATCAGGTCAGCAAACCATTTATCATTCACCCATGAATCGTATTTGAAATTAGTCTTTATCTTTAGTTATAAACTTTCACATATGAGAAAATATTCATTTTCGCTTGCTGCTATTGTTTTTTGTCTGTCAGTTTCTGCCCAGCAAAATCCTTTATGGCTTCGGTATCCGGCCATCAGTCCGGATGGAAAAACGATTGCCTTTGGTTATAAAGGAGATATTTATCGTGTGGATATCAACGGAGGAGTGGCGGTTCCGCTCACGATTCATGAAGCCCAGGATATGATGCCTGTATGGAGTCATGATGGAAAATATATTGCTTTTGCAAGTGACCGCTATGGAAATTTTGATGTGTTCGTTATGCCTTCCACCGGCGGCACACCCACCAGACTGACATATAACAGCGCTCCAGATTATCCATATGATTTTTCCCCGGATGATAAACAGGTCATATTCGGCAGTTCGCGAAACATCCCAAATAAAAATGTGAGATTTTACAGCCCGCGTTTATTTCAAAATTTATATACGGTAAACATAACAGGAGGCCGGGCGGTTCTTATATCCTCAGCAGGTTTTGAAAATGCACACTATAACAGCAAGGGAACTGAAATCGTTTTCCAGGACAGGAAGGGATATGAAGATCCCTGGCGAAAACACCATACTTCTTCGGTTACCCGTGATGTATGGATCATGGATATTAAAAGCAATACCTTCAGGAAGATCAGCGGATTTGAAGGTGAAGACCGTGAGCCGGTTTTCAGCAATGATGATCAGTTTGTGTATTACCTGAGTGAAAAAAATGGTTCACAGAATATATATAAAACACCTGTTGTAAATAAAATGGCTGAAAGACAGCTGACTTCCTTCAAAACCAATCCTGTTCGTCATTTGAGTGTCAGTAAAGACAATGTATTGTGCTTTACTTATGATGGAGAAATTTATACGTTGAAGGAAGATGGGGAACCTAAAAAAGTTTCTATTCAGATTTATAATGATGGAAGAGCAGGGGTTGAAAAAAATGTTTCTATCAACGGAAATGTTTCTGAATTTGTATTATCACCCAATGGAAAAGAAATCGCTTTTGTCACGCGCGGTGAAATTTTTGTAACCAGTGTGGAAGGCGGACAAACAAAACGCATCACCAATACTCCCCAACAGGAGCGCATGGTACAATGGAGCCCGGATGGCAGAAGCCTTGTATATGCTGCTGAGAGAAATGACAACTGGGATATTTACAGATCAACCATCGTCAGAAAAGAAGAACCTTATTTCTATGCATCGACACTGATCAATGAAGAGCCTTTGATTGCAACCAGCGAAGAAGAATATCAGCCTAAATTTTCTCCGGATGGTAAAGAGATCGCATATGTTGCGCAAAGAAATATTTTGAAAGTATATAATCTTGCAACCAAACAAACAAGAACCTTGTTACCCGAAGGCCGTAATTATTCTTACAGCGATGGTGACTGGGATTTTAACTGGAGTCCCGATGGGAAATGGGTTCTCAGTGATGATGCAGAAGGAAATTGGTTTACCGGAAATGTTGCTTTTATTAAGTCCGATGGGACCAATGGAATTCAACATCCGCTTGTGAGTGGATTTGGCCAGGGGAATGTAAAATGGTCGATGGACGGAAAAGCAATCACGTGGGTAAGCGCTAAAGAAGGCCGTAAATCATTGGCATTACAGGGCAGCAGGGAGGTGGATATCTATGCGGGGTTTTTAGATAAACAATTATATGATCGTTTTAAATTGAGCAAGGAAGATTTTGCCTTGCTTAAAGAAAAAGAAGACAAAGAGAAAGCAGATAAGGAAAAAGATAAGGATAAGAAAACTGATGCAGGTTCAGCAACAAATAATGGCGACAAAAAAAATGATCTGGCTAAAGACAATACTGCAGTAAAACCATGGTCACCCAATGTGCAGGATCTTGAAGACAGGGTAGTGCGTTTAACGATCAACAGTTCTTCTATTTCCGATTATGTGGTCAATTCAGATGGCAGTAAAATATATTATCTGGCATCTTTTGAAAAAGGATATGATCTGTGGGTAACCGAACCGAGAACAAGGGAAACAAAAATCCTCGCCAAGCTGGGCGGATCCCCCAGCGGAATAGAAATCAGCAAGGATGGGAAATCATTATTTGTCACCAACAACGGATCACTCGTAAAAGTGGATGATGCAGGGAAGATATCTTCGATTGGCATTAATGGGGAAATGGTTTTGAATGCGGCCAAAGAGCGCGAATATATTTTCGATCATGTCTGGAGACAGGTGGAAGAGAAGTTCTATGATCCGAAACTTCAGGGCGTGGATTGGAAAAGCGTGAAAGACACTTATGCGAAATTTCTGCCGCATATCAGCAACAACTATGATTTCCAGGAGTTGTTAAGCGAAATGCTCGGAGAGCTGAATGCCTCGCATACTGGGGGCCGTTATAATCCGAGAATGGATAATCCCGATGTTACTGCAGCACTTGGGTTATTGTACGATGAAACTTATACCGGCAGGGGATTAAAAGTGACTGAAGTATTGGAGACTGGTCCGCTTGATAAATCAGTCAGTAAAGTAAAAGCGGGAGATATCATTGAAAAAATAGATGGCGAAGCCATCACTGATAGTGTAGACTGGGCAAAATACCTGAATCGCAAGGCAGGGAAAAATACGCTGTTGGATATTTATGATCCTTCCACCGGTACGCGTTGGGAAGAGACACTCAAGCCGATCACATTCGGTGAGGAATCAGCGTTGATGTATAAACGCTGGATAAAGAAAATGGAAGAGATGGTAGACAAGCTCAGCGGAGGTAAAGTAGGTTATGTGCATGTTCAGGGAATGAATGACGGCAGCTATAGAAATACTTTTGATGCAGTCCTCGGCAGAAATTTCGATAAGGAAGCATTGATTGTAGATACCCGTTTCAATGGAGGAGGTTGGCTGCATGATGACCTGACTACATTCCTCAGTGGCAAGCATTATCTGGATTTTGCACCCCAGGGTCATCGCCTTAAAGACGGAGAACCAATGGGCAGGTGGACAAAACCAAGTTGCGTGCTGATGAGTGAAAGCAATTATAGTGATGCATTTATTTTCCCGTATGTGTATAAACAAAACGGAGTGGGAAAATTAATTGGAATGCCTGTCCCGGGAACAGGAACTGCAGTATGGTGGGAACAACAGATTGATCCGACAATCATTTTCGGAATTCCGATGGTTGCAACAATTGGTAAGGAAAATCGCCCGACGGAAAACCTGCAATTGGAGCCGGATATCAAAGTACCATTGCGATATGAGGACTTTCTGAATGGCCGTGATCCTCAAATCGAAGCTGCTGTCAAAGAAATGCTGGATACAATCAGCAAAGAGAAAAAGGCATTTTAGGGTTATAATTTTTTTTCAGGCTTTCAGTTCTTAAAATATCGATTAAGAATTGAAAGTCTGATTTTTTTAAAAACCCAGTTCAATATCAGTTTCGGGGTAACCCACACATGTCAATATCAAACCTTCCTGCAGGTCTTTAGTTGTGAGAACATCATTAATGCTCATTTTTACTTTTCCTTTTAATAATCGGGCGGTGCAGGTAGAACATCGTCCACCCCGACAACTGTATGGCAGTTGGATATTATTATCGAGTGCAGCCTGTAAAATGGTTTTCGGAAAAACTGATTTGATATGATATTCCTGTTGATGAAAATGTATGATGATCTGTTTTGGACTCTTATCTTCTATGATAGGTGGTGGTGGAATATATTCTACAATAAAATTTTCTTTTTTTATCTGACCGTCGGCAAAGCCCATTAATTTCAGGGTAAAATGCGCCATTCGCATCAAGGCCTGCGGTCCACAGAGATAAAACAATGTTTCTTTTTTTGATTCATGATGAATTTTGACCAATTTCTCCAATAAAAAATTCGTGAGCCTGTGCGAAGCATTCGGATGTTTTCTGGGTCTTGTAAGTAAACTGATCCATTTGAATCGGGCAGCATATTTTTTTTCCAGCTCCTGTAATTCTTTTTTAAAAATGATATTGTCTTCGTCATGATTCTGGTAAATCAGGATAATTTTCGTGAGTGGTTCTTCTGCGAGTATTTTTTTTATAAGTGAAAAAACAGGTGTTATTCCGCTTCCGGCTGCAATAAAGAAAATTTGTCTTTGCCAGAGTTTATTTGTTTCAATCGTAAACCTTCCCGAAGGGGGTAATGAGACCAGTAAATCATTTATCCTGATATGATCGGTCAGGAATCTTGATATTGCGCCATTGACAATTCGTTTTACAGTAATCGAAGCAAAATTGTCTATTCCGGGACTGGAAGAGAAGGAATATGAACGACGTATTTCCTCCTTGCCATGAGTAAAAATGAAGGTCAGGAACTGACCGGCTTCGTATGAAATTTTTTTGCCCTCAATATCCTCAAGGTAAAAGGTTAAGACATCCTTTGTTTCCCGTACGATGTTGGTAACTTTCAATTCTGATCTGTCCATTTAGTAAATTAATCATTTTTTAAAGCCCCGTACTGAACTGTTTATCTCTCATTCACCGATCATAAATAATTATTCGCTGAAATTAAAAAAATTATAAGCGGTTTACAGAGGGATAACCAGGTGCTGGAGGGTTTTTTCTTTTGATTTATTTTTGGCATGCTCCGTTTATACCGGAAAGAGGCGGGAAAGCTGAATCTCGTTAAATTTGGAGCTTATTTATTTTTAAAATCAATTCGATGAACTGGTCAGACCAACGTTCACAGCTAACTTATGGAATTATTTTTTTCGGAAGCTTCCTGGTTGCCTGTAAACAAAAAGCCGATCCTCCAAATGCATCCAGAGCAGGACAGGAAACGGTCGTAGATGTTTTGGTTGCTTCGACGCAAACTGTAAACAATGATATTGAAGTCAGCGGTACAGTCGTAGCCAATGAATATGTCGAATTACATCCCGAAGCCAGCGGCCGGTTGATTTTCCTTAATGTTCCCGAAGGTAAATGGGTAAAGGAGGGGACGATCATCGCCCGGGTCAATGATGCAGATATCAAAGCACAGATAGAAAAAAGCAAAGTATTACTTGATCTCGCAGAAAAGACCGAACAGCGGGACAGGCAATTACTGGATATCAACGGCATTAATCAAAGTGATTATGATGCCGCATTGAATGCCGTCAACAGTTATAAAGCAGATATCAGTTACAATCAGGCGCTGCTTGACAAAACCGTTGTAAAAGCGCCTTTCGATGGAATTGTTGGACTGAGGCAAGTAAGTTTAGGAGCATATGTTTCTCCGACAACTTTGATCGCCACGATGCAGCAATTAGATAAAATAAAAATAGACTTCACACTGCCGGAACAATATTCCAATACGATTAAAATCGGAAACAAGGTAGATGTAGAATTGGATGCTAACACAAAAAATCGCAGCAAAGCCGTGATTATTGCCATCGAGCCTCAGGTTAATCAGGCAAGCCGCAATTTAACAGTCAGAGCAATATTGCAAAACGCCAAAGCAAATCCCGGTGCTTTTGTCAAGGTCTATGTAAATGCCGGAACAAATTCCAAAGCCATTTTAATTCCCACTAATTCACTCATTCCGGATGATAAAAACAATCAGGTTATTCTTGTCAGAGAAGGGAAAGCCAGTTTTGTAAATGTAAAAACAGGGTTGCGGCTTTCGAATAATGTGGAAATCACAAGTGGTGTTAAATCGGGAGATACTGTGGTAGTGACGGGCGTACTCTTTGCCAGACCCAAAGCTCCACTTCGCGTACGCAGTGTTAAGACACTTGAAGAATTTGCGGTCGCAAATAATAATTCCGGAAGTGCTCAATAAAAAAATTCCTTACAAATAAAAGCTGAGATCATTTATCCGATTCGAGTTTTCCAGAGGAATGAATCAAAAAATAAAAGAACAGAGTAAGCAGTTATGAATATTTCAGAATTATCGCTGAGAAGGCCGGTTTTTGCCACGGTAATGAATTTAATTATTATCCTATTCGGCGTAGTAGGATATAATTTTCTTGCCGTGAGAGACTATCCTGCAATTGATCCTCCCATTATAACTGTCAATACCTCTTATACGGGTGCAAATCCTGATATTATCGAGAGCCAGATTACCGAACCTTTGGAAAAACAAATCAACGGAATACCGGGTATCAGAACCATTTCATCCACCAGTTCTCTTGGAAGCAGTGCTATTATTGTCGAATTCAATCTCGGATATGACCTGGAAGCTGCGGCTAGTGATGTCCGTGATAAGGTCGGACAGGCGACCAGAAGCCTGCCATTAGACATAGACGCGCCTCCTGTTGTGGTCAAAGCAGATGCAAATAGCGATTTTATTTTATTGCTGGTAGTACAAAGTGCAACCAAAAGTCTGATGCAGCTCAGTGATTATGCTGACAACGTGTTGCAACAACAATTGCAAACCATCGAGGGTGTGAGTTCGGTAAATGTGTTTGGGGATAAAGGATACGCCATGCGCATTTGGCTTGACCCAAATAAAATGACTGCATATAATGTTGCATTTAATGATATCAGTACTGCAATTAATAATGAAAATGTTGAACTTCCTCCCGGTAAGATTTATGGAAATAATACAGAGCTAACTATTAAAACCCAGGGCAGACTAAGCAGTGAGAGTCAGTTCAGGAATGTGATTATCAGAAAAGATAGTTCGGGTATTATCCGTTTGAGTGATGTAGCAAGGATTGAAATTGGTCCGCAGAACCCCGAGCAAAACTGGAAATACAATGGTGTAAATGCGGTGGGACTGGCTATTATTCCACAGCCGGGTGCCAATAATATTGCGATTGCTGATGAATTCAATAAAAAACTGGAAGCAATCAAAAATTCTAACAAAGATGATCTGCAATTCAGCGTTCTGATCGATAACACTAAAAATATCCGCAATTCACTGAATGAAGTAAAGGAAACATTGTTGATTGCATTTGCCCTGGTCGTACTTGTTATATTTTTCTTTTTCCGCAACTGGCTGATAGCGCTTCGACCTCTGATAGACATTCCGATTTCTCTTATTGCTACTTTCTTTATCATGTACCTTGCAGGGTTTTCTATTAATGTACTTACATTGCTTGGAATCGTGCTTGCTACCGGATTGGTTGTGGATGATGGAATTGTTGTGACCGAAAATATTTTCCGTAAGCTGGAAGGAGGACTTCCAATTCGGAAAGCTGCATTGGAAGGAAGTAAAGAAATATTTTTTGCAGTCATTTCTACTTCACTGACACTGGCAGTGGTGTTTATGCCGGTTATTTTTTTACAGGGATTTGTTGGAAGATTGTTCCGTGAATTCGGTGTGGTCCTGTCTGCTGCCGTTTTGATTTCTTCTTTTGTATCCCTTACCATTACTCCCGTATTGAACGTATATCTCAACAGAAAGAATGCATCGCATGGTTGGTTTTATGAAAAAACAGAACCATTTTTCAAAGGAATGGAATCCGGATATAAAAGGTTGCTTGAGTCTTTTATGAAAGTAAGATGGGTTGCCTGGGTGATTATTCTTGCATGCGGGGCTATGATCTGGCTAATTCTAAGTAGGATACAAAGTGAGCTCGCTCCGCTCGAAGATAAAAGCACGGTTCGCTTTACAGCAACGGCTCCTGAAGGAACGAGTTTCAGCTATATGTCGAATATCTCCGATAATATTGCATCTTACCTGTATGATTCAGTGCCCGAAAGAGATTTTGTTTTTGTGAGAACTCCTGCAGGAACTTCTACCAATACAGCGCAACCGCGTATTGGTCTTATTGATCCAGGATTAAGATCGAGATCGCAGGCCCAGATTGCCAATGATCTTCAGCAAAAATTATCAAGGTTCAATGATGCGCGCATATTTGCTATCCAGGAGCAAACCATCGCAGTAGGATCGGGGTCAAGAACGAGCCTGCCTGTACAATTTGTACTACAGAACCAGGATCTGAATAAGCTGAAGGATATGATACCAAAATTTCTTGCAGAAGCAAGAAAAGATAAAACCTTTTCCAATGTAGATGTGAACCTTAAATTCAATAAACCGGAAGTGGATATTGTTGTCGACAGGATTAAAACAAAGGACCTGGGGCTTTCCACCAGCGATGTCATTTCCGCGATGCAGGCAGCATTCAGTGGTGGAAGACTGGCATATTTTTATATGAATGGATACCAGTATTATGTTATTGCACAGGTGGACCGGTCTCTTCGAAATGATCCGAGCGATATCAGCAATCTGTATGTCAGAAATAATAAAGGAATGAATATTCCGCTGACTTCTGTGATTCACATCGAACAAAACAGCAGTCCATCTACATTATACCACTTTAACAGATATAAAGCGGCAACGATTTCTGCTTCTCTTGCTGAGGGAAAAACAATCGGGGATGGAATCAAAGCAATGCAGGCCATTGCAAACAGGATATTGGATCCGAGTTTTCAAACTGCATTGAGCGGTGCGTCGAGAGATTATGCTGAAAGTTCTTCCAATATATTATTTGCATTTTTTTTAGCGTTGATATTAATTTACCTGGTATTGGCTGCCCAATTTGAAAGTTTTGTAGATCCATTCGCGATCATGCTGACCGTACCTTTGGCTCTCGCAGGCGCTTTGCTTAGTTTGTGGATTTTCAACCAGACATTAAACATATTTTCTGAGATCGGGATGATCATGTTGATCGGACTCGTTACGAAAAATGGAATTTTGATTGTTGAATTCGCAAATCAGAAAAGAGAGCGTGGTTTGAACAAAATGGAAGCAGTAGTGGAAGCAGCTGCTCAACGTTTGAGGCCGATCCTGATGACCAGCCTTGCGACCTCCCTGGGAGCTTTGCCCATTGCGGTAAGCCTTGGAGCTGCAGCTACAAGCCGGATACCTTTGGGAATTGTAGTGATGGGCGGGATTTTATTTTCTTTGATTTTAACATTATTCGTAATACCTGCTGTGTACACTTACCTGTCGAGTAAACACAAGGGACGTCAGACCGAGATTACAGAATAGAATACGAAAAATAAACTTGGATGGTAATAGTAACTAATGCGTATGTGTTCTGAGAAATATTCAATAGACAACAATCAATATTCAATGCTCAATGATTGCCATTGCACATTGTTTATTGAATATTACTATTGGGCATTCAACGCAATATGAATCGATACAGGTTTTTAAAAAAAGTACAATAGTAAAAATGAAACAACTCCTACTGATATTTGCAGGCATATTATTTTTTATTGATGGCTTTTCCCAAAAACTGGGTTTGCCGGATGCTATCGAAATTGCTTTAAAAAATAACCTGGGAATACAAGTCGCAAAAAATAACGCAGTTATTGCGGGTATCAATAACAGTTATGGTATTGCAGGAGGCCTGCCATTAGTTACCATGACCGGAACGGATAATCAGCAGATCACAACCATCAACCAGAAATATTCGGATCCAACAAAAGATGCAACAAGGTCGGGAGTGACCTCCAATAACCTTTCTGCGGGATTGAACGCATCAGAATTAATTTTTAACGGAAAAAGAGTAGTATCAGCAAAAAGAAGACTAAGCATTACTGAAGAACAAAGCAAGCAGATCATCACTTCAAAAGCGCTGGCCCTGGTGTACAATGTTATTTTGAAATATTATGATGTAGTGAAGCAGCAAAGTTACGCGAGAACCCTGGGAACATCAATTGAAGTGTCGAGACAAAAACTTGAAATCGTAAAAGCCCAGCAGAAAGTAGGTGTGGCCAATAATGCAGATTTATTTCAGGCACAGGTAGATTTAAATACACAGCTGCAGGCTTTAGAAGCACAGCAGTTGAATATTGACCAGGATATAACCGATCTTTTAACATTGCTCACGCTCAGGCCCGATTCAACAGTTGTGATCGAGGACACAATCCTGGTCGATAAAAATATTCAGTTTAAAAATATCATGGATGGTATCGCCAATAATCCTGATATTGTTGCCGCAAACCAGCAGGTATCCATCAACCAGTACCTTGTAAAAGAAGTGACAGCGCAACGATATCCAACATTGAGCTTTGGAGCGGGTTACAATTTAAACAGAAATCAAAATGCAGCAGGGTTTTCATTGCTCAACCAGAATTATGGCCCTTATGCAGGTCTCACTCTTTTTGTGCCCATTTTTAATGGAGGAATTTACCGAAAGCAACAGGAAATTGCAACTATCAATACAAGATCCGCTGATCTTCTAAAAGATACTCTTATTCTTAGTTATACTTCGAATGCAGTAAAAAACTGGCAGGCATATACGAATAACCTCGAGCAGCTGGAAATGTCCAGGCAAAATTATGAGCTTTCAAAAAAATTACTTGAGCTGGTTCTTCAGCGTTTTCAATTAAAACAGGCGACTATTGTGGATGTAAAAAATGCACAACAGAGTTTTGAGCTGGCGGGATTTCTGTTGACCAATATCAGTTTTTCTGCTAAATCAGCTGAAGTGCAATTAAAACGCCTGGCAAATCAACTCACTCAATAGAAAAATAAAAGAATAATTCTTGCTGCTAAAATAAAGTCTGGACCCCATATGTGATTTTTGCTTCATGATCCAGCAACCATTTTTTGCGCCATACGCCACCCCCATATCCCACAAGATCGTTGTTTGAACCAATCACCCGGTGACAGGGTACCACAATTACAATATTATTTTTTCCGTTGGCAGAAGCTGCAGCACGGATTGCTTTTGGATCACCCAGTCTCCTGGATAATTCAAGATAGCTGATCGTTTTGCCAAAAGGAATTCCGATTAATTCATTCCAGACTTTTTCCTGGAATGCTGTTCCTTCCTGGTGAACCGGGAATTCAAATCTCCTTCTTTCTCCATGAAAATACTGGATCAATTGCTCGATGCATTGAATCATGATCGGAGGCATTTTTTTTCTTGAGTGATCAATGGGCGGCTTCAAAATATGGTCTATGAAAAGAATTTCGCTTATATATGCATCCGTTCCCGAAATCTTAAGTAATCCCAGTGGCGATTGATAATATGTGGTAAAAGATTCAGGCATGACTCAGGAATATTCAGGTTTTTTTGGAGGAAGTAAATACAATAAGGTAAGGATTATATTTAACAGAAGGCTGGCAAAAGGATTGAAAAAAGAAATAATGATGGCTGCGATATAAATAATATTTGAAATCCAAAACTGCGCGGTAAGATACTGGATAAAACTTTCCGCAAGCCGACGGTCAATCAGCCTCCTCCCGGAACTTCCATATAGCCACATCATGAGCCACACAAAAGCAGGAAGGTAAATGCCCAATGCATAAAATGATACTGCCGTTTGCCTGTGCTCCGGTTCGTTGATATATTCTCCGAAAATAGCTGTGGGAAAAGGGAGAAAAGCGATCGTCATCAAAAAAATGACATTCATAATATTAAAAATATGGTTGGTTCTAATGTATAATTTAAAAATATAATGATGATTGGCCCAATAAATGCCAGTAATTATGAAACTAAATACGTAAGCAAAATATTTGGGCCATAATTTCCATAAATAAGTGAACAACGACTGAGCCCTCAGGGATTCATGATCCGGAATTTTTATTTCCAGGATCAGCAAGGTGATAGCAATCGCGAAAACGCCGTCGCTGAATGCTTCCAGCCTTTGTGTGGAGACTCCGTCTGATATGCTTTTTTCCGACATGATTATTTGATTGCCTGATTGATTAATTGTCCGATGCTTGGATTGATGATAATTTAACAATCAAACAATCAAACAATCAAACCATTAAACCCTCAATCACCCAACCCTCCATCCATTCTCCACTTTCTTATCGGGTGTTAATAAAACTACTTCTTTTTTGTCAGTATAAACGCCGAGCACCAGGCATTCGCTGAAAAAATCTGCGATTTGCTTCGGAGGAAAATTGATCACAGCAATAACCTGCTTTCCTGCAAGTTCTTCTTTTAGGTATAGCTGGGTGATCTGTGCTGAAGATTTTTTTACACCCGCATCACCGAAATCGATGCTTAATTTATATGCAGGCTTTTTTGCTTTTGGAAAATCACTAACTTCCGTGATCGTTCCGACACGAATCTCAATTTTTTCGAAATCATCCCATGAAATGGTCATTATAAATTTTTTTATCTAAACTAAAACAAAAATATATGAAACGTACAGCAAGCGCCGTGTGGAACGGCTCGGGAAAAGATGGAAAAGGATATTTAACGACTCAGAGCAACACCTTAAACAAAACACAGTATTCCTACAAATCCAGGTTTGAAGATGGAACGGGCACCAATCCTGAAGAGTTGGTTGCTGCCGCTCATGCAGGTTGCTTTGCCATGAAACTGAGTTTTGTATTGCAGGCAGCGGGATTTACAGCCGACTCATTGGATGTAAGTGCAGAAGTAACTTTAGAGAATGGAGCCATCACCAGTTCTAATCTTGTTTTGAAAGCAAGAATTCCGGGAATCAGTGCAGAGAAATTCAAAGAATCTGCCGAAGATGCCAAACTCAATTGCCCGATCAGTAAGTTGTTGAACACAAATATTTCTCTGGATGCCTCCTTAGTTTAAAAATGTTCGTTTGTCGTTGGCCGAATTTGTTACAAAGATTTTTTAGTATCCGACGAACATCGGCCATCGCAACATTCAGTTAAGAATTTCCCGGTAATTTTCAAATCTAACGCTCATGCCTAAACTAAATAAAAAAATATCCAGGCGTAATTTCTTGCATCAGACCTCATTGGCCGCGGGAAGCTTTTTGATTGTCCCCCGTCATGTATTGGGTCGTGGCTATATTGCTCCAAGCGATAAGTTGAATATTGCCGGTTTTGGTACTGGTGGAAAGGCCGAGGTAAATCTTCCTTATGCTTATAATAATGGATCTGATAATATAGTTGCGCTTTGCGATGTCGATGATCGTATGTCTGTAAAAGCCAGGAAGAGATGGCCGAACGCGCCTTATTATAAAGATTATAGGGAACTGCTGGATAAAGAAGCAAAAAATATCGATGCTGTCATTGTAACTACTCCTGATCATATGCATGCTCCGATGGCATTAGCGGCAATGCAACTGGGCAAGCACGTATATTGTGAGAAACCGCTTACACATGATATTTATGAAGCGAGGATATTGACGCAGGCCGCAAAAAAATATAAAGTAGTTACTCAAATGGGTAACCAGGGCAGTAGTGGTGATGATACACGCAATGTTGAAACATGGATACAGGCAGGAGTGATCGGGGATGTGCATACGGTTCACGTGTGGACTAACAGGCCCGTATGGCCGCAGGGAGTTCCTACACCCGCCGGAAAATTTGATGTTCCAAAAGAAGTGGATTGGGATTTATGGCTCGGCACTGCACCTTATCGTGATTTTAATCCTGCTTATCTGCCTGCAATTTGGAGAGGATGGGTCGATTTCGGTTCGGGTTCTCTGGGTGATATGGGTTGTCATTTTATTGATGTCCCATATCGCGCATTGCAATTAGGATATCCAATCTCAGTCGAAACAAGTGTCGGCGCAGTGTATACAGGTTTTTTTGAAGAAGCGATTTATACAGATAGTTATCCGCCTTCAGCTAAAACGCATATTCATTTTCCTGCGAGAGGAAATATGCCATCTGTTGAAATGGTATGGTATGACGGAGGAATTTTGCCAAGAAGACCGGATGAACTTCTGCCCGATGAACCGATGGGAGAAGTAGATGGAGGGATTATTTTTGAAGGAACCAAAGGAAAATTGATGGCCGGATTATTCGGAAGGAAGCCGACATTATTACCTACTAAACTGATGAAAGATGCTAATCTTCCCAAATCAAAATTTCCATTCGTGGAAGGAGGTTCGGAAGGACATCAGCAGCAATGGGTAAAAGCCTGCAAAAAAGGATATGGAACTTATACAAGTTCGGATTTTGCAGGTTCTGGTCCGCTTACAGAAACTGTGCTGATGGGCAATCTCGCCGTTCGCAGTTATAATTATAGTGAACCAGGTGTAAAGGGATACAAGAGGTTTACCGGAAGAAAACAATTGTTATGGGATGGAAAGAATATGAAGATCACGAATTTCGAACCCGCGAATCAATTTGTGAAAAGAGAATATCGTGGTGGCCGGAAATTAGAGTTATGATTTTTCGCGCAGAGTTAGCAGAGGAAAAGCGACAACTCCTTTCCTCTGTTCTCTCTTGCGAATATTTCTCTCAATTAATTAACTGCATCAATTACTTTCTTTAAGAATTCATCCCCATTAAAATTATTGTATTCAGTCAACCCAAGCCTGACAATTACCAGTTTTTTGGAAGGGATTATAAAAATATGCTGCGTTTCAAATCCATCAGCATAAAACATATCAGCGGGAGCACCCGGAAAATGTCTGGCAAAACCATCCTTCCCCGCATTCAACCAGATCTGATAACCATATTCTCCTTTCTTTGACGAAGAAGCGGGTTGAACCGACTGATGAACCCATCCTTCAGGTAAGATTCTTTCACCATTATATATTCCATCATTCATGTAGAGAAGACCAAATCTCGCCCAGTCTCTTGCTGTGGCATACATATATGATGATCCCACAAAAGTTCCGGATGCATCTGGTTCGATAACGGCACTATACATTCCTAATTTATAAAACAACTGTTTAGAAGGAAAGCGATAATATAATGAATCGCCGACAGCCTGGCGGATAATTCGGGATAAAATATTACTATTTCCGCTGGAGTAATAGAAAACAGTTCCTGGTTTATCTTTCAAATTATGTGAAGCAGTAAAACCTCCCATATCCGCTTTTTCAAACAACATTTTTGTGGCGTCAGCAGATTTCGAATAATTCTCTTCAAAATTTAATCCGCTGCTTTGCTGTAAAAGATTTTTTATTGTAATATCATGCCGGGGATCATTTATATTCTTCCATTCAGGTACGGGAGCAGGCGAGTCGATATTCAATTTTCCCTGTTTCACCAGTATCCCGATTAATGCCCCTGTGATACTCTTCGTCATCGACCAACCCAGTAATTTCATGCTTTTTGAAAAGCCATTTGCATATTTTTCTGCAATCAGCTGTCCATTATAAAGAACTACAACAGCCCTGGTCCTGACCGGCCTTGTTGTGTCTTTCTCATCAAAAGCATATTGAATGGCATCCTGCAGTTTTATTTTATTGATATTGGAAGGGAAACTATCTGTAAGCCGGTCACCCATTGGCCAGTTCACTGTATCCTGATCAACGGGTGGCTTTGATGGCAGGTCAATATGTTGAGCACGGATATCTTTTTCGCTGAGTTCGCTTACAAGCGTCGCTCCAAGTCCCGCACGGTAAATGGCTTTTTGTTTTGCGAACCCAAAAACTGTGGCAGTCACTGATGAATCAGTATAGTCAACGGCAAAATGCGCCAGTTTCATCATATCGGTGCCTAATTCCTGCTGGCGGATTTGTTGCGGATCTCTTCCGGCAACAAATACTGCTGAGCAAGCGACTTTGGCCGCATAACCGGATAGAATAGGAAAAGATATCCAACAATAATAAAATCCATATCCAATAGCTATCATCAACAGAATCAGTAATGAGCGGGTAATAATTTTTTTTGCTTTCATTCCTGTATATGAATATATGAATATAGCAAAGAAATGATTGCATACTTCCGATAATCCCTTTTATATGCACTCTATGAATTTTTTTGCTCATGAAACCCATCTTTAGTGTAAATTAGTCCGTCAAATTCATTGCTTTACCATAGAAAATATTTTCAGTGAAAAAGAAAAACAAAATCAACCAATCCCGCAGGGATTTTCTCAAAACTTCATCTCTCGCGGCTACAGGATTTTTAATTGTACCCCGGCATGTTTTAGGGCGAGGTTATACGGCACCCAGTGATAAATTGAATATAGCAGCCATTGGTGTTGGCGGCAAGGGCGAAGACGATATTGATCATTTCAGCAAAAGCGGCAAGGCTGAAATTGCGTATCTCTGTGATGTTGATGACAGGCAAGCTGTAAATACGCGTAAAAATTTTCCGAAGGCCAAATATTACAAGGATTTCAGGGAAATGCTCAGCAAAGAAGGAAAATCAATCGATGCTGTTTCTGTTTCAACACCCGACCATACGCATGCGGTAGCAGCAATGGCAGCGATGCAGCTTGGAAAACATGTATATGTCCAAAAGCCATTGACACATGATATTTATGAAGCCCGGATGTTGACGCAGGCAGCTCATCGTTACAAGGTGGTCACCCAGATGGGCAACCAGGGATCTTCGGGTGATGGTGTCCGTCAGTTGCAGGACTGGCATACCGCCGGGGTTATTGGCGATGTGCACACGGTATATTGTTATACTGACAGACCTATCTGGCCGCAGGGAATCGGCAGGCCAACGACTTCTTCACGCATTCCATCTGAACTCGATTTTGATTTATGGCTGGGCACGGCACCTCAAAAAGATTATTTTGAAGGATTGCTTCCATTCAACTGGAGAGGATGGTGGGATTATGGTACGGGTGCATTAGGTGATATGGCCTGTCATATTATGGCGCCTGCATTTGCTGTACTTGGGCTCGGATATCCTGTTTCCGCCGAATGCAGTGTGGCAACAAAATATATTGAGAACTGGAATAAAGCATATTTCCCCGAGAGCGGACCGATTGCTTCACATATTACTTTAATGTTTAAAGGAAAGAATGGAAAGCCGGATCTGGAATTACATTGGATGGATGGAGGTATACAACCTACAAGACCTGCTGAGTTAGGCGCGAATGAAATAATGGGAGATGGGGGCAATGGAACTATTTTTATCGGAACAAAAGGATCGATGATGTGTGCAACTTACGGGATGGATCCGAAATTATTACCCACTTCAAGAACAAATGAAGTCAGGGTTCCGCAAACTATTGCACGTGTTCCGGGAGGTGATGAAGGACATTATGCTGCATGGATAGAAGCTGCGATGGCAGGGTATGGCAGTGAGAAAGCAAAAAATCTCAGCTCGCATTTCGATATTGCCGGGCCATTGACAGAAAGCGTACTCATGGGTAATCTTGCGATCCGCAGTTATGATATTCAGAAGAAAAAAGGCAATGACTTTGAATATCCCGGCCGTTTTATCAAGTTGATTTGGGACGGACCAAATATGAAAATCACCAATTTTGATGATGCCAACCAGTTTGTAAAAAGAACTTATCGCGGAAACTGGAGTCTGGGAGTGTGATGAGATGTGAATGGTCAATGGTGAAATGTGAGACACAAGAAAAGTACTTTTTCTTTTCAAGTCTGACGTTTCCGAAAAAAACTTATTGTCAAATTTTAATGCCATAAAAGAATCATGAAAAAGAAAATCAATTCAAATCATTCCCGCCGTGAATTCCTGAAGAATTCATCGATGGCGGCAGCCGGATTTTTTATCGTGCCAAGACATGTGCTTGGCCGTGGTTATGTTGCTCCAAGTGACAAACTCAATATTGCAGCAATTGGAGCAGGGGGAAAGGGTGAAAGTGATATTTATGAATTTTCAAAAAGCCCGAAAGCCAATATTGCTTTCATATGCGATGTGGACGACAGGCAGATCGGCAATTCGGTGAAAAGATTCCCTAACGCCAAACGTTATAAAGATTTCAGGGAAATGCTGGATAAGGAAAATAAAAACATCGATGCTGTTTCGGTTTCCATTCCCGATAACTGTCATGCCGTTGCTGCCCTGGCCGCTATGCAACTTGGTAAGCATGTCTATGTTCAGAAACCACTCACGCATGATATTTATGAAGCAAGGATGCTAACGGAAGCGGCTAAACGCTATAAAGTAGTGACGCAAATGGGTAACCAGGGAGCTTCAGGCGATGGTGTTCGGCAGATGCAGGAATGGTATAACGCAAACATCATTGGCGATGCAACGGCACTATATATCTGGACCAACAGACCCGTTTGGCCACAGGGAATGGGAATGCCTAAAGATAAAGACGAGATTCCAAAAGAACTGGATTGGGATCTGTGGCTGGGACCTGCGCAGGCACAGGATTATCATAAAGAATTCGTGCCATTCAGCTGGCGCGGTTTCTGGGCTTTTGGTACAGGTGCATTGGGAGATATGGGTTGTCATCTCATCGATCCTGCATTTAAAACTGTCGGTCTAGGATACCCGACGGAAGTGGAATGCAGCCAGGTGTCTTTATATACAAAAATGTGGACTCCGGATTATTATCCGGAATGCTGCCCTGCAGCTTCTTCTATTAAATTAAAATTTCCCGGAAAAGATGGTAAGCCTGATGTGAAAATGTATTGGATGGATGGAGGAATTCAGCCAGAACGTCCGGATGAATTAGGACCCGATGAAGTATTTGGTGACGGACAGGGTGGAGGTGTACTTATTGTCGGCACAAAGGGAAAAATGATGTGCGGAACTTATGGAAGTAATCCAAGATTATTACCAACCTCCAGAAATAAAGAAGTAAATGTTCCAAAAACATTGGCGCGTGTGCCCGAAGGACATTATGTACAATGGGTCAATGCATGTATCGCGGGTTATGGAAAAATGGAAGTGAGTTCACCCTTTGAATATGCAGGACCATTGAGTGAAACAATCTTAATGGGAAATCTTGCATTGAGAAGTGCGAATATTAAAAATGGAAGATCATTCCCCGGCAGAAAGAAATTATTGTGGGATGCAGTCAACATGAAGATCACCAATTTTGATGAAGCCAATCAGTACGTGAAGCGCGACTACCGCAGCGGATGGGAAATAAAAGCATTTGCTTAACGATTCCATTTGCCAGGAATTTTATTTCGCACAGAGCTGACAGAGAACAACAATGAAGATTCTCTGTTGGCTCTTTGTATTTCTGGGAAATAATTCCTTTCCTGGAAAAAATAGTGTTTGTTTCGCTTGCAACTTTTTATTATACCGCGGCTGGAATTTCTTTTCATCTTTTCAATAAAGAAAGATGCTACCTGTGAATGACGTAAACGTGATTTGGCGCAGAAATGAAAAACTAAATGATTAATCATTTAATAAAATAGCCAGCTCCTGAAGCTCTTTTTGTTTATAGGAATTTTTTTCATCATCAAAGCATTTGCTGAATTCTTCCAGTAATACCTGGATGATCCGAATATGGGTTATGGGTTTGAAATAAGAAGCAACCGGAGGAACGGAAACTCTTTTGAAATAGTTATCCACATCTTTATGTGTGAACACCTGTCCGCTCAGCGGATCTATAAAAAATTCAACACTGTGGAACGGATCTTTTAGTGAATGGCTTTCATTTTCATATTCCGGTTTGATATAAGCCAATACAAACTGACGTGGTATATTGATGGCTTTAACAGGGATATCCAGTAATTCGCT
This sequence comes from Puia sp., assembly GCA_035499855.1. Taxonomy (GTDB): domain Bacteria; phylum Bacteroidota; class Bacteroidia; order Chitinophagales; family Chitinophagaceae; genus Puia. The sequence continues at coordinate 1,860 of DATJXY010000099.1, read as the reverse complement.
TAATATCAAATAAAGAATGCCGTTGATGATCGTATTTCCTCTCTTGGTTTCAATTAATTTATTGATGAGAAATTCTTCGGGGTGTTGATATCCTACTTCGGTTCCTTTCAGGTTGTAATATCCATATAAGATACTCGTGAGCACATTGATCTGCTCCAATGGAGTCAGATAGCTGTTCAATTCGAGCCAGATATTTCTGCGCAATTTTTCTATTTCCTGTAATACTGCGGTAGTGGCAAGATCCGGATATTGAAATTTTGAGACCAGTAAGCCTGCAGTTAAAAGATCCTGGAAGCTGCTGGTCTTCCATCTTTGAAAATCTTCCGTGAGATCGCGATAATGCAGTTTGTGAATGAGAATCTCTATTCGTTCCTGTATACCTTCATTGATTGTATTTTCCCAGAGATTTTCCAGGTTGGGGATGATGCCTCTTCCGTAGCTGACGATACGGTTACTAACGTTGTTGAACACTTCTTCATCAGGGTCATCAATCAGATGGAACAGCGCCTTAATTTCTTTGCTTTCTTGCATGGGGTGGATATTTCACTTCTCCAAATTAATGGTTCAGGGTTACGAAGATCAATATCGGAGAAGTTGTACAATTTTAAATAAAAATTTTTTCCACAAATCCCTTTCTGTTGTTTATTTCCCAAAACTAAAAATCTGTTTTCTTTCACGCATGGCATAGATCAATTCGCAAAAACCTTTGCGTCTATGCGCCGGCATGAATCCGGAGAGAGCCTGCTACTATATTAACGATAAAATTCATCAATTCTTATGTATAGCTGTCTACAGGCCTGAATCTATCATTGAATATTTCTCACTAACGTTCAACAATCAATACTCAATGCAATGTTCAATAAATCAATCGGATGGTCAATTGATCAGTTTTTTTTCTTGCGGGGAACTCGTTTTGGGGGATTTGCTTTTGCTTCTTCGATGATTTCTTTCACTTCCTCAATCGACAGATCGGCAGCAGTTTCCTGTTTGTTTTTTGGGATTTTATAATTCCTTAACCCTTGCTTGATATAAGGACCATAAGGCCCGCGCAACAACTGTATTTTTTCTTTTTCAAAAATTTTAATCGTACGCTCTTCCTTTGCGGCCCTTTTTTCAATAATGATAGGAATTGCTTCTTCCAGACTGACTGTATATGGATCGAATTCTTTGCTTAAAGAATAGAATTTTTTGTCATGCGCAATGTACGGACCGAATCGCCCGATATTGACGGTTACATCATTTTCTTCGAATTGTCCCAGTATGCGGGGCAACTTAAATAATTCCATCGCTTCATCGAACCTGATCGTTTCAATACTCTGGGTATTTTTCAATTTTGCAAAACGCGGTTTCTCTTCATCGTTAGCATCTCCAATCTGAACCATGGGTCCATATCGCCCCATCCTGGCAATTACTTTTTTCCCGGTTTGTGCGTCCACTCCCAATTCTCTTTCACCACTGGCCCTCTCGGCTTTTTCAATAGTATTCTCAACATCTTTTTTAAAAGGAGTGTAAAAATCATCGATCATACTACTCCACTTCATTTTGCCTGCGGCCACTTCGTCAAATTCTTCTTCAATGCGCGCAGTGAAATTATAATCCATGATATCATCGAAATATTGTTTCAGGAAATCGGTCACTACCAGTCCGAGATCAGTTGGAAAGAGTTTTGATTTTTCCGCTCCGGTTGTTTCCTGTTCGGATAATTTAGTGATGACATCATTCTTTAATTCTAATATCCTGAAATCTCTTTTAACTCCTTCCTTATCCCTTTTTTCAACATAACCTCTTTTTTGAATGGTCGAGATGGTAGGCGCATAAGTAGATGGACGTCCAATGCCCAGTTCTTCCAGTTTTTTTACA
>DATJXY010000098.1:0-44383 GCA_035499855.1 Puia sp. | reverse complement strand
ATTCAATTTGCTTTCAAAAGAATTTATACTGCTTGTGCTGGTTGCTATGATAATTGCATCTCCGCTTGCGTGGCTTGCAATGAATAACTGGTTAAATAATTTTATTTATCACATCAATATATCGTGGTGGATGTTTGTTGTTGCTGGGGTTCTTGCAATTGTAATTGCATTACTAACCGTAAGCGTGCAGGCAATCAAAGCCTCGATTGCAAACCCGGTGAAGAGTTTGAGAATGGAATAAAACCCCCGCCCCTAAAGGGGTGAGGTGAAAATTTGAAAATGAAAATCAGCAGGGGCCATCGATTAACTGTCAACTAAAGAAAATATGATAAAAAAATATTTCACTACTACGCTTCGGCATTTATGGCGGCACAGGTTGTTTACCGCATTAAATGTTTTTGGCCTGGCGATAAGCATTAGCTCTTGCTGGATTATTTATCGTATTGTCGGATATGAATACAGTTACGAAAAAGGCCTGTCGAATAAAAAAAATACTTATCGTTTGATAACCGGTTTTGTATTTGATGAAAAAGAACAATACAATGGCGGTGTTAGCAAGCCATTATACCGCGGAATACGGGAACAAATCGCAGGCCTTGATAATGTGGTGCCTGTATTTGGAATATGGCTGAAGTCTTTGCAGGTAAATTCTCCAAATGAAAAACCTCTGACAATTGATGAACCTGCTGATATCGCAGCAACAGATTCAACTTATTTCAATATGCTGTCTTATCACTGGATAGCGGGCAAAAAATCGACAGCATTGGCTGCACCGGAATCTGTTGTGCTGACGGAAAGCAGGGCAAAAAAATATTTCCCAAATAAAAAACCGGAGGAAATCCTCAACCAAACCATCACTTATTATGGATGGCGCGACACCGTAACCAGAAAAGTAACAGGCATCGTTGCCGATTATGAAACGGCTTCTGAATTTACTACCCGGGAATTTTGTTCCCTGCCAACCAAGGCTTATGATTTGGCAATGTGGACAAACACTAATGGATCCGACAGATTATATCTCCAGATAAAAGATGGAATAAATGCAGATAAACTATTAAAACAGATTGATGATCTTTCCGCCAAAAAACGAAAAGAATTTGAACAAACCCAGGCTGATAATTTTAAATACAAAGAATGGTATGAATTACTGCCTTTAAGTGAATCCCATTTTTCAACATACATTAATGAATACGGAATCAGAAAAGCAAGCAAACCCGTGCTATATGGTTTAACCGGAATTGCTTTATTCCTGCTTGCACTGGCTTGCATCAATTATATCAATATGAGCATCGCCAGCATACCGCAACGGGCTAAGGAAATTGGGGTTCGAAAAACTCTCGGAAGCAACAAGGCACAATTAATCGGTCAGTTCTTGTGCGAAACTTTAATCACCACTTTTTTAGCAGGTATATTGTCTTATGCATTTAGCCAGTTGGGGTTTTGGATGCTGAAAGATATTATCCCGCCCGGAGTCACTCCTTCAGGCAGTATATTACAGCTGATCGCTTTCATTCTCGTATTATCAATCACAGTTATGGCTTTGGCAGGTCTTTATCCTGGCTGGCTCATCACAAGAGTTAAGGCTGTCAATGTTTTCAGGAATAGTTCTTTCAAACAAAAAAACAGCAAAGGATTCAGCCTGCAAAAAGTATTGATCGTTTTTCAGTTTGTAATTGCCCTCGTATTTATTACAAGCGCAATTATTGTCGGAAAACAGATGCATTATGCAATCACTACCGACATGGGCTTTAATAAGGATGCAGTTGTATTGGTTGATATTCCCTGGAAATACTCTTCTGAAAAGAAATATGAAAACAAACAATTCGCACTCCTTGCAGAACTAAAAACAATACCGGGTATTCAAAATATTTCCCTGGGCCGTGAGCCAATGACGAATAATTATTCTTCGAGTCAATTCGAATACGCGCGCGATAGCAAAGAACCAATCAAAAGGCAGGTATTTAGAAAATGGGTAGACACGGCTTATCTCAATTTATACCAGATGAAATTATTAGCCGGAAGAAACATTCGTACATCTGATACTGCCAATGAATATGTGATTAATGAAACAGCCATGCATGCATTTGGTTTTGCTTCCCCGCAGGATGCAATTGGAAAAATGATTGGGCAGCAGAATGAGAAATTCCCGATTGTAGGGGTGGTAAAAGATTTTCATATGCAGGATTTCTATACGACCATTGACCCGATGGCCCTCGAAAGCGATAAAGATAACCTGACAACTTTCAATATTAAATTAAGCAGTGATGCTTCGCAATGGCAAAAAACATTAAAAGCCATTGAAAAAAAATGGTACGAATTCTATCCACCTGAAAGCTTTTCATATAAATTTTATGATGAAGCTATTGCTCAAATGTATCAACAGGAGCAGCATTTAACCAGGCTGATCGATTTAGCTACCGCAATTTCCATTTTTATCAGTTGCCTGGGCCTGTTCGGACTTACTGTACTTACAGCTTTTCAGCGTACCAAAGAAATCGGCATTCGAAAAGTGTTGGGAGCTTCTGTCGCCGGCATCGTACACTTATTATCGAAAGAATATATGGTTCTGATCATAATCGCCATTGGCATTTCAACACCCATGGCATGGTGGGCAATGAATAAATGGTTGGAGAAATTTGCTTATCGCATAACTATAGAGTGGTGGATGTTTCTGCTGGCGGGAATTATTGCAATTATCATTGCATTAATAACTGTCAGCTTTCAATCCATCAAAGCAGCGATTGCAAACCCGGTGAAAAGTTTGAGAACAGAATGATGGCTGGATGATTTGATGGTTAGATTGCTACAAAATCATCAAACCATCTGGCAATCGAACCATAAAACAATAAAAGAAAATATGCTTAAAAATTATTTCAAAACCGCATTCAGAAATCTTGCAAGGAACAAAGTTTATTCCTTCATTAATATTATTGGTCTGAGCTTTGGTCTTGCCTGTGCTATGCTCATCATTTTATACGTAAAAGATGAAGTCAGTTATGATAGATTTCATAAAAATGTGAACAACATTTATCGCATAGTAACACAGGGTGTTGATAAGAATGGTGTTAAAGGCCGTAAAGATCCTAACACAGGTTATCTCCAGGGACCCCGGTTTTCACAAAATGTTCCCGAGATAAAATATTTTGTCCGCGTACAAAGTGGGAATGAAAATATAAAAAAGGGTACCGAAATAACCGATCAGGATTTGTTATATGTCGATTCAACTTTCTTCGATATATTTTCATTCCCATTAATTAGTGGTAACGGTCATACCTGCTTAAAAGATCCTTTTTCAGTGGTTCTGTCTGAAGATGAGGCAAAAAAGCAATTTGGCACTACAGATGCAATTGGAAAAATTGTAATGCTGAAAGATGACAGCGTTTTTGTTCCACATAAAGTCACAGCCATTGCCAAAAAATGCCCTCAAAACTCTTCCATAAAATTTGATATGCTGTTACCGATTAAAGAATCAAAGGCAGATGCAATAAACAGTGAGAACTGGTTTAGTTTTTTCCTCAACACATTCGTGGTCTTTAACCCCAATGCCAATATTCAGGCTATTGAATCAAAAATGAATAAGTTTTATAACATTGATACAAAAGAAGCCTTAGCATCTTTAAGGGCAAAGTTTGGTAATGATGTGGATGATTGGAAAACCGATTATTTATTGCAACCATTTTTTGATATGCACATGAGTACTGAATTACCTGCACAGAACGGTCTTTCAGATGCCAGCAATCCAATGTATTCATACATTCTTTCGGGTATTGCTTTATTTATCCTGCTGATTGCGTGTATCAATTTTGTCAACCTTACCGTTGCACGTTCTGTGAAACGTGCAAAGGAAATCGGCATTCGAAAAGTTGTCGGCGGGGACAGGTCACAGCTTATTGTCCAGTTTTTAGGCGAGTCCTCATTGCTTTGTACCATTGCATTTGCATTCGCAATATTATTAGTCGAGCTCATATTGCCTGTATTTAATGATCTTTCCAACAAAGCACTTGCCCTTTCTTATTTGTTTGATGCAAAGCTCATTGCTGGTTATTTTTTGCTTTTTGCCCTCACCAGTTTGCTCGCCGGTTTTTATCCTGCACTTGTTTTATCAGGGTATAACCCCGTGCAGACTTTATATAGCCGCTTTAATCTTGCCGGAAAAAATTACTTGCAGAAATCACTTGTAGTATTTCAGTTTGCGTTGGCTTCTTTTTTAATCATCTCAACATTTACCATTTACAAACAATTTAATTTTTTGACGAATGAAAAATTAGGTTACGACGATAGTAACCTTGTAATTGTTAACAACGATTTTAAAACTCATGATGCTGCATTGTTATTTAAACAAGAACTGCTGAAAGATCCGAATATCACAAGCGTTGCGCCACGTAATGGAGGCCAATGGGGAACTGTAGCAAAATTGACTACCGATTCTACTATACAGTTTGATTACGAAACAGTGGATGAAGATTATTTAACAACATTGAAAATTCCTCTGGTACAAGGCAGAAATTTCTCTCCTGAATTTCCTTCCGATTCTGCCAATTCTGTTTTGGTGAATGAATCTTTTGTAAAACAAGCCGGATGGGAAAACCCTGTCGGGCAAACCCTGAACTTCTGGTACCAAAACAATAAAAAATATAATGTGATTGGAGTAGTAAAGGATTATCATTATCAACCCCTAAGCCAAAAGATAGGCCCGCAGGTATTTACGATGAAGAAGGATAATCGTTATGGAATGGTTTATATCAAAATCAAACCGAACAGCGCTGCGTCGAGTCTTCAAACAATTCAGAAAACATTTAAACAATTATTTCCATTAAGCCCCTACCGTTACGTATTCAAAAATGAAGAAAATTATAAAAGTTATGAAGCCGAAGCAAAATGGAAACAGATCATGTTGTTTGGTGCTATTCTGACAATCTTTATTTCCTGTATTGGATTATTTGGTTTATCTGTACTATCCGCTGAGAAGCGCACAAAAGAGATTGGTATTCGAAAAGTCTTAGGCGCATCCGTAGAAAGAGTCGTCACAATCCTCTCGAAAGATTTTTTGAAGCTTGTGTTTATTTCTTTGGTCATTGCTACACCTGCTGCGTGGTTTGCAGCAAACAAATGGTTGGAAAATTATCCTTACCGTATTTCACTTGATTGGTGGTTATTTGCATCCGGAGGAATATTAGTGATCCTGATTGCATTGGTAACCGTAAGTTTTCAGGCGATTAAAGCAGCAGTTGCAAACCCGGTGAAAAGTTTGAGAACAGAATAAAACCCCTTTACCCTAAAGGGGGAAATAAAATAGATCCGATGAAAACTAAAGAGCTGATCATTTGAAAAACATATGTTGATGTGTTATAACAAGTACAAAATTATTTAACTACCAACCGGCCTCCCTCTCCTTTGGGAGAGGGAACAGGGGTAAGGTAACAGCTCCCTTTAGGGAGAATTTAGGAGGGTATTTTTTATGTTTAAAAACTATTTCAAAACCGCATTCAGAAACCTGTTGCATAATAAAATTTATTCCTTCATCAACATTGCAGGGTTAAGCCTTGGAGTTGCTTGTGCCATGCTTATAATGTTGTATGTAAATGATGAAATAAGCTATGACCGTTTTCATAAAAATATAAGCCAGATTTATCGCATAGATAAAGAGACTACAAAAGATAATGGCGATTTTCATTACAACAGTTATACAGGATATTTTCCTGGTCCCCGGTTTGCCGCAAGAATCCCGGAAATACAAAGCTTTGTGCGGTTTCAGCCAAGTGAAACGAATATTAAAATCGGAGGTAATGTTCAATCACAGGATATAAGTTATGTAGACTCTAATTTCTTTTCTGTATTTACCTTCCCTTTGATAGAAGGTAGCGCAACAACAGTTTTATCAAAACCCAATTCAATCGTTCTTAGCCAAGACATGGCTAAAAAATATTTTGGCAATGCAGATGCAATCGGCGAAACCATATTATTAAAAAATGCAGACAGGTTTGAATCATTTGTTGTAACCGGTATTGCTAAAAATTGTCCACAAAATTCATCTATAAAATTTAATGTGTTGCTGCCTTTAAAAATATCAGCAGAAGATGAAAATAATAATGGGAATTGGTTTAATTCATTTCTCAGTACGTTCATTGTGCTTGCACCAAACGTCAATATAAAAACGGTTCAGACCAAGATGGATAAAGTTTTTCAAACTGATGCAAGTAAATCTATCAATGAAATGAGAAGCAAATATGGCATTAATAATATTGGCGTTTCTTATGTGCTCGAACCGCTTTCTTCAATTCATTTAGGAAAAGAAGTAAAAGCTCAGGATGAAGTGCTTTCAGACAAAAGCAGCGCAACCTATTCTTATATTCTTTCCGGTATTGTGCTTTTCATTTTACTGATTGCCTGTATAAATTTTGTAAATCTTGCGGTGGCACGTTCAGTAAAACGGGCAAAAGAAATAGGTATTCGAAAAGTGATTGGCGGCACACGTAAGCAATTGATGATACAATTTCTTAATGAATCGTTCATGCTTTGCTTTATAGCTTTCAGCTTTGCAATCGTGATTGTAACAATGGTACTGCCATTATTCAATCAGTTATCTAATAAAGCGCTTTCATTTTCTTATCTGCTTAGTGCAAAACTTATTATTGGTTATGTAGCCCTTTTTATAATCACAGGTTTATTAGCAGGGTTTTATCCCGCGGCTATACTATCAAATTATAATCCTGTTGAAACATTATACAATCGCTTTAACCTGGCAGGCAAAAACTATTTACAAAAATCGCTGGTAATATTTCAATTTACATTAGCATCGTTTTTAATAATAGGCACGCTTGCCATTTTTTTGCAGTTCAATTATCTCATCACACAAAGCCTGGGTTATGATGACGCTAGTTTAATCACTGTTAAAAAATCTCAATTAACCCGTAACGAAGCAGCTTTATTTAAGAAGGCTTTAATGCAGAATGCTGATATAGTTGATGTAGCTCCGAGAAATGCAAATTACAATAACAATACGGTTAATATTAGTGGTAACAAACAAATAAATATTGTTATCGAAACGATTGATGCATCTTATTTGCCATTGTTGAAAGTTCCGATTGTTACCGGCAGAAATTTTTCTTCGGATTTTCCATCAGATCCAACACATACAATTTTAGTAAATGAAGCTTTTGTGCAACAAGCTGGCTGGAAGCAAGCTTTAAATCAAGAAGTAACCAGTTTTGAAAATAACAAAACTTATACTGTTGCAGGTGTTGTAAAAGATTATCATTATAAACCATTAACTGAACAAATAGCTCCGCAGATATTTACCATGAACCCGGATAACAATTATGGAATGATGTATATAAAAATAAAAGCGAGTACAGAAACTGCAAGTCTGCAATACATCACAAAAACATTTAAAAATTTATTTCCTTTAAGCCCATTCATTTATAATTTTAAGCAGGAACAAAATGAGCAGAGTTATGCAGCGGAAGCAAAATGGAAACAAATTATTTTATTGAGTGCCATACTAACCATTTTTATTTCCTGCATTGGTTTGTTTGGATTGTCTGTTCTGTCTGCTGAAAAAAGAAAAAAGGAAATCGGCATACGCAAAGTGCTGGGAGCTTCGGTAAGCAGTATTGTATCGATTCTTTCAACAGATTTTTTAAAATTGATTTTTATTTCATTGGTTATATCAATACCGCTCGCATGGACAGCAACAAACAGGTGGTTACAAAATTATCCCTATCGCATTACACTTAACTGGTGGCTATTTGCTTCTGCAGGATTGTTAGTGATATTGATTGCATTGTTTACAATAAGTTTTCAGGCAATAAGAGCAGCGATTGCAAATCCTGTAAAGAGTTTGAGAACGGAGTGAAACCCCCGTCCCTGAAGGGGAGAAGAATAAAAAGAGAATATGAAATAAGAACCTGGATGATCGAAGAACAAATGTTGATATGTCAATTCAAAAGATAAATTATTAACTATTGCCAGGCCTCCCGCTCCGACCGGAGAGGGAACGAGGGTGAGGCGAAAAAACATTATGCTTAAAAACTTTTTCAAAATCGCTTTCAGAAATATCCTCCGTGGTAAAGGGTTTTCTATCATCAATATCAGCGGGCTCGCCATCGGAATGGCCAGTGCGATGCTTATATTTTTGGCGGTACAGAATGAATTGAGTTACGACCGGTTCTATGATTTTAGTGACCGGCTCTACCAGTCATGGAACCGCGACAGGGGCAACAATGGAATTGATTGCTGGAATGTTACTCCAAAACCTCTGGCTCCTGCACTGAAAAAAGACTTTCCTGAAATTGAAAAAGCGACGAGAGTGGATTGGGACCAGTCTATTCTCTTCACAGTCGGCGATAAAAAAATAAACATAAAAGGAAATATGGTCGATCCTGATTTCCTGACCATGTTCCGATTTCCTTTTATCAAAGGTGACATGAATACGGCGTTGAACAATCCAACGGATATTGCGATCACTGAAAAAACAGCCAAAATATTTTTTGGGAATGAAGACCCTATCGGAAAAATCATCCGGATAGATAATAAATACGAACAGAAAGTGACTGCTGTGATGAAGGACCTCCCCAACAACACCCAATTTGATTTTGAATACCTGTTGCCCTGGACCTGTCCCAGAAATGACAGAAGCAATGATAGCAGCTGGTCAAATAACTCAACACGCAATTTCGTATTGCTTAAAACTCATAGTGATATTTCAAAAGTAAATGCAAAAATTAAGGATATCATTATAAAACATGGAGAAACGGGTGGTACAACAACCCAATCATTTCTTTATCCTGTTTCCAGCTTGCGATTATATTCAAATTTTGAAAATGGAGTTCCGGCCGGAGGCGGAATAGAAAAAGTGAGAGTGTTCGCTTTAATAGCTGTGCTGATATTATTGATCGCATGCATTAATTTTATGAACATGAGCACAGCTCGCAGCGAAAAGCGGGCTAAGGAAGTTGGCATTCGCAAAGTCGTGGGTGCTCAAAAAAAATCCCTGGTCAGCCAGTTCCTGGGCGAAAGTATTTTGATTTCATTCATTGCCGGCATATGCGCCATTATAATTGTACAACTTTGTCTGCCTGCCTTCAATAGTCTTATAGAGAAACAACTCAACATTGAATACAGTAATATCTATTTCTGGCTTTATTTTATCTGTTTCATTTTGTTTACGGGAATTGTCGCCGGAAGTTATCCCGCATTCTTTCTTTCAGCATTCAGGCCGGTTACTGTATTAAAAGGAACTTTCAAGAAAACAAATGCACTGATCACTCCGCGCAAAGTGTTGGTAGTTGTACAATTCACATTTGCCATCATTTTGATTGTTTGTACCATAATTATTGAAAAGCAGATAAAATATGCTCAGCAAAGAGAAACAGGATACAATAAGAACAACCTGGTGTGGACCTTTCTTCCCGGTAATCTTGCTAAAAGATATGAAACGATAAGAAATGAATTGATCGGTAGAGGCATCGCTTATTCAGTAACAAAAACAAGTGCTCCACTTACCCAAGGATGGAGTTCGGGCGGTGCAGACTGGAGGGGAAAAAATCCGAATGACAGAACAGAATTTAATTATTTCAACAGCGATGGCAACCTGGTAAAAACAGCTGGCTTAAAATTAGTGATGGGCAGGGATATTGACATTAAAAACTTTCCCACCGATTCAAATGCTGTTGTGATAAATGAAGCTGCTGCAAAAGCCATGGGATTTAAAAATCCCATCGGGCAAATCATTAATCATGGTGTATGGGATACAGAATGGCATATAATCGGTGTTGTTAAAGATTTTATCCTTCAATCGCCTTATGAAAAAATCAAACCAATGATCATCCAGGGTCCTAAAGCAGATTGGTTCAATCTTATGCATATAAAATTCAGCGATGCGCATTCCACGGCACAGAATCTTTCTGCCATGGAAAAACTGTTTAAAGAATATAATCCCGAATATCCTTTCGAATATCATTTCATCAATGAAGAATATGCGAAGAAATTCAGCGATGAACAAACAACAGGAACACTGGTGACTTTATTTGCCGGACTCACCATTTTTATTTCCTGCCTTGGGCTCTTTGGATTGGCCACCTATATGGCAGAAAACAGGATCAAAGAAATTGGTGTACGTAAAGTCCTTGGCGCATCAGTTGCAAGCATTACTGGATTACTTTCAAAAGACTTCGTGAAGCTTGTTGTTATTTCTATTGTCATTGCATCACCCATTGCCTGGTGGTTCATGAATAAATGGTTATCCGGATATAGTTATCATATAGAAATTTCATGGTGGATATTTATTATAGCTGGACTGCTCGCTGTTTTCATCGCACTGGTTACCGTAAGTTTCCAGGCAATAAAAGCAGCGATCGCCAACCCGGTAAAGAGTCTGAGAACAGAATGATGGCTGGATGGTTTGATTGTTTGATTTCTAAAAAATCCATCAAGCCATCTAACAGTCGAACAATAAAAAACTTATGTTTCAAAATTATTTCAAGACTGCGTGGAGGAATTTAATAAAAGGAAAAAGTTTCTCTGTTATCAATATTGCAGGACTCGCTATTGGTATGGCAGGTTCAATTCTTATTTTACTCTGGCTGGAGAATGAAATAAGCTTTGATAAATTTCATGAAAATAAAAATAATCTCTATGAATTGTATTCTTTAACAAGCAATATAGACGGACAACCGAGAGCAGTCAATGCAACGTCTCAGCCGCTGGGGCCGGCTTTAATACAAAATTATCCTGAGATCGCTTCATTTACCCGTGTCTGGGGTCTTAGGAACTGGTTATTATCAGCCAATAATAAAAGCCTTATTTCAACACAAGGCTTTATTGTTGACAGTTCTTTTTTGCAAATGTTTAGTTTTCCTCTGGTCGAAGGAAACATATCGGCGCAGCTGAAAGACAGTCACAGTATGCTTATCACACAGGATATGGCAAAAAAATTATTTGGCAATGAAGATCCGGTCGGGAAAATTATTAAAACAGAAAACACAGATAATTTCATAGTAACCGGCGTCTTAAAAAATCCGCCTGTTAACACACGTTTTCAGTTTGACTACCTTCTGCCATGGCTATACAAAAACACACAAAATGACGGCTACGCCAATGAAACAGAAAGATGGCTGAGCAATAACACTTCAACCTTTGTACTCTTAAAACCTAATACAGACCTGGCCTCTCTGAACCAAAAAATCAGCGATATCACAAAACGTCATACCGGTCGCAACGATATATGGACGCATTTTCTTTTTCCATTAAAAAAATGGCATCTTTATTCTGAGTTTGAAAACGGCAAATCAGTTAGTGGGCGTATTGAAACAGTTCGGGTGTTTGCAATCATCGCAGCATTTATATTATTCATTGCCTGCATTAATTTTATAAATCTGAGCACAGCAAGAAGTGAAAATCGTGCGAAAGAAGTTGGCATTCGAAAAGTTGTGGGGGCCGGAAAAGGTTTACTGGTCGGCCAGTTTATTGCGGAGGCTTTTTTAACAGCCTGTATAGCCGGCGGAATCGCTTTATGGATTGTACAACTTGTATTGCCTTCTTTCAATATACTAATCAGTACACAAATTTCCATTCCTTATCAAAATTTTTATTTCTGGCTTTACGCTTTATTGTTTATTGTATTCACAAGCCTTCTGGCCGGAAGCTATCCGGCATTCTATCTCTCTTCATTCAAACCTGTCAGCATATTTAAGCAGCAATTCAAAAGAACAACTGCTGCCATTACTCCCAGAAAAATATTAGTGGTATTGCAATTCACTTTTGCAATCGTCCTTATTATTTCAACACTCGTTATTCGCAGTCAGATACAATATGCGCAGGAGCGCGATAAAGGCTATTCAAATAATAATTTACTTCATGTGGATTTTGTGGGTGATATCGATAAGAATTATTTGCTCATCAAACAGGAGCTCATCAATTCAGGCACCGCAACTTCTGTGACGAAGAGTATGACTGGCATTGTGGGCGGAGGCGTTCCTACCTGGGGCCTGCGCTGGCAAAATGAAAACCCGTCCGATACAAATACAACAATTACCTTATACAGCGAAGATGCTGACCTGGTAACAACTGCAAGACTCCATTTGACTGCTGGAAGAGATATCAATATATACAAATACAGATCGGATAGTTCATCAGTTATTTTAAACGAAACTGCAGCGAAGCTGATGGGTTTTAAGGAACCTCTAGGACAAATTATCAATGAACCCCATAACAGCAGGCAATTGCGCGTCGTAGGAATTGTGAAAGACTTTATCATCGGTTCTCCATATGACAAGGTTCCGCCAATAGTAATTGATGGACCAGGTGCGTGGTTTACCGGAATGCATATCAGATTCAATCCAGGATTGCAAACGAATAGTGCACTTGCCAAAACTGAACGGATTTTTAAAAAATACAATCCGGCTTATCCCTTCGATTACAAATTTGTTGATGAAGAATACGCTAAAAAATTTGATGATGAACGACGCACCAAAACTATGGCAGGCCTGTTCGCTGCATTGGCCATATTTATTTCGTGTCTTGGATTATTTGGCTTGTCGGCCTATGTTGCGGAAAGCCGGACAAAAGAAATTGGGGTGAGAAAAGTTCTCGGAGCGTCCGTAATAAATATCACACAATTATTATCCTTTGAATTTATAAAGCTGGTAATCATTTCCATCTTCATAGCAACACCCCTTTCCTGGTATGCAATGAATAAATGGTTAGAAGATTATCATTACCGTATTACGCTAAACTGGATGGTGTTTTTTATAGCGGGCTTTTTAGCGATTGCGATTGCTTTGTTCACCGTAAGTTTTCAATCCATCAAAGCAGCAATGGCAAACCCGGTGAAATCATTGCGAGCAGAATGAGACAACCTCCGGGGTTCCGCGGAACCCCGGAGGTTAACTTACGTTCAAGATTTGCGTGGAAGCCGGCCGTCGGTCAACTGTCATCGATCAATGCTTAACTGTTAATTGTAAACTGTAAACTAAGAAATATGTTTCAAAACTATTTCAAAACTGCATGGCGCAACATAACCAAAACAATTGGTTACAGTGCGCTGAACATTGCGGGTCTTTCAATAGGAATGGCTGTGACTTTGCTGATAGGACTTTGGGTGTATGACCAATATTCGTTCGATAAATTTTTGCCGAACTATCAGTCAGTGTATCGAGTGCAACGAAATTTTAACAGCAATGGGGATACGCTTACTTTTCAAACAACATCTTTAAAGCTTGCGGAAGCATTGCGCACACAAATTCCGGAGATAGAATTCGTGGCCGAAAGCGACTGGACCGGTAACCACGGGTTGATTGCCGGGGATAAAAAATTATATGTGAATGGCGCCATTGCGGGCACAGATATTCTTAGAATTTTTCAATACCCATTTATTAAGGGCAATCCTGGCGCAGCATTTAAAGACTCTTATTCCATCGTGCTCACGCAGTCATTGGCAAAATCCCTTTTCGGTAATAAAGATGCTATGAATCAAATGGTCCGCTTTGATAATGCACATGATCTCAAAGTAACCGGCATCATTAAAGATGTGCCTGCCAATGCAAGTTTCAGTTTTAATTATGTCGTTCCAAGCTCTTATGTGTATGCTATTGATCCGCAAACAAAGACGGATGGCTTAAGCAGCTACGGCAATAACAACCTTCAAATATTTGTAAAGCTCAAACCGGGAATTGCCTATGAACAGGTGGCACCTAAAATCAGGGAGATAGAACATACAGAAAAAGGAAACATTAATGCCATGGACTCTTATGTTACACTGCAACCTCTTGAACGTTGGCATTTGTATTCAAATTACGTAAAGGGTAAAGACACTGAAGGTTTTCTAACCTACGTAAAGATGTTTTCCATTATCGGCTTGCTGGTATTAATTATCGCCTGCATTAATTTCATCAATCTTACAACTGCGCGCTCAGAAAAAAGAGCGAAAGAAGTGGGGGTGCGAAAAGCCATTGGTTCGCAGAGGAAGGACCTTGTCGTACAATTTTTACTGGAAGCATTTCTGCTTACATCCCTTGCTTTTGTATTAGCTTTTCTTCTGACCTATTTGGTTTTACCCGTCTTCAGTAGTTTAACACAAAGTCATATTATTATTCCATTTGCCAATATTTATTTCTGGTTGATAATGATCGGCTGTTTAATACTTACAGCACTACTGGCAGGTTGCAGGCCGGCGTTTTATCTTTCATCATTCAGTCCAGTAAAGGTTTTGAAAGGAGCTATACAGGCAGGTAAATCCTCCTTATCAAGAAAAATCCTGGTAGTTGTACAATTCAGTTGTTCCATTGCTTTAATCATAAGCACTGTTATTATCTATCAGCAAATACAGTTTGCCAAAAACCGGCCCTCGGGCTATAGCTTGAGCAGGCTCATGCAAACCAGCATGAATGAAGATTTGAACAAAAATTTTACAGCATTAAAGAATGAAATATTGAATAAAGGCATTGCTTCCTCTGTTACCACGGCAATGAGTCCTGCAACAGATATTTGGTGGCATACAGATATTCAACAATGGTCTGGCAAGCAAGCCGGCGAAACCGTTGAGATGGGATGCATTTTTGTAACCGATGATTATTTTAAAACAATGGGCATGAATTTTAAGGAAGGCAGAGGTTTTAATAACAGTTATGATTCAACCAGCGTAATATTTAATGAAGCTGCCATTAAACGACTGCGGATGAAAAACCCTCTTGGACAAAAAATAACCACCTATTTTAACAACAATCAATACACGATTGTGGGCATTGTAAAAGATGCCCTGATGGTATCTCCATTTAAGGCTGCGGATCCAACCATGTTTTATTGCACGTCATATCCGCAACACAACCTGCTATACAGGCTATCACCCAATATAAAAACAAAGCATGCCATTACTCAACTGACGGCCATCTTTAATAAATACGATCCGTCTTATCCTTATGATTATTCGTTTACAGATGAACAATATGCATCAAAATTTAATCTTGAAATGCTTACCGGAAAGCTAGCCGGTTTGTTTGCTGCACTTGCCATTTTTATTTCCTGTCTTGGCTTATTTGGATTGGCTGCTTATATAGCCGAACAGCGCACCAAAGAAATTGGCATCCGTAAAGTATTAGGTGCATCGGTGCAGCAGGTTTGGCTGTTGCTTTCGAAGGACTTCATTGTATTGGTACTGATAAGCTGTTTAATTGCTGTGCCTGTATCATTTTATTTTTTGCACTATTGGTTGATGCATTATGATTATCACATCGGCATAAGTGTGGGAGTGTTTGTATTGAGTGGATTGATTGCTTTGTTGATTGCAGTTATAACGGTAAGTTTTCAATCCATCAAAGCAGGGATGGCAAACCCGGTGAAATCATTGCGAGCAGAATGAGACAACCTCCGGGGTTCCGCGGAACCCCGGAGGTTAACTTACGTTTAAACCCCGTCCTTCGGAACGGAGAACACGAAAATATAAAACGCCCAATATGTTCAGAAACTATTTC
The DNA here is from genome assembly GCA_035499855.1 of Puia sp. GTDB lineage: Bacteria > Bacteroidota > Bacteroidia > Chitinophagales > Chitinophagaceae > Puia. Next base: position 28,916 of record DATJXY010000098.1, on the reverse strand, counting down.
AAAACCGCTTTCAGAAGTCTGGTAAGAAATAAAACTTACACCATTATCAACATTTCAGGCCTGGCAGCTGGCATCGCCGTTTGTATGATGATCTTTATCATTATACAATTTCAAACAAGCTTCGATAATTTTCATTCAAAGAAAGATCATATCTATCGTGTCTTAACTGAATCTCATCATGCCGATGCCGCAACCATTACCTATGCGAAAAACGTTCCTTTCCCAATGCCTGATGGATTGAAAACGGCTTTCCCCCAACTTGAACAGGTGGCGCCCGTTTATGCAAGTCATAACGATGAATTGCAAGTGACTGATGATAATGGAACTCCTGTAAAAAATTTTAAAGAGCAGAGCGGTGTATTTTATACCACGCCTTCTTTCTTTAACATGTTTAATTTTCCACTGCTTGCAGGCTCCTATGAATCATTAAAAGATCCAAACAATGTATTACTTACAAAAGAAATTGCAGAAACTTATTTCGGCGACTGGAAAACGGCAATGAACAAAACCATCAAAATAACAGGATATTACAGCATGGGTGCAGGATTATTTCAGTTCCCGGCAACCTCGCTAAAAGTTTCCGGCATTCTTGCTACAATACCGGCAAATACAGACTTCCAGCTAAAATTAGTAGTTGCCTATGGAACAGATTTTACAGGAGATGCACAATATGGATTTCAACAACCGGGATGGAATTTATCAGCGCCTGATTTTGGTTGTTATGTTTTGTTGCCGCCGAATATTTCTGTTGACAATTTCAATCAACAATTAAGCGCATACGCACGAAAAGCGCAATCTGCCAATAATAAGGATAACTATATTTTACAGCCATTAAGTGCTGTGCATTACGATGCTGCAGCAGGAAATTACAGCAGCAAAACAATCAGTCATGAACTAATCAATGTTTTGTGGATGATTGCAGCATTCATACTGTTAATTGCCTGCGTAAACTTTATCAACCTTTCTACTGCACAGGCTGTAAATCGTGCAAAGGAAGTTGGTGTAAGAAAAGTCTTGGGGAGTAATAAATTTCAATTGCAGGTTCAATTCATTATTGAAACATTTTTAATCGTTACCAGCGCCGTATTGCTTGCGACCGCTATTGCAATCCTGGCATTGCCTTCCTTAAACCGACTTTTAGAAGTTTCTCTTTCATTCGACCTATTGAATAGTCCCGCAATTATTTTATTTCTCTTGACTGTAACAATTACTGTAACTGCACTCGCCGGTTTTTATCCTTCGATAGTTTTATCCCGCTTCAATCCTGTTACTGCTTTAAAGAGCAAGCTTATTGTAAATACTGCAAAAGGAATTTCATTAAGAAGAGGACTGGTAATATTTCAATTCATTATTGCACAGGCGCTCATCATCGGAACACTCATCATTGTAAAGCAGATGGATTATTTTATGAATCGACCGCTGGGTTTTGACAAAGATGCCATTGTAAATGTTCCTTATCGCCCGGATAGTACCCGCGGAAAAACACAGGATTACTTGAAGCAGCAATTATTGTTGAACGGTGCACTGGCAGTAAGCTTTAATTCCAATTCACCGATGGAAGATAATAACAACATGTTTACCACATTCAAATTTGATAATGCGATAAAGGATGCAGACTTCCAGGCGATCAGCAAATTTGTCGATAATGATTATTTGCCTACTTACAAATTACAATTGGTAGCCGGAAGAAACTTGCAGCCTTCTGGCCCTACAAGAGAATTTATAGTGAATGAATCCTTCATAAAAAGCTTAGGACTTAAAAAACCCGAAGACATTCTTGGTAAAGAAATAAGCATGATGGATGGCTTAATAAAATGTCCGGTCGTTGGTGTAGTGAAAGATTTTAATGACAGGTCTTTGCGCAATGGCCTCGCACCTTTGCTTATGGCCACAAACAACACTATGTACCGCCAGGCTTCCATAAAACTCTCCACCACAAACATTGCTTCTGCCATGCAATCTATTAAAAGAATATGGGAGCAAACATTTCCAAATTATGTTTATGAATACAGGTTTCTGGATGATAAGATTGATAGTTTTTACAAACAGGAAAATCAGTTATCCCAGTTGTATAAGATTTTTGCAGCAATTGCGATATTCCTTAGCTGTCTTGGCTTGTATGGCTTAGCCTCATTTATGGCAGTACAGAAAATCAAAGAGGTTGGTATTCGCAAAGTACTTGGCGCGACTGCAGGCAATATCGTTTATTTATTTTCAAAAGAATTTATCATACTCATTCTAATTGCTTTTGCAATTGCTACGCCCATTGCATGGTATTATATGAACCAATGGTTACAGAATTACGTTTATCGCATCAGTATCAGTTGGTGGTTATTTGTCGCAGGCGGACTTGCTGCAATAATTATTGCATTAGCAACCATCAGTTTTCAGGCAATAAAAGCAGCGATGGCGAATCCTGTGAAGAGTCTGAGAACCGAATGATGGCTCATAGTCTGATTGTTTGATTGCTGAAAAATCATCAAACAATCAAACCATTTAACAATCGAACAATAAATTAAATATGTTTAAAACAAATCTCAAAATTGCGTGGCGGAACCTTATTAAAGACAAACAATTTACATTATTGAACGTGCTGGGCTTATCAGCAGGACTTGCATGCACATTGCTTATTTTTTTATGGGTAAGTGACGAATTAAGCTTTGACAGATTCTTCGCCAATGGCGGAAGACTTTTCAAGCTGATGGAGCAAAGAATTAACAACGGCGATATAAATTATTCGGAAGAATCGTCGGGCGAATTAAGTGATGCCGTTAAAAGAGCTATTCCTGAAGTTGAATATGCATCTGCTGTCGCGCCACCGGGTTGGTTTCCGCAAATTACGCTTTCCGCAAACGATAAAAATATTAAGGCAAGCGGGCAATATGCAGAGAAAGATTATTTCAATATTTTTTCTTTTGCTCTAATTGATGGAAACAGAAACAATGTGCTCGCAAATAAAAATTCAATTGTGCTGTCTGATGAACTTGCAAAAAAAATATTTGGAACAACTGACAATGTCCTTGGCAAAGCCGTGAGCTTTAACCACGACACAACATTCTTTGTGTCTGGCGTATTTAAAAAAATGCCTGCTAATTCTTCCCAGCAATTTGATTTTGTTTTGTCGTTCGACTATTTCAGAACTGTACAGGATTGGGTAACAAAATGGGGGAATACAGGTCCTTTAAATTATATATTGCTAAAACCAAATTCAAATCTCAACGCTTTTAATAGTAAAGTAAAAGATATTATTACGAAAAATCATCCTGACGATACAACGAGAAAAGTTGTCGCCATGAAATTTTCTGACATCTATCTTCATAATAATTACAACGGCAATTCGCAAAGTGGTGCAAGAATTGAATATATAAACCTGTTTAGCATGCTTGCTCTTTTTGTTCTTGTCATTGCATGCATCAATTTCATGAATTTATCAACTGCCAAAGCTGCACGCAGGTTTAAGGAAGTGGGCATTAAAAAAGTTGTTGGCGCAGGTAGAAAACAATTGATTCTGCAATTTCTTACAGAATCTTTTTTGCTGACGGCTTTTGCAATGCTGATTGCAGTTTTAATCGCAATATTATTATTGCCTGCATTCAATCAAATGACAGGAAAATCAATAGTACTGCATTTCACATGGCAAATGATAACCGGCATTATCGCTATTGCATCGATTACTGGTTTCGTGGCAGGCAGTTATCCTGCTTTTTATTTATCCAAATTCAATCCGCTGACAATTTTAAAAGGAAAGCTGAATACCTCAACCACTGAATTGTTATCAAGAAAAGGATTGGTCGTTTTTCAATTCACTCTGTCAACCATTTTAATTATTGCCGTATTCATCATCTACCAGCAAGTACAATTCATACAAAATACTAACCCGGGTTATACTAAAGATAATATTTTACGAATTGCAGCAGAGGGCAACTTGCTTGCAAAACAAAATGCGTTTGTTTCGGAATTGAAAAATATTCACGGCATAAATAATGTAAGTGTAACCAACCATCGCATGGTAGGGCACAACTTTGCTACGGGTGGTTTGGAATGGCCCGGTGAAGATCCCAATGCAGATGTAATGTTTGAAGGATTCGGGGTCGGATATGATTTTATTGAAACGATGGGCATGCACATAAAAGAAGGCAGGAGCTTTTCAAAAAATTATGGCGCAGATTCAACAAACATTATATTGAATGAAACAGCGATAAATGCCATGCATTTAAAAAACCCAGTCGGACAAACAATAAAAATGTTTGGACATCCTGCACAAATAATCGGTGTTGTAAAAGATTTTCATTTTGAGTCAATGCATGATGCTATAAAACCTGCATATTTGTCTCTTGCACCACAAGGCACGACAATTGTTGCAAGCATCAAAGCTGATCATCAACAGGCAACAATCAGTGCCATTGAAAATTTGTATGAAAGTTTTAACAGAGGCTTTCCATTCACGTTTAATTTTTTAGATGAAGCTTATCAGCAACAATACGAGAGTGAAACAAGAGTTTCCACATTGTCAAAATATTTTGCAGGACTGGCTATTATCATCTCATGTCTCGGCTTATTTGGCCTGGCAGCCTTTACCGCACAAAAGAGAAGAAAGGAAATTGGTATAAGAAAAGTAATTGGGGCTTCTGTTACAAATATCACCACGATGTTATCAGTAGATTTTCTAAAACTGATTTGCATGTCCTTATTGCTTGCATTCCCTCTCTCATGGTGGCTGATGCATAACTGGCTGCAAAGTTTTGCTTACCGGATCCATATATCGGCGGTTGTGTTTGCGGTTGCAGGAATAATAGTATTGCTGATCACAATAATTACTATCAGTTTTCAATCAATAAAGGCGGCGATGGCGAATCCGGTGAAAAGTTTGAGAACTGAATGAACGCCTTTCCCTTAGGGGGAAAGGAGCTTTATAAATAAATTTTATCATCTAAAGGAACTCCTCTTGGGGGGTGGGGGCTTATGTTTAAAAATTATTTCAAAACAGCATGGCGCAATATCAAAAAAAATAAAGCTTTTTTTGCGCTCAACTTTACAGGTCTTTATATAAGTGTAGTCGCTGCAATATTAATCGGCCTGATTGTATTGCATGAAACAAGTTTTGATAAATCAAACAATAATGGTATCAGCGTATACAGGATTGTAAAAACCAATATTGTATCGACCGGCAAAACATACGGCCCTATAACGCCCTATCCTCTTGCTACGGCAATGCGTGCGGCTATGCCGGATGAAAAAATGATTTCCCAGATTCATTTCCAGCAAGACGATGAAATTTCTTTCAATGATAAAAAACTTAAAGTTAAAAATATTGTTTTTGCAGATTCAGTATTCCCAAAACTCTTTTCTTTACATGTACTGCAGGGAAGTATTCAAAGAGCTTTTTCTGAACCCGGCTTTGCAGTTCTTACCGAAGAAACCGCAAAAAAAATCTTTGGGAATGAAGATGCAGTCAATAAGCGTATAAAAATTGCCAATACGGTCGATCTTGAAGTTGCAGCTGTGATTGCGAATGCACCTGCCAACTCGCATCTTCCATATAATATGCTTATTTCTTATGCTTCATTGACGCCTTGTTTTATCGGCGGTTTCCCGCTTGACCAATGGGGGCTGAACGCAAGCGGGTTTGTCTATATTGGTTTGCATAATAAAAACGAAGTTAAGCATGTTGAATCCAGTCTTGCGTCCATTGCCAATCAACATTTAAATAATCAGCGTGACGGGACTCTGGTAAAGCTCAATCTTCAGTCTCTCCCGGATATTCATTTCAACCAATTGTACGCTTCGAACAACCCGTCCTATACAATAAGTTATAGCTATCTCTATTTACTAAGCGCTATCGGCTTGTTCCTGATATTGGCAGCATGCATCAATTACGTGAATCTTTCAACTGCCCTGGCGATTAAAAAATCAAAGGAAGTCGGTGTCAGAAAAACAATGGGAGCAACGCGCAGTCATCTAGTCAAACAATTTTTATCTGAAACTTTTTTACTTACTGCTATTGTTCTTATTGCAGCAGCCTTTTCCGTACGGCCATTCCTTGCACCATTAAATGATTTCATGGACAAAAATATTCCGCTGAACTGGCTGAATGTAAACAGTGTGCTTCTGTTAATTGGTTTATGGATAAGTGTTTCGCTGCTTTCTGGTTTATATCCTTCATTCGTGTTATCGGGTTTTAATCCGATTGCAGCCCTGAAGAATAAAATAGTCACGCCGAAAAAAAATGTAGTTACATTAAGAAAGGCATTGGTGGTGTTTCAATTTTTAACAGCGCAAATCCTGATTATCGGGGCAATAGTGGTAGCAAAGCAAATGAATTTTATACAATCACAACCTTTGGGTTTCAATAAAAATAATGTCGTTGATATCAATCTTCCTGAAAACAAAGCGACGCAATTAAAATTATTGAATGACAGATTATCTGCCATTCCTGCTGTGAGTAGTGTCAGCTTTTCATTAGGCGCACCTGTCAGTAAAAACAATGCGCATACAAGCTTTAATACAAAAGAAAAATATGCCACTGAAAAAATTGAAGTAGATATAAAGGCAGCAGATAAAAACTATCTGAATACATATAGACTGCAATTGCTTGCTGGGCGATGGTTTGATGAGAATGATGAACACAATATTGAAGATGCTATTCCTGATTCATTGAAACGATACGCTTTTGTGTTGAATGAAACCGCGGTAAGATCCCTGGGTTTCTCATCACCACAGGATGCTTTGGGTAAATATGTGACATTCGGAATGAATGATATTTCTGCTCCGGTTATCGGAGTAGTGAAAGATTATAATACATCTTCGATGCACGATGCAGTCAGGCCTGTATTAATGGTAGAATTTCCTTTCTTCTATTATAATGCAGGAATAAAATTAAATGCCACTTCCTCCGCCTCTACATTATCGGCAATTGAAAAAGTCTGGAATTCGGTTTTCCCAAAGAATTTATTTGAAAGCAGCTTTTTGGATGAGCATATTGCTTCCCTTTATAAAAATGAAAAACATACACAGCAATTATTTAACCTCTTTACTTTTCTATCAATTGTAATCAACGTCCTCGGGCTTGTTGGCCTGCTTTCGTTTATGATTGAACAAAAAACAAAAGAGATAGGAATAAGAAAAGTTTTAGGAGCTTCCATAAAGGACATATCATTCATATTGTCAAAAGACTTTTTATTATTAATAATTGTTGCATTTTTTATTGCGGCACCCGTTGCCTGGATTCTTATGAATAAATGGCTGCAGGGTTTTGCATACCGGACAACCATAAGCTGGTGGGTATTTGCAGTATCAGTCTTGGCAGCGTTGATTGTAACCTGTATTGCCGTTGGATTTCAAACAATCAAAGCAGCGATTGCGAATCCGGTGAAAAGTTTGAGAACAGAGTGAAATCTCCGCCCCTGAAGGGGAGGAAAAGATGTGCGAATTTGCAAATGTGCAGAGGTGCGAATGCAGATACGAATAAAATTATGAGACAAACAACTTTAAATAACAATTCCTTATTCCCCTTTAGGGGTTAGGGCAATTCCTCCCTTCAGGGAGGACAAGGAGGATTTTCTATGTTCAAAAAAAATATCACAATTGCTTTGAGATCTTTGAGAAAGGATCTGCCTTTCACTATTACCAACCTGGTGGGATTAAGCATTGGCATTACCTGTTGCCTTCTGATCCTCTCCTTTGTAAAATATGAAATGAGCTTCGATGGGTTTCATTCCAAAAAAGATCGCATTTACAGGATTAATTATGATGTCCTCATGGGAGGAAATCAGATTATTTCACCGGCTGTTCCGGTTTTTGTTGCTCCGGAACTCAAAAAAAGATTTCCGGAAATCGAAGACGTTACTCGTTTTCGGACCGCTTATGGATCTAATACACTCAGGCATGGAAATATTTTTTTTGAAGAAAAAAAATTCTGCTATACCGATCCATCCTTTTTCAAAATATTTGATTTTAAATCTTATTCCGGCAATTTAAAGACGGCATTGAATAATCCGAATACTCTTGTGATTACAAGAGATATGGCAAAGAAATATTTTGGAGCAGCGGATCCAATTGGCCAGAATTTATCATTCAACAATAAAAAAGATTTTATAGTCAGCGCCGTACTCGAAAATGTTCCTTCGAATTCCCATTTTAGTTTTGATTTTCTGACTTCCTTTCGTAGCATTTCCGGTTTTGATAGTTCAGAAATGAAACTAAGCTGGGACAATCCGGACTATGCCACATTCCTGTTATTAAAACCCGAAACTAATATTACCGGTCTTTCAAATAAAATTGAGGCCTGGGTAAATCCGGCCGATAACAATCATCCAGCTAATTCTCAAAATACTCTTCATTTAAGACTGCAGCCGCTGAAGGAAGCTCATTTTGATACGCAGGCATATAATTATGCAAATCAATTGGCCATTACTGATTTTAAATATATTAAGATCTTCATCACGATCGCCATCCTGGTGTTGCTGATTGCCTGCGCTAACTACGTAAACCTTTCCACTGCAAAAGCATCTGCGCGTGCCAAGGAAGTGGCAGTTCGAAAAACGATTGGAGCAAGTTTCGGACAACTCTTTACTCAATTTCTAGCCGAATCGTTTTTAATGGTTTTGCCAGCCATCATCATTTCAATTGTAGCTGTAGATATATTATTGCCTTACCTGAATAATTTGTTAGGCAAAAACATTCCGTTCTACCTGTTCGATGGAAGTTTTCTTGCAGGTATTATTGGCGGATGGGTTTTGGTTTCAATACTGGCAGGATTTTATCCCGCCGTGGTGCTTTCGAAATTCAGGCCGGTGGAAACATTAAAAGGTTCTTTCACCAAAACAGGCAGATCAGGGCTCATGATCAGAAAAAGCCTGGTCATCTTTCAATTTACAATTGCCATTCTGCTCATCCTTGGAACACTGATTGTCAGGTTGCAACTCGACTATATGCAGTCCGCAAAACTTGGATTCAATAGGGATCATGTTCTTTTAATCAAAGGGAACTCAGATATCGACACGAAGCTCGATGCATTTTCTGTCGAGCTGAGAAAGATCATCGGTGTACAGGATGTGTCGCTGACATGGCGTTCTCCATTCGGAACAGTGGTTGGAAATGGATTTTCAATTAATCCTAATACTACCCGGGGTGATGACTGGCATATTGTTGGAGGAATTGCGGGCGACGAACATTATATCCCGACGCTTGGCATTTCGTTGCTGGCAGGAAGAAATTTTGATCCTGCCAATATCAAAAAAGACAGTACGATTAATGAATTTATAGTGAATGAAGCCTTTCTCCTTCACTACAACATGAAACCGGAAGACGTTGTCGGCAGAAAAGTAATTCTCGGATTAACCGGACCCGGCACAATTGTAGGTGTGATGAAAGATTTTCATATCAGCTCAATGCACGAAATCATCAAACCTGTTGTATTGTTTAATAGTCCCAACTGGTATGGAGGCGTCTTATTACGAATTGGTCCTGGCAAATTGAAGCCTGTTTTGTCTCAGATCGAAAAAGTCTGGCAGGGCTTTGCACCAATGCGTCCATTCAGTTATTCTTTTTTGGATGAAGAATATGATGCGATGTATCGGACAGAAGGAAGACTGGGAACACTCATGTCATTGTTTTGTGCGATGGCTATTTTAATAACGAGTCTTGGTTTATTGGGATTAATTGCTTTTATCGTCACACAGCGTACGAAGGAAATTGGTATCCGGAAAGTATTGGGCGCATCTGTATCTCATATTACAACGATGCTTTCAAAAGACTTTTTAGGATTGGTGATCATTGCCATTACCATTGCATCGCCCTTATCTTATTATTTCATGCATCAATGGTTACAGGATTATTCGTACCGCATCAATATCAGTTGGTGGATGTTTGGTCTTGCGGCAATTGTTGTTGTATTTGTGGCTTTACTAACGATCAGTTATCACGCTGTAAAAGCTGCAAGTGCAAATCCGGTCAAGAGTTTGAGGACAGAATAAAAACCCCGCCGCTAAAGGGGAGAGAAAAATTACTGAACTTTAAAAATGTGCAGATCTGCTAATTAAAAAACTTAAAAATAAATAACTATTATAAAGTCCGGCCCCTCTCCGTTAATAGAGGGAATGAGAGTGAGGCTGGGATTTAGGAGGGTTCATGCTAAAGAATTATTTCACCACTGCCTGGAGATATATTAAGAATCACAGGACCGCAGGTATTATTAATATCCTTGGTTTATCCATTGGCATGGCAGCAGCTGTATTGATTTTTATATGGGTAGAAAACGAATTGAACTTTGACAACTATCACAAAGATGAGAGTCAGATTTTCCATGTAAAAATGGGACATGAAAGCGATCCTCAGAAATTTGCAGGAACACCATGGGTATTGGCAGACGCAATGAATCGGGAAATTCCTGAGATCGAAAAAACGGCGAGGCTTTATGTTCCCATCGGCAACAACAACCCGGTGCTTGAGATCAATAACAACTATTACCGCGAAAAACAGCTGGCCTTTGTGGATACTTCATGGTTTTCGGTTTTTCATTACGATTTCATTGAAGGAAATTTAGGTGACTTCAATCAAAATCCTTACAGCATTATTTTAACCGAATCCCTGGCAAAAAAATATTTTCCTCAGGACGCTGTGCACGAAAACAAAAATGCACTCGGCCAGATAATCTATATTGACAGTGTTCCATATAAGGTGGCCGGTGTAGTCAAAGACAATCCTGCAAATTCCAGTTTTCAATACAGTATTATTGTTCCTGTCGAAGCTTATTTAAAAACGCAGCCATCAAATGCGTGGACTTCATGGATGTCATTTATGTTTCAGACTTTTATAAAAATAAGAAAAGGAACGTCGATCAACCATATTGAACAGCAGGTAAACGAGATATTATTACACCAGGATCAACTTCGTTCAGTTGCATTTAACAATGGCTTAAAAGATACCATTTCTGCAAGTCTCGGAGCGTTAAAGAATCTTCATTTTGACAGCAGTTTCAAAACAGACTCTTTTAAACAGGGCAGGAAGCAGGTAGTGTTGATTTTTTCTATTCTGGGTTCTCTGTTATTAATAATTGCCTGCTTCAACTATGTAAACCTCACAACGGCGAAGGCGAGTAAATACAGCAAGGAGGTAAGCATAAAAAAAATAATCGGAGCCGGCAGAAAGGATTTGTTTGCCCAATTCATGATGGAATCTGCAATAACCGGTCTCATTGCCCTGGCGATTACTTTAATACTGATCAAAATAAGCCTTCCTTCATTCAATCGTTTTACTGAAAAAAATTTTGTGCTTTCTATTTCGTCAATTACAATATGGGCGATCATTCTGAGTACTTTGATTACAACCGTATTGCTTACCGGGATCTATCCGGCCCTGCTCCTCTCTTCATTTAAACCATTAAATGTTTTAAAAGGAATCACGGTGTTGAAAACAAAAAAAACAAGTCTTCGCAAAACGCTTGTCATCTTTCAGTTTACGGTTGCCATTGCACTGGCAATAAGCACTTTTATTATTCTGCATCAACTTCATTTCATACTGAGCAATAATGAAGGGTACGACAGAAGCCAGATATTTTCTTTTTCATTTCCAAAAGACTGGAATAAATATAAGCATGGAAACAAAGCGGATTTTATTAATGTGGTGAAAGACGAATTAATGAAGCATCCTTCTGTTCAGCGGATAACCGTTTCAGATGGCCCTATATTCAATCTCCCAATATCAATGGGCGGAATTGCAGACTGGACAGGAAGGGACCAAAATGATCAACCAATAATAACTCCTCTTTCCGTTGATTCCGATTTCAGAAAAATATTCCATCTCGAATTAAAGGAAGGAAGATGGTTTGATGCAAAGACGATCAGTGATAAACACAATTATATTTTGAATGAAACGGCTGTTGCTGAATTTAGACTAAAAAGACCATATATAGGTCAGTATTTCTCATTGCTGGGTGATTCCGGGCAAATAATCGGCATCGTAAAAGATTTTCATTTCCGTGATTACCGCCAAAAAATTGATGCAGCGGTATTGTTTGATCATCCGGGCTTAAGATCTGTATTTCTGATTCAGGCAAATGGAGCTAACATATCCAAGGCATTGACTGATGCGGAACAGATCTGGAAGAAATTTTTCCCTGATGACCCTTTTGAATATAATTTTCTGGATGAAGAATTTGCACAGCTGTATAAAGATGATCTCAAGATTTCCAGGCTGATTGGTTTGTTTTCAGGAATTGCCATTTGTATCAGTTGTCTGGGCTTATTTGGCCTGGTATCATTCATGGCTGAACAACGTACAAAAGAGATCGGGATCAGGAAAGTGATTGGTGCTTCTGCTGCGCAAATAACAACCTTGCTTTCAAAAGAATTTGTGAAGCTGGTTGTCATTGCCGCCGTCATTGCTTCGCCCATTGCCTGGTGGACCATGAATAAATGGCTGCAATCCTTTGCGTACAGGATCGATATTGATTGGGTTGTGTTTGTCTTAACGGGAATTTCTGCGATTGTAATCGCTCTTCTTACTGTCGGTTCACAGGCAATAAAAGCAGCGACGGCAAACCCTGTGAAAAGTTTGAGAACAGAGTAAACCCCTTCCCCTAAAAGGGCAGGATTAAATAAATCACTTTAAAAAAAACTTTCTCGGGATGGATTTCCAAAGTCCTCCCCACAGAGAGGATTAAGGAGGGTTAATCTATGTTATACCATTATTTAAAAATTGCATTTCGCAACCTGTACAGAAACAGAACTTTTGCCCTGATTAATATTCTTGGCCTGGCTATCGGACTGGGCTGCTGTATTATCATCGGGCTCTACGTTTATTCGGAAATATCGTTTGACAAGTTCCATTCCAAACACGCACAGATATTCCGGGTGGATAAAGTCACGAATGAAAAAGGGAAAGCTACCAATGATGCAATCACTCCCGGTCTGCTGGCAGAAAATTTACCAAAGGAAATCCCCGAAGTATCTGCCGCGACCCGCTTCAGGCCCTGGTTTACGGATATGCTGGTCAGTTATGACACGCTTCATCTTAAATTAGATGATGTGGCATATACAGACAACTCATTTCTGCAGATCTTCGATTTTCCTTTGATTGAAGGCAACAAAAAAACTGCATTGGCAGAACCATTTACAGCCGTCATCACCCAGTCAACTGCAAAAAAATATTTTAAAAACGATAACCCCATTGGGAAAACGCTGGTGACACTGAATAATATACCCGTCAAAATAACGGCGGTTGCAAAAGAACTTCCCTACAATTCTTCATTGCAATTTACCATGCTCATATCATGGGGAACAATCTCTGCACCATCCAGTAAAAATTATTTTTTCTGGATGAATAACTGGACAACCAACGTGAACTATACTTTCGTTCAGCTAAAAGAAAACAGCAATCTTGCTAAAGTAGGGGAAAAAATTTCTGAGCTACAACACAAACATCGCGATGAAACAGAATTTCAATACCGGATCTTCCTTCAATCACTGGACGATATTCATTTACATTCTTCCGACATTTCATATGCAGAACAATTTCGCACGAACAGCAGCAAGATCGTTTATTCACTCCTGATCATTGCCATTTTCATCCTGCTGATCGCCTGTTTCAATTTTATCAATTTAACAACGGCAGGCGTATTAGGACGGGCAAAAGAAACCGGCGTACAAAAAGTTTTGGGAGCCAGCCAGTTTCAACTCATCAAAAAATTCTTCAGTGAATCTTTTATGCTCTGCCTGGTTGCATTTTCCCTGGCCATCTTTTTAGTCGTTAATGTATTGCCCTTTTTCAATCGCCTGGCAGAAACCGAGATTAGCCTTCACCTGATGATGCAATGGAAAATAATCTTCTCCTTTCTTGGATTACTCGCATTAATCAGTCTGGTAGCAGGACTTTATCCGGCGATATTCTTATCCAGATTTAAATCAACAGATGTCTTTAGAAATATTATCAAATCAGGGAAAAACACCTGGTTGCGTCAGTCGCTTGTAACCACTCAGTTTGCATTGTCAATCTTTTTGATCATTGCCACAATTGTGGTGAATAAGCAGATGAAATATCTCGCCACAAAAGATCTTGGATTCGACAAAGAAAGAATAGCCGTCCTCCAATTGGCAAATACTAATATCGATCTCAATCATAAGAGCGCTGCGTTCATCAATGAACTCAGACATAATTCAGGCATCGCTGATGTTTCGGCAAGCAACCGTGTGCCCGGACAATCTTTTAATGGATATGGAATTATACCGGAGGGTCATACACTAAATGAACATATGCTGGCCAATGTATTGGAAACAGATGTTGATTTTGCGAAGACCTACGATATTCAATTATCAAAGGGGAGATTTTTTTCTGCTCAAATGCCGACTGATACCGCCAGCTCCATCGTGATTAATGAAGCGATGGCCCGATATCTGAACTGGCCCGATCCCATAGGAAAGCAATTTGAAATTTATGAAGCCAGAAAAGGCCGCGTCATTGGTGTGATGAAAGATTTTCATTTTGCCTCCCTGCGTGAAACGGTTCAACCCCTCGCTTTAATTCTCAACGATAATCCGCTTTATGTATCCGTGAAGATTAAGCCCGGAGCAGTTCAGAAAACACTGGCAGGTATCGAAAAACAATGGAAGCAATTCGACAAAGAATTTCCCTTCGATTATTTTTTCATGGACGAGCAAATGAATAAATTTTATCAGTCAGATGCACGCCTGTTAAAGGTCTTAAGCATTTTTGCAAGTCTCGCAATTTTGATAGCATGCATGGGTTTATTCGGACTCAGCATTTATACCGCAAAACAACGCACGAAAGAAATCGGAATTCGTAAAGTGCTGGGAGCATCGATTACCAGTCTTACTTTATTGCTTTCCAAAGATTTTTTAAGACTGGTCGTAATAGCCTCTGTGGTTGCATTTCCTGTTTCCTGGATGACAATGAACAACTGGCTCCGGGGATATGCCTACCGGATAGGCATAAGCGCCTGGGTATTTGTATTGGCGGGACTGCTTGCGATTCTGATCGCATTAATTACTATTAGTTTCCAGTCAATCAAAACCGCTATCGCAAATCCGGTGAATAGTTTGAGAACTGAATAAAACCCCAGCCCCTAAAGGGGAGGGATTAAATAAATCACTTTAAAAAAAACTTCCATTGGGATGGACTTTCTAAGTCCTCCCTTCAGGGAGGATTCAGGAGGGTTTTCTATGCTGAATAATTTTTTCAAAACCACTTTTCGCAGCCTTCGAAAAAATATGGGCTACAGTTTCCTGAATATTTTCGGTCTGGCAATTGGAATTACATGTGCCGGATTGATTCTTTTATGGGTAGAAAATGAAATCAACTGGGACAGTTTTAATGTAAAAAAAGACAGATTGTATTTTGTCAGAGAGAATCAGAATTACGATACTTATACTGCGACATTCTATTCAACACCCGGGCCAATGGCACCTGTTATGCAGGCTGAAATACCAGGTATTGCCAACACCTGCCGGACCACAGAAGGCGAAATATCATTGTTGTTCTCCATCGGTGAAAAATCAATGTATGCCTATGGCAAATATGTAGATTCTTCTCTCTTTAACATGTTTACCCTGCCTTTCGTGCAGGGCAATGCAAAAGATGCATTCACCCAATTATATTCAATAGTCATAACAGAAAAAACAGCAAGGAAATTCTTCGGAAACGAAAAAAATGTGATTGGTAAAACCGTGCGGGTTGATACCAAACACGATTATGTGATTACAGGAGTTCTAAAAGATATTCCCGATAATTCAAGCCTGCAGTTCGAATGGGTAGCACCTTTTCAAATTTATTTCCAGCAAGCCGACTGGTTGCATAGATGGGGAAATAATTCTCTCAGTACTTATGTGGAATTAAAGCCGGGTGTTAATCCCGCCAATGTCAATAAAATGCTCTATGGTTTTATTCAAAAAAGAGAGCCGTCATCCATAGCGAGACCATTTTTATTTCCGATGAATGATTGGAATTTGCGGGATGATTTTGATAATGGTAAGCAAACGGGTGGTGGCCGCATAGAATATGTTCATCTTTTTTCTTTTATTGCCTGGATTATTTTATTCATAGCATGCATCAATTTCATGAACCTTGCCACAGCCAGAAGTGAAAAACGTTCGAGAGAAGTTGGTGTAAGAAAAGTGTTAGGCGCAGGAAAGAGCAGTCTCATTTTCCAATTTATCGGCGAAGCCGTATTGATGGCATTGTTCGCTACTATGATTGCCATAGTGATCATGACTCTCGTATTACCTGCATTTAATTTACTCGTACAAAAAAATCTTTCACCGGGTTTAGGCAATCCTTCGCATCTCCTCTCATTATTAATAATTGCATTGATTTGTGGCCTGGTGGCCGGAAGTTATCCTTCATTGTATTTATCATCCTTTAATCCCGTATTTGTATTAAAAGGATTGAAATTAAAATCAGGGAGCGCCGAATGGATACGTAAAGGACTTGTGATATTACAATTCACTGTCTCCATCATTCTTATTATCTGCACCATTCTTATTTACCAGCAAATTCAACATATAAAAAGCAGGAATCTCGGATTCAATAAAAATAATCTGCTTCAAACGGATGTGGTGGGAGATGTCGCAAAAAATTATTCAGTCATAAAACAAGAACTTCTGAATACAGGTGTTGTTGAAAATCTTGCACTGAGTGATCATACTACAATCGATGGCGGCAATAATACAGATGGTTTAACCTGGGATGAGAAAGCTTCAAATGCACCTGTTTTAATTTCCCAACGCTATGTGAGTTCAGGCTTCTTCAATGTCTCTGGCATTAAGATTTTAGAAGGAAGGGATCTGATTGCAACAGACAGTGCAATGGTGAATAAAACAATTTACACGGTGATTACTCAAACCATGGAAAGACTGATGGGCAAAGGAAGCGCTTTAGGGAAAAAAATACATTACAAAGGAGATACAAGTGGTGTAGCGGCGGAGGTTGTAGGTGTGGTAAATGATTATGTTTATGGAAACATGTATGGTCAACCGGATCCCGTAATGTTTTTTTATGCTAAACCTGAAAACACCAATAAAATGTATTTGCGATTAAAGCGTGATGCAAACATAGAAACAGCTTTATTGCAAATTCAAAACGTCTTGAAAAAAAATAATCCTTCTTATCCTTTCTCCTACCAGTTCGTGGATGACCAGTTCAATCAAATGTTCCTAAGTGAAATGCTGATAAGCAAATTGTCAAGAGTATTTGCTTCGCTGGCAATAATTATTTCCTGCCTGGGTTTGTTTGGTCTCGCAGCATATACAGCCGAACGCAGGACAAAAGAAATAGGCATCAGAAAAGTATTGGGTGCAAGTGTTGCAGGTATTGCATCCCTGCTATCGAAAGATTTTTTGTTGCTGGTGCTGATATCCTGTATGGTTGCATTTCCTATTGCCTGGTGGACGATGCATCACTGGTTGCAGAATTATCAATACCGGATTGAAATAAACTGGTGGGTATTTTTTGCTGCAGCCATTGTCGCTATAATGATTGCAATCCTAACCATCAGTTTCCAGGCAATCAAAGCAGCAATTGCAAATCCGGTGAAAAGCTTGAGAACGGAATAAAACCCCCGCCCATAAAGGGGAGAAGAAAAAAATATAAAAAATTATGAGTCAAACAATTTTTCATAACAATTCCTTATCCCCCCTTAGGGGTTGGAATTAATCCCTCCCCTTCAGGGGAGGTTAGGAGGGGTTTTATGTTAAAAAACTATTTCAAAATCGCTTGGAGGAACCTCGCTAAACACAAATTCTATAGTGTTATAAATATTGCGGGACTCACGATTGGAATCGCCTGTTGCCTGCTGATCGGACTTTATCTTTCACATGAATTAAGCTATGACCGTTTTCATAAAAATGCTGAAAGAATTTTCCGCGTCACGACTGAATATACTGTCAATGGGCAAAAAAGCTTCGACGGTACTACCGGATCAATGACAGGACCACGTCTTGCTTCAGCTTTTCCACAAATTGAATCTTATGTGAGACTCCGGAATTTTGATCCATATTCCGTACAGTACCAGGAAAAGGTTTTTGTGGAAGACAGGTTTTTCTTTGGTGATTCAAGCTTTTTCAAAATTTTCAGTTTCCCCCTGATAGAAGGTGACCCGCAAACTGCATTGGATGCACCCGGAAAAATAATCATCACCCGATCCATAGAAAAAAAATATTTCGGCAATGAGCCCGCCCTGGGAAAAACACTTCGCGTAGGTGGAACGAGCAACTATATTGTAACAGGTGTTACTCAGGACCCGCCTTCAAATTCTCAAATCAAGTTCAGTTTGATTGCTTCTTATAGCAGTCTCCCCAATGCAAACAGGCCTAACTGGTGGATTCATATTTATACAACTTTTTTTCTCCTGCGCAACAATAAAGATGCTCCGGCTCTTGAAAAGAGTATTGCGGATTACATGAAAAATCAAAAAGATGTCGGACAAACAGGAAACGATTATCTTGTTTTTCATCTCGAACCCATGACGCGGGTTCATCTCTACTCTACCTTTCCGGGTCTTGAACCCAATGGGAATATAACGTATATCTATATCCTCGCAGCTGTTGCTTTATTGATTCTTTGCATTGCCTGCGTCAATTACACCAACCTGGCAACTGCGCAGGCGGCTCACAGAATTCCGGAAATCGGCATTCGAAAAGTATTAGGTTCCATGAAATGGCAGCTTTTCTGGCAGTTCATCGGTGAATCTTTGCTGATCAATTTCTTTGCTTTTCTGTTCGCAATTATACTTGCTGTTATCACAATTCCCTCTTTCAATCTACTTATTGAAAGTCCCCTGCATGCGGATTCTCTGCTCGATCCTTTTGGGGTTATGCTGATGCTATTGTTATACCTGCTCATCAGTTTTGCATCCGGTGCATATCCTGCTTTTATATTATCCAGATTAAAACTGATTAAAGTACTGAAGACGGGATTTTCATTTTCAGGGAATTCCGGAATATTGAGGAAATTACTGATCACTTTTCAATTCATCGTCTCAGTATTCCTGATAATTGCAACTATTATCATTCTCCAACAATTATCTTATATCCAGCATAAGGATCTTGGATTTGATCAGGATCATGTATTAGTCCTTCCAGTCGACGGACTGGTTCGCTCGAATTATCGCTCCATCAAAGAGGCAATCAATAGCGTACCCAATGTCCAGTCTGTAAGTTGCGGAGCCGAAGAAACTACCAATATCAACTGGGATGATGAGATTAATACTACCGCTGATGCCTCAGCGCCGTTTCTTTTTGCCAGCGCCTCTCCTACCGATATTGATTTTGTCAAAACCATGGGATTGCATATCAGGTCAGGAACTGATTTCACTCTATCTGACTGGGAACAATTATCTCTTCCGGGTGATAAGTGGCGTACGACTTATATGCTGAATGAATCCGCAGTTAAGGCGATGGGATGGACACCCGAATCTGCGATTGGAAAAACAATTTACCGTTCAGGGCAGAGAGGCACCATAAAAGCTGTACTAAAAGATTTTCATTTTGCGCCATTGCATGAACCTATTCGTCCCCTGGTTATTTTCCTGGATTCCCAATACTATCATATTTATCAGATGTTCGTTAGAATTTCCGGAAGAGATATGCCTTCCACTTTAAAAGAAATCGGTAATGTATGGAAAGACCGGGTTCCACACAGACCCTTTCAATATCATTTCCTGGATGAAAATTATAACAGGCTTTATCACACAGAGCGGCAAACCGGAAAAATATTCAGCAGCTTCTCTGCACTGGCCATCGTACTGGCATGTCTCGGATTATTTGCCCTCGCGGCATATATTACAATTCAACGTGCAAAAGAAATAGGAATAAGAAAAGTTCTTGGCGCAAGTACAATCGAAGTTGTGAGATTAATTACGGTTGAATTCGTAAAGCTGGTATTGATTGCTTCACTGGTTGCATTTCCACTGGCATGGCTGTTCATGCATCGATGGTTACAACAGTTCGCTTATCGGATTGAAATAAATTGGCTCGTATTTTTTGCAGCAGGTTTTGTCACTGCCTTCATTGCATTGATCAGTATCAGCTTCCAGGCAATCCGGGCTGCGATGGCGAATCCGGTGAAAAGCTTGAGAACTGAGTAGTGAGTAGATGACAGTTGACAGCATCAAGAATGGTCGATGGTCGTTGAACGATGGCCGACTTTTAATGCAGGTCCCATTAAGCCCGGCCAACGATCATCGGCCAACGTAACTGTCATCTGTCAACTTCCTACTGTATCAAAAGCGAACACTCCATGTATCAAAAACGAACTGGTTCGTATATTTGATATAACTACTACACTGTAAATCACTTATATCCCATCTGGCATATGGTTGGGGTAAATCTTCCTTAAATCTGATTAAATGATTTTCCGGTCCCCCGAAAACCAAAGCAGTTTAAAATCAATGCAACAATTGAGCTTTAAAACCCTCCTTACTCTTATTGGGATCTAACAGCTTAAACAGATTAACCATGCTTAAGAATTATTTCAAAATAGCCTGGCGAAACCTGATGAAGAATAAAATCTTCTCCTTCATTAATGTTTTTGGATTGTCCATCGGGCTAACCTGTTGCATGCTCATTACCATTTATATCTACAACGAGATGAGCTATGATAAGTATCATGCCAATATTGACAGGCTATATCAGATCGGAACAACTTTCCTTAAAGATATCAGAGAAAAAGGCGATAGAACTCCTAATACTCCTGCACCCATGGCTGAAGCCATGAAAAAAGAATACCCGGAAATAGAAGAAACTACACGATTGATGTCTTTGTTCGCTGAAGACAAAACAATATTACAATATAAAGATGCCGCCGCCCCAAAATCTTTTTATGAAAATAAAGGGTACATGGCAGACCCCACATTCTTCAAATTATTTACATACCATTTCCTTGAAGGCAATCCATCCACAGCACTCGAAAATCCCAATAGCATTGTGCTTAGCGAAGAGATTGCCAAAAAAGTTTTTGATAATGAACCGGCTCTCAATAAAATAATTCATATCAGCAGCAATACCAATGGAGATGGTGATTTCAAGGTAACTGGTGTTTATCGTCCGATCGACAAACCTTCACAAATTGATGCACGTTTCTTTGTATCAGTAAAAGGCGGCAATATTGAACAGTTTATAAACCAGCAAACAGACATGGTCGGTAATAATATGTTCAATACATTTTTATTATTGAAACCGGGCGCTGATCCAAAAAGGCTGGAAGCTAAATTTCCCGCCTTCGTCGATAAATATATCGGCAAGCAATTGAAAGAGGCCGGTTTCTATAAAAAACAATTCCTCATACCGGTCAAAGATATTCACCTGCATTCGGAGATGACAAACGATATTTCATCAGTAAGCAGCCCCGCTTATTTATATATTCTTGCCTCTATTGCTGTTTTCACTTTGATAATTGCATGTATCAATTTTATGAATTTGTCCACCGCACAATCTTCAAAAAGATCGTCGGAAGTAGGTGTTCGAAAAGTATTGGGTGCAGAAAAAAAATCTTTGGTCTGGCAATTTCTTGGCGAATCGATCATGATGAGCATGATTGCTTTTACAATTGCATTGACAATTACAGGGCTTTTGTTACCCCTGTTTTCTGAAATATCAGCAAAAAAACTATCGTTGGTATTCTCGCAACACTGGTTTATTATCGCAGGATTTCTTCTATTATCACTGATCACCGGTTTGGTTGCAGGAAGTTATCCGGCATTTTATCTTTCATCCTTCCAGCCGGTCAGGGTATTGAAAGGAAGATTTAAGAACTCATTATCGGCTATTAATTTGAGAAAAGGATTGGTGATATTTCAATTTATTATTTCCGTTGTTCTCATCATTGCTTCGGTTGTTATCAGCAATCAGATGGAGTACCTCAGATCGACAGATCTTGGTTTTGCAAAGGATCAGCAAATCATTATCCCATTAAGAAGTAATAATGCGAAAAAAATTTATCTGCCTTTGAGAAATGAAATCAGGAACAATAAGGATGTGTTAGAGGTGGGCGCTACGGCATCTTATCCCGGAATCACCAATGCAAGTGATATGGGATTGCGGCAACATAACCAGACTGCGCTGGAATCAAAATTAGTAATCACCAATTTTGTAGATGAAAACCTGATACAAACTTTAGGCATTAAGCCGGTTGCAGGGAGAATATTTTCATCTCAATTTCCTGCGGATACCAATAACCGGATAGTTCTTAATGAGGAAGCGGCAAAGCAAATTGGTTTTGCATCGCCAGAAAAAGCGGTAGGAAATAAATTATATTTCGACTGGCGCGGAAACTCATTGGAATATACGGTAGTCGGAGTGGTAAAAGATTTTCATTTCCAGGATTTACATGTGCCTATTTCGCCATACGCTTTCCTTCTGAATAATGTTCCTTTATATAATTACCTTATCGTACACGCAAAAACAACCAATCTATCCTCATTGTTACAATCCATTGAGGCAAACTGGCATAAACTAAACCCGGGTGAACCGGCAGAATTCCATTTTCTTGATAATGATTTTCAAAAAAATTACGAGGCTGAAAATAACCTCTCTTCCATTATAGCCTATTTTACCATCATCGCAATTTTGATTTCATGCATGGGATTATTTGGTCTTGCCACTTTCAGTGCAGAACAAAGAACAAAAGAAATTGGCGTAAGAAAAGTGCTGGGTGCAAGTGTTTTAAGTATTGTGGGCTTATTATCAAAAGAATTTCTAAAACTGGTAATCGTCGCAATTATCATTGCATCACCTATTGCATGGTTTGCAATGAATAAATGGCTGCAGGATTTTGCATACCGGACAAATATAAGTTGGACTGTATTCGTGATAACCACTCTGTCGGCCATTATGATTGCATTGATTACGGTGAGTTTTCAGGCTGTCCGAGCAGGATTTTCGAACCCTGTGAAGAGTTTGAGGAGTGAATGAACTTCGAATCGCAGTGAGGGCAGACTGAAAAACTAAAAAATTGATTTTCTGCTAATGCAAAAGTAAAATTATTTACAAATGAAGAAGCTATGATCAAAAATCTTTTCTCTGCAGGATCCAGTGTGAAAACAACAATCAGAAGTCTCCGGAAGAATAAAGCATTCAGTGCACTCAACATCCTGGGCTTATCAATCGGCATTGCTTGCACAGGATTAATTTTTTTATGGGTAGAAGACGAGTTACACTATGACAGTTTTAATATTAAAAAGGACAGGCTATATTTTGCTCGTGTTAATGCAATATTAAACAATGGCGTATTCACTCATGGGTCGACGCCGGGCATTATGGCACCTTCTATGCAACGGGAAATTCCCGGGATTGCAAATACATGCCGCACTACTGAAAATCTCAGATCGTCGCTTTTCAGCATAGGTGATAAATCGATTTATGCCGGAGGAAAATACACAGAAACATCTTTGTTCAGCATGTTTACATTGCCCTTCTTAGAGGGCAACCCCAAAGCTGCTTTTTCACAACTATATTCCCTTGTTATTACAGAGAAAACGGCAAAGAAATTTTTCGGAAATGAAAAAAACGTGATTGGCAAAAAAGTCCGGGTGGATAATTTACAAGATTATGTTATTTCCGGTGTGCTCAAAGATTTGCCGGAAAATTCTTCTTTACAATTTGAATGGCTTGCTCCATTTGAAATTTATTACAAGCAAAGCCCGTGGGCCTGGGTATGGGGAAATAATTGTCTCAGCACATATGTCGAATTAAAGCCAGGTGCTAATGTAAATGACGTTAATAAAAAACTATATAATTATGTTCAGCAAAAAGAGCCGAATTCAAACGGTCATGTTTTCTTGTTTGGTATGAACAATTGGCACCTTTATGGTGAATTCGATAATGGAAAACCAACAGGAGGTGGACAGATTGAATACGTACATCTCTTTTCCATTATTGCTTGGATCATCCTTTTCATTGCCTGCATTAACTTCATGAATCTGGCAACGGCAAGAAGTGAAAAACGAGCAAAGGAAGTAAGTGTTAGAAAAGTGCTGGGATCCGGAAAGAAAAAACTCGTGATGCAATTTATTGGAGAATCCATGTTCCTGACTTTTATTGCTGCACTTGTCGCTATTGTCATCATGTCACTTACCTTAAAACCCTTCAACATACTCGTAGAAAAAAATCTTACACTGGGATTGGATCAGCCATTGCATGACGGTGCTTTATTGGGAATTGTTGTTGTGTGCGGACTGGTAGCAGGTAGTTATCCTTCCCTCTATTTATCTTCTTTTAATCCACTCTATGTTTTAAAAGGAATAAAATTAAAAACTGGGAGTGCCGCTTGGATACGAAAGGGCTTAGTAATAACCCAATTCACTATCTCCATTAGTTTGATCATAGGTACAATTGTTATTTATCAACAGATATATCATATAAAAAGCAGGAAACTCGGGTTTGATAAAGAAAGGCTGGTGGAATTGAGAATGCAAGGCAATATGAGGAAAAATTATTCGGTAATCAAACAGGATTTTATCAGTGGGGGCATAGCAGAGAAGGTCAGCTTGTCGGATCATGCTACCATTTATGGTGGAAATAATACAGATGGCCTTTCCTGGGAAACCAAACCGCCGGGTAGCAAGATCCTGGTTTCATGGAGAAACGTAGGTACCGATTTCTTCTCTGCTTCAGGAATAAAAATTTTAGAAGGAAGAGATTTTAACCTGACAGACACGGTCAATTTTGATAAGCAATCATATGTTGGCAATATTATTATTAGTGAATCGTTCGCGAAACTTTTAGGTAAGGGAAGCCCTCTCGGAAAGAGGATATCTGATGAGTTCGACAGCACACTGAATGCAACGGTCGTAGGTGTTGTCAATGATTATGTGTATGGAGATATGTACGGCAAGCCCGACCCGGTTATCTTTTTCTGCATAGACCCGCGATTTTCTGAAGTTATGTATGTACGTACAAAACCACAGATAAATCCCGAACAAATGCTGTCAAAAATGGAAGCAATCTTGAAAAAAGACAATCCTGCTTATCCATTCGAATATCAGTTTGTGGATGATCAGTTCAACCAGATGTTCGGGAGCGAAATGCTGATCAGTAAATTATCAAGATTATTTGCAGCACTTGCTATTTTGATTTCGTGCCTGGGTTTGTTTGGTCTTGCTGCATATATGGCAGAGCGAAGGACAAAGGAAATCGGAATACGCAAAGTGCTTGGTGCAAGTATTTCAAGCGTTGCAGGCCTTTTATCCAAAGATTTTTTGCGGCTAATATTGATATCCTGCCTGCTTGCATTCCCTGCTGCATGGTGGATTATGAATCAGTGGCTAAAAAAATATCAATACAGGATAGAAATAAATGTCTGGATATTTTTGATTGCCGGAACACTGGCTATACTAATTGCATTGATTACTGTGAGCTTCCAGGCAATTAAGACAGCAGTTGCTAACCCCGTAAAAAGTTTGAGAACAGAGTGATGGCCGGATGGTTAAATTGTTTGATGGTTAATATAACCCCATCAATCCAACCATCAAACAATCAAATAATCTAACAAACAAAATATGTTGAAAAATTATTTCAAAACTGCATTCAGAAACCTGTTACGTAATAAAAGTTTTACGATTATTAATGTATTAGGACTAACAATCGGCATTGCTTCCTGCCTGCTTATTTTTCTCGTGATTCAGTTTGAATTGAGCTTCGACAGCTTTCATCAAAAAAAGGATCGCATCTTCCGTGTAGTGACTAAATTCAACAGGGCAGGAGTTCTGGATTATACCAGCGGTGTTTCACGGCCTGTACCCATTGCGATGAGAGAAGAGTTTCCGCAATTGGAAACAGCGGGCGCCATTTCGGGTAGCAATGGCAACCAGATAACTGTGCTCGACAATCAGTCGCCCCAAAAAAAATACAAGGAACCGAATATCTTTTATGCCGAACCCCAGGTCTTCGATATTCTCGATACACGCTGGCTGGCGGGAAATGCAAGATCAGCACTCTCTTCCCCAAATTCTGTTGTTCTTTCAAAAACTACTGCAGAAAAATATTTCGGCGATTGGAAGCAGGCGATAGGGAAACTTATCATGCACGAGAACATGGAAACATTAAAAGTAACGGGCATCATTGACGACATGCCTTTGAATAGCGATTTCCCTTTTTGCGTGGTGATATCCTATAAAACCAGCAACGAAGCCAACAGTAAGGATTGGGGTAGCACTTCCAGCGATTTTAGTTGTATGATTCTTCTCAAGCCGAATGTGTCGCCTGAACAGATCAGTCGTTTATTGCCTGCATTCAGGTCCAAACATGCTAATGACGATAACGGTAATATTAAAACATCCTATCTTATACAACCTCTAAATGAAATACATTTTGACAGCAGGTTCGGGAATTATAATGAAAGAACTTTCAGCCGAGAACTCATTACCAGTTTATCATTGATCGGGTTATTTCTTTTGATCATTGCATGTGTCAATTTTATTAACCTCGCTACCGCGCAGGCAGTCAACCGTGCAAAAGAAGTGGGTGTGAGAAAAGTGTTGGGAAGCAGTCGCAGGCAATTGGTATCACAATTTTTAGGCGAAACATTTTTGATTACTATTTTTTCAATAGCAATTGCATGCCTCGTATCCTGGTTTGTTTTACCGTATCTCAGTAGTCTATTGGATATACAGTTGACCTATGCCTCTATTCAGTTATCCAAAATCATATTGTTCTTATCTATCATCGCCGTATCTGTTACCTTCTTGTCAGGTTTTTATCCTGCCGTCATTTTATCTGGATTTAATCCGGTCAATGCAATAAAAAACAAAATCAGTTCTAAATCCATAGGTGGGATTTCATTGAGAAGGGCACTGGTTATTTTTCAATTTGTGATCGCCCAGACATTAATCATCGGCACATTGGTTGTCATCAGCCAGATGGATTATTTCAGGAATGCTTCCATGGGATTTGATAAAAATGCGATTGTGAATGTCCCGATTCCTGGAGACGCTGACAGTGCGGCTCATGCGAAGATTAATTTGCTCCGCGAGGAATTATTGAATTATCCGGGTATCAGGAATGTAAGCTTCAGCTTTACTCCTCCTGCTAATGATGGCGACTGGACCAGTGATTTCACTTTCAACAAATCACCCGAACAAACAAGTTTTGAACCCAGCCTGAAATGGGCTGATGCTGATTTTCTTAAAACATATAACCTCCAATTGGTGGCAGGCAGGTTTTACGTTCAAAGTGATACTGTGAATGAATTTGTCGTCAACGAAACACTTGTAAAAAAGCTGGGCATTAAAAACCCGGAAGATATTTTAGGGAAAGAGATCAGTTTCTGGAACAGGAGAATTCATGCGCCGGTAGTAGGTGTGATTCGCGATTTTCATTCAAACTCATTGCGGGATCCCATTGTCCCAGTCGTATTAGGCTGTCTGAAGAGAAAATATCAGACAGTCGGGATAAAAATCCAGGAAAACAAGGCCCAACAGGTGTTGGCATTTATAGAAAAAACATGGAACCGGAATTTCCCGAACTATGTGTATGAATATAAATTCCTCGATGAAAAAATCAAACATTTCTACGACCAGGAAAATCAGTTATCGCAACTGTATAAAATCTTTGCAGCCATTGCCATCTTTATTTCCTGTCTCGGATTGTATGGGCTCGTATCCTTTATGGCCATTCAGCGTACCAAGGAAGTAGGAATCCGTAAAGTATTGGGTGCATCTGTAAGCAATATCGTGTATTTATTCTCGAAGGAATTCACCATCCTTATCAGTATTGCTTTTTTGATTGCAGCTCCACTGGCTTATTATTTTATGCAACATTGGCTGGACAATTTTGCATTCAGGATAAAACTTGGAATTGAATTTTTTATTCTTGCAATCATCGGTTCGATTGTGATTGCATGGATTACGGTAGGATATAAAGCTGTCAGGGCAGCGGTAGCGAATCCGGTGAAGTCGTTACGAACAGAGTAAACCCCCCTAAAGGGGAAAGAAAAGAATTTAAAAATTGAATTAAAAAAAGTTTCTGAACGGGTGGCATTATAAGTCATCCCTTCAGGGAAGATTTAGGAGGCTTTATGCTAAAAAACTATTTCAAAACCGCTTGGCGAAACCTGATGAAGAATAAAACTTATTCCTTCATCAATATTATTGGTCTCGCAATTGGCATGGCTGCATGCATCATGATTATGCTATTTGTTTTTTATGAAAGAAGTTTCGACAATTTCCAAACAAAAAATATTTATCGCCTGAACGAAGTGCAGAAATTTGAAGGCATGGTAGCTTCACAAAAAGTGGGCCTGTCTATGTTTCCGATGGGTCCGACATTAAAGCATGACTTCCCCGAAATAATAAATTTTACCAGGATCAACTGGGGCGAAAAATTTCAAATGACTTACGGTGAGAAACGCATTTATCTTCCAAAAATCTTTTTCGTTGACTCTACTTTTTTACGAATGTTCGATTTTAAAATGATCAATGGAAATGGTGGAACTGCTTTGGATAAACCTAATACAGTTGTTTTGACAGAAGATGCCGCGGAAAAACTCTTCGGCAAAACGAATCCGATTGGAAAAACCGTTACTCATTATAGTGATGATACTTCAAGTTATATGGTAACAGGTATCATTCAAAACACACCCCAGAATTCGCAGCTTCAGTTCGATGCGCTGTTTTCATTCAGTACCATATACAGTCGCTTTCCAAATTTAATCAATAATTGGGGCGGCAACTGGCTGGATACCTATCTTGAACTGACGCCCGGTACCAATATGGCTTCCCTGGAGAAAAAATTCCCTGCCTATCTTAAAAAATATATGGCCCGGAATGATAATTGGAAAAATTACGAATTATTTCTTCTGCCATTCAAAGATGTACATTCCAATGCAGGCGATATTGGCCTGGATTATCTGAACTATCAAAAATTCGATAAATCCTATACCAATATATTTTTTGCCATTGCTTTGGCCGTATT
>DATJXY010000097.1:0-2525 GCA_035499855.1 Puia sp. | reverse complement strand
TCAGTATATCCTTTTTTGGATACAACCACATTGCAGCCCGTCATTGCTGCTTCGAGGGTTGAAAGTCCGCAGGCCTCAAACCAGCTTGGAAGAATATGGACTTTCGCTTTTTGATAATAAGGCACTAGTTCTTCCTGGGGAAGATGATCGATAAAAGAAATATTTTCGGCCGCCATTTTCCGGCAAAGCTGATAATAGTCCCTTTGATTGGGGGCCGCGGCTCCAATCATCAATAGTTTATAATTGGTATTATTCAGCGCCCTGATCAGGTTGATCTGGTTTTTTATTCCTTCAATTCTTGCCACACACAGAACCAGGTTGGGATCTTTATCTACCTGTTTATTTAAATGAAAAAGATTCTCATCGACGCCGTTGGGAACAACGAAATAAGGAGATTCCAATCCATAAATTTCTTTCAATTTTTGATATTCCATGAATGAGTTAGGTAAAACACAGGCCGCTTTTTTCAATATTTCTCGAATCGATTTTTTTTGACCTTTCAACAGATAAGACCTGCTTATCAGTTTATCTTTTCCTAAAATCCATCGCCCCAGGGTTTTTATATATTCTATCCTGTCGGGCGACAAAAAAGAAAATATCAAACCCGGAATTCCCTTTCTGTAATTCTTATCGTATTCGCTGTAATCAATCAGGATGGATGAGAGTATAAATGACTTACTTGTTTTTTTGAGATGGTATAATATGTCTGCGGGACGTATGATATTGAAGAAATGTAATAAATCGTAACGTTCATATTCAATCCTTTCACTGGTTAATTTGATATCAGCAAATACTCCCAGCCGGACCAGATGTGCTGCGGTCTGGGTTACCTGCAGCGTATCTCCTCCCGGTGATGTGAACAAAGTTGATCTTACGATGAATACTATTTTCATAAGTGTTTGCCTGCTTAAACAATTCGTTACAAATTCTTTGGAGGTTGCTTGCTCCTGTCGATTTTAGGCGATAATTCGAGTGGTTACAGGGTCGGATGGATACATACTTCGGGCAGATAGAGGGGCCCGAATCTATTTGCTTATTTTTTTTATTGCCGTACATTTGGCGCGGCAAAATTTGCCGGAAAGACAGTTTAACCCAATTATATGGAGAATCAGGAAAAAAAGCAACCCTCCCAGGAAAGCAATGATGTTGATTTAGGCGCCCTGGTCAATCTTTTTATCAAATTTTGCCGAAAGCTGGTGGACTTCTTTACCTCAGTTTTTAGACTTCTTGGCAGTGTCATTTTATATATCCTGATTTTTTTAAGGAAAAATATTATCTGGCTGGGGCTGACAATTATAGTGGGACTGATTTGGGGAATATACGTGGATTATAAAAAAGGAGTCAAATATGAATCAGTGATGACTGTGCGAACGAATTTTGGGAGCAGCCGTGCCTTATACAATTCTATGGACTACCTGAATGCGCTTGTTAATGAACGGAGATTGAATGAACTGTCTAAGATTTTTACCATCAACGAATCCGAAGCAGCATCCCTGGTTCGTTTTACAGCAGACCCTGTAGAAGATGAGCTGGTGTTAACCCAATTGTATAAAGATAAATTCATTTCATCCAGCAGGAGTGATCTGGTTCGCCTGGATACATTCTGGAGCAGGATTGAAAAATTTGGTGACTTCAAAAAGAACCTTACCAAATTTGATATTCCCCTTCATGAGATCACGGTGATCAGCAAGCAGGTTGATATTTTCAATAAAATTCAGCAGGGGATCATCAATACTGTTGAAAATGAGGTATTAAAAAAGAATCAGGAAATCGGATTACAAACCCAAAAGGACGAGGAGAGTATTATTTTATCCTCTATCCAGGGGATCGACACGCTCAGGAAAATGTATAACCTCAGAATACAAAAGCAGGCTGAGAGTAAAGAAACGGGGACAACCAATTTAAATTTTGTCGACAAAGAGATTGCTTCCAAAACTCCTGAACTCGATTTGTATGATAAGGTACTGGAATTAAAAGATGAGCTTAGAGCATTAAGAACTACTTCGATGGATAATCAGGAGATCATCCAGGTCTTTGCCCCCTTTAATCCGCTTGGAAGAAGGCTCAATTTGTTTCGTCAAAACACATTGGGGTATGCCATTAATCTCACCGTGCTTGTATTAATCTTACTTGCAATTATTGAAGTCTATAAAGCAGTCGGCAAAAAAAGCAATGAGAAGAAAGCTGCATGAACAGCATAAAAAATCAATCGGAGATCATATATAAAATATAATTAGCCGGTGATCGTTGAGAGGATATCTTAATGAAATTGAACATAATATAAATGAAGTTTCTACAGGTTGAATCGTACAAAAAAGGAATTGTCCTATCTACCGTTTTTAACTTTTTCAATAAGGGCCTGGTTTTTGTCAATAGCTTGGTGGTGACCTATTACTTTGGTATAAAGGCACAGACTGATATTTTCTTCTACTTGTACAATTCTATTGTTTTGCTCGGCGGTTTTATTATGAATTTCAATAGTTCTGTCATTATACCCGAATCAATGAAACTAAGGATTGCGGAAG
>DATJXY010000096.1:0-5795 GCA_035499855.1 Puia sp. | reverse complement strand
CAATAATGCATCAATCTTTTTACGTGAGAGCTGTCTCTGCCTTCTTTCAATAAAAATTGCCACATATCTGCATAAATGCCTCTCATGAACGTATACATTTCTAGTTCATTCTTGAATTTACCAGCATATGAGTTAGCAATTCGATTGAACATACTCCACACAAAATCGGCCTTACTCTTTTCTGCTTCTCCAAACTTAATTATCCATTCTTGGTAAAGTGCAAAAAATTCTTCCCCATCAAAATGATATTTATCTGAAAACATTTCTTTATAGGATTCAATCAAAGGATGTTTCATTTGATTTATTTTACCTTACCCTTACCTCTTAAATTTTATCAGCTTCTTGCTGCCAATCACCCCCAAGTCCGGCGCTAGTGTTCAATCGGGTGGAATAAAGCAATTTCAAATATAAAACATTGCCCAATTGACAACTCGTGGTCGAAATATTATTTCTTACACAATGTTATATTTTAGTTGGGTGCTGGTACGAGTCATCCCGCAGGCAGAAAAATTGATTGTATCGAAAATGTATGATTGCCTGCGGGGGTATTCGCGCCGGTATTGGGAAATTTCCTAATTTTCCGTTGCAATCAGGGATCCCTAATTCTAAACCAGGACTTATGCTAAAAAAAATTATTCTTCTCTGCATTATTATCTTCCTGCATAGTGAGATCAGGTCGCAGGTTCAGGCTGTTGAATCGAAAGTTGAAGTACAAAAAACTTTTCAACCCGTAGCGAAAATCAATATTTCCAGCAACCCCGATGTGACCGAAGAAGCCATAAAAGAATATATGGGAAAACGGGGAGTCAAAAGTTCGAGCTATAAAAATTATTTTGTCTTCAGGTCCTGCAAATTGGACAGTAGCAGTGAAGAACTCAGCGATTTGTATTTCAGGGTTGAGAAGAAAAGCTCTGATGAAAAGGATGTAAGTACGGTCACCCTGCTTCCGACCAAAAAAGGAGAGGACATTCCTTCGCATTCCCCATCAGATAATTCAAAAATTGAATCAGCAAAGTCTTTCCTCAATAATATGGCCCCATTTGTTGAAGCGAAGTATATCAATCTCCAGGTTGCCAACCAGGATAAAGTTTTGCAAAAGGCTCAGAAAAAAATGAGTGACCTGAAAAGCGATTCAATAGATCTGGAAAAAAAGATCAGAAGCATCAATGCAGACCTTGAGCAAAACAAGAATGACCAGGAGAAACAAAAAATCGATATCGAAACCAAGTCGACCGCTGATTTCGATACCAAACAAAAGGCGCAAAAGAAGATGAACAAACTCATCGACACACAAGGTGATCTGCAAAAGAAATTAAGGAAAACCCAGGAAGGGCTTGAGCAGACAAAAAAGGACCTGTTAACGCAGCAAGCTGAAGTCGATAAAGAACGGCAGATATTGACTGCTATAAAAAGCAAGCAAAGCTCCTGATCAAAATATCATCTATTGTTGTTGGTGTTATAACAGGCCCGGCAAGATGGAGTAAATTCCAACATCAAGAACGGGGTGGGATTTTATTCCGTTCGTAAATTTTTCGCAGGTTTTGATAAGGCCGCTTTAGCCGAATGAAAACTGGCCGTTGCTACTGCAGTAAATACAATAAATAAAGCAGATAAGAGAAATGGAATAAAAGACAAACCAGTACTGTAAGAAAATATTTTCAGCCAGTTGTTCATGAAATAATACGCAATCGGAAATGCAATACAGGCGGCAATAAGTGAAAGCCACAGGTAGTTGCCGGTAATAAGGGCCACTATTTGGCCTATGCTGGCGCCCATTACTCTCCGGATACTGATTTCTTTTTGCTTCTGCTGCGTGGTAAAAGCGGTGAGGCCGAGCAATCCAAGGCAGGTAATGATGATGGTGAGTATGGAGAATGCCGCAAAGATTTTTCCCCGCTTCTGATCAGCCGCATACTGCGAATTGAAATCCTGATCCAGGAATTTGTATTCAAATGGAAGCTGCGGAAAATATTTTTTCCAGGTATTATCCACCTGCGCTATCGATTCTTTTATATTGCCGGCGTTCATCTTCAGCTGGATGATATTGCCGTTCGCACCGTAAAACAGCAGAAGCGGAGCGATTGGATTGTATAAGGATTTTTGGTTGAAATCTTTGAATACACCCACTACCTCCATATAAAATCCGGAAGTGTCGCCCGGGAATTTTATCCGCTGTCCGATCGGTTGATCCCATCCAAAATGTTTTACCATTGCTTCGTTCACCATTATGCTGTGCAAAGTGTCGGCAAGACCTGAGAAATTACGTCCTTTCACAATCGGGATGCCCAGGACACCAAGGTAATTTTCGTCTACTGAATAACATTCGATCGCTTTATTCACCTTCCCGTTTTTTGTTTCCACGACGAAGAGATTCAGATTGGTATTCGGACTTCCCGGATAGGCATTGCCGGTACCCACCGTTTTGACGCCTGGCACCTGCCGGAAATTATTGTCCATGGCAAATATCTTACTGCGTTCATCCTCCCCGGTATTCACAATAACTGTCATCACCTGGTTTTTGTCGAAACCAAGATCCCTGTTACGTAAGTACATCAATTGCGTATACACTACCCAGGTACATATGAGCATGATCATGGAAATCGAAAATTGCAAGACCACCAGGGTTCGACGAAGGTTTACATTACCCGAGGCCCTGGAAAGAGATCCTTTTAATACACTGACGGGTTTAAATGCAGAAAGATAAAAAGCCGGATAGCTTCCACCTGTCAGTCCCGTAAATAAAGCGATGCCCAACATCAGCAGTATATTAAAAGGCTGTAAAAGTGTATGCACGGTAAATGCCTTTCCGGATATCGAGTTGAAAGCAGAAAGCAGCAATACTACCAACACAAAACTCAGCAATACTGCCACGAATGCCGTGAGTACGGATTCGCCCAGGAACTGCAATACCAATTGCCTTTTTGAAGAACCAGTTACTTTTCTTATGCCGATTTCTTTGGCCCTTCTTGCCGACCTCGCCGTGGTGAGGTTCATATAATTAATGCATGCGATCAGCAGCATAAAAAAAGCGACAGCCGAAAATATCCAGATATAAGACATGCTTCCCAGCTCTTCCGGTTCCCTTTCCAATTGCGAATGCAGGTGAATATTCGCGATAGGCTGTATATCATAATACATTTTTACATTGAACTGGGAAAAAAGAGGCTCTACATATTTTTTATATACCTGCGTCAATTTTTTATTAAAGCCATCTGCACGGACTCCGGGTTTTAGCAATACATAGGTATAATAGTTGAAATTGCCCCAGTTTTCTCCTCCGTGATTTTTAACTGAAGACATCGAGATCAGCATATCGAAACGGATATGCGAATTTCTCGGGATGTCTTCAAAAACACCCGTCACTTTATATAAATCATATACCGTACCAAGTGTTTTACCAACCACCTGGACATTCTTTCCGAAATATTTCTCGGCAAGGGTTCTTGAAATGACAATGCTATTGGGCTCATGCAAGGCATTCTCATTCCCTTCCACAAAATTGACCGTAAATATTTTGAAGACATTACTATCAACATAATAAATCTTGGTCTCGTAAAAACTGTTGTTTCCATTCTTAAATAAAGTGCGTTCGCGGGGAGAAAATCTTACCGCCTCTTCTACTTCAGGGTAATCTTTTTTTACTGTGGGTGCGAGAGGAAACTGCGTAATGGTCCAGTTGGTATTTTTATCCCGCTCCTGTATATAAGAATTGATCCTGTATATGCGATCCACATTTTTGTTAAAACGGTCATAGCTCAGTTCGTCCCTGACATAAAAAATTAAAAACAAGCTGAAACTGATGCCAATCGTAAGTCCCAATATATTCAGCAAACTATACCAACTGTCTTTTCTAAAATTCCTGAAGGCAATAAGAAGTAGGTTTTTGAACATGACGCAAGATTTGTATGGTGATCAATCCAATCGTACAAATAGGCTTCAATTGAAATACCAATATTTTAAATAACTATATGTCAACGGAATATTATTATGTATAGAGCAGCCACTGTTCGTTTATGGTACAACCATCGTTCGTTATCAGCGGCCGCTTTACAGGTAAATAATTATATGACGGAACTTTGGGGAGAAAGTTACAGGCGGGTATTTGTAGCGGGAGCGCAGAGACCTTAAGGATGGAAGAAAAAATGGTTTGTAAATATCAGCTTGTTGCAGGAGCAGCAGTTTTGGCGCGAGTTATCAATCGCTTGCTTACTTATATTTTGAGTTGTACCTGTTCAGCGCGATTGAACACTCGCGCAGATGAGGGGATCATCAATATACTGTTAAATATAAAAAGTACTTGTCTAAGAAGTAACTTGCTATTCTTAGGAATTATTTATTAAATGCTATTTGCTGTTCAAACCTTAATAAAATCATTATGAAAAAAAATTTTGCAGTACTGCTGCTGGCTGCATGTGGATTCGCTGCCTGTAATTCACGGGTGACACAAGAATCTTCTGTTTCGGGACCAGATACAACCATTGTTAAAACAGCAGAAGCGGCTTTCATCTATTCATTACCATTGGCTTTGATGGATATTACTCATAAAAAGATTATTAATTTTGAGAAGCCTGTGGAGGGCAAGGGTGCGCCTATTAATCAATTCACCATCTTTTCCCGCTTCCCCGATGCTGATTTTAAAGATGTCGTCAGACCAAATGCAGATACATATTATAACACTGCGATCCTTGATTTAAGTGACGATGCACAGGTATTGGATTTGCCTAATACCAATGGTCGCTATTATTTAATGCCGATGCTGGATGCGTGGACCAATGTATTTGAAAGTCCCGGGAAAAGAACAACCGGTACCTCGGCACAAAAATATTTAATCACCGGACCGAAATGGACAGGCACCATCCCGGCCGGATTGAAACAAATAAAATCGCCGACCAACCTGGTATGGATCCTAGGCCGTTTCCAGGTAAACAGTGCAAAGGATGGTGAAGCAGTAGTTGTTCCCCTTGAAAAGAAAGTTTCGCTTACACCACTTGCTTCTTACGGTAAGCCCTATACGCCGCCACCCGGTAAAGCTGATCCCAATCTGAGTTCAGTCGATCCAAATTCACAAATCATCCATTTCCCAATTGACTCTTTTTTCAATTATGTCAATCAACTCATGGTTGTCAATCCCCCCGCAGCTGCAGACTCACCGGCTTTAGCAGCATTTGCAAAAATTGGAGTTGGACCGGGAGCGACATTTAAGCTAAGTGCCTTTGATACAGCAACTCAGTCTGCATTGGCAGCCATTCCAAAGAAATTTGTTGAGATGGTAAACACAACCATGCAAAAAGGAATGGTGCCTCCGATAAATGGATGGAGTATTGCTTTCAAAAATTTTGGTAATTACGGAACCAATTACATATTACGTGCGTTGGTTGCATATGCTGGCCTGGGGGCTAATCTTCCACAGGATGCTATTTATCCTTCATCCGGCATCGATGCAGATGGAAACAAATTGAATGGTTCAAATCAATACATTCTCCATTTCGAAAAAGGACAAACACCTCCTGTAAATGCTTTCTGGTCACTGACGATGTATGATAATGATGGTTATTTTATTCACAATCCGATCAACAGGTATTCAATCGGCGACAGGAGTAATTTGAAAACTAATAAAGATGGCTCCGTGGATATTTATATCCAAAATATTTCTCCCGGTAAAGACAAAGAGAGCAATTGGCTTCCAAGTCCGACCGGAAGTTTTAATGTGATGTTGCGA
The DNA here is from genome assembly GCA_035499855.1 of Puia sp. Taxonomy (GTDB): domain Bacteria; phylum Bacteroidota; class Bacteroidia; order Chitinophagales; family Chitinophagaceae; genus Puia. The sequence continues at coordinate 76 of DATJXY010000096.1, read as the reverse complement.
ATGTACTGGCCAAAAGATGAAGTCGTCAATGGATCATGGGTTCCATCAGCAATTAAAAAAGTTAAATAGATTTTTC
>DATJXY010000095.1:0-18874 GCA_035499855.1 Puia sp. | reverse complement strand
TTTTAGATTCCCCATGTATAATACCCAAAAAATAAAATTGTACATAATCACTTATTTTTTACTTCCCCAAAGCGGCGCGAGTCTTCAATCGGGCTGAATAAAAGTAATCTGAAATTTGATGCAATGCCCGATTGAGAACTCGTGCCTTCTTACATTATCAGTTGATCCAATTATATATTATTAATATTATCTCGCATTTAGTTTTTAGCACGAGTTGTCCCGCAGGTAGTAGCTGACTTGAAATGCAATTCACAAATACCTGCGGGAAGACTCACGCCGGTTGGAGATTCACGTTTCACGATTTCCGAATTCCCTGTTCTACAAAACTTTTAATCTCCGCAAGTGTCGCTTCTATTTCTTCTTTAGTATTATAAAAACTTATTCCCAGTCTAGTCACTCCTCCTTTCTCTAAAAGTCCTAACACCTGGATAGCTCTTATCGCATAAAAATGTCCATCCCATGCACAGATATTCTTTTTTGCAAGATGCGCACAAACTTCAGCCGGCGTTTTATCTTCCATTGTAAATGAAACGGTCGGAGACCGGTGTTCCGAATCAAAATTCTGTCCGATCAATGATATCCCGGGAGTTTTTTTCAAACCATTCCAGAGTCTGATTGCTAATCCACGTTCATGTTCGCCAAGCTGTTTGTAAGCATCTTCCAATGATTCCCGCAAATTGTTCCCCTTTCCGTGCGAAGCAATAAAACGGATGGCCGCAGTAATTCCTGCAATCGCTGCATGGTTCAGTGTTCCTGTTTCAATGCAATAAGGAGCTCTTTGTTCAATCGTGATCAAACGGTCGGTTTGTATTTGATTTAATAAACCCGGACGACTATATAGAATTCCCATATGAGGTCCATAAAACTTATATGCAGAACAGATCAGGAAATCACAACCGGTCTCTTTCACATTGATGGCAAAATGAGGCGCATAGGCAACAGCATCCAGCATCAGCCATGCATTGTATTGATAACAGAGCTGACGAACGCGTTTTACATCATTCACGGTTCCTAATGCATTCGATGCCCATCCCATAGCAACCAGCCTTGTACGCTCATTGATTTTTTTGGAAAGATCTTCATAATCCAGTTGTCCATTCTGCAGCAATGCTATTTCCCGGACGATGATTCCATATTCTCTCAGCATCAGCCATGGTCCGCGATTGGCTTCATGATCCAGCTGGGTGATCAGAATTTCATCTCCGGCCTGTAATATGCGGCCAATTCCATGAGCCAGGGAAAAATTCAGGCTGGTCATATTTTGTCCAAAAGAAATGGTTTCTTCTCCTTCTGCTCCGAGAAAAACAGCAATCGTCTCCCTCGCATTTCGGATCATATCATCCGTTTCCCGGGTAGTAATAAACTCACCGTGAGTATTCGAATTGGATGTTTTATAATAATCCGAAATGGCATCAATCACTTCTCCGGGCATTTGTGTGCCTCCGGGTCCATCAAAAAAAATCATAGGAAAACCATTATGCATGCGATGCAGGGAAGGGAATTTTTCCCTCATGACTTTAGTATCTATCATATTTACCAATTGTTATTAAAGATATCAAATAATAAAAGTAAAATCAGATAGCAGAAAATTTTGCAGCGGTGTTATCTGCAAAAAAAATTATGAAACTACGGATGCGGTATGATGGTACACAGATTGCTTAAGATTTTTTAAGATGGTCGCAGATAATCATAACCTGTCATACCGATCATAATGAATCTGCATGCCTTCACCGCCTTTTGAAGAAAACTGTTCAGATCCACCTTTAGGATTTGAAATTATAGTACGCAATTCAGGGAATTCCTGTAATTTGGAGTATACCATTTGTTTATGAAAAAAGTTTTTCTGCTTATACTAATTATCAGCTTAACCTATTACTGCATGGCACAGTCAAGAACAATCGGACAAATTATTCGTATTGATCCGGCTTTCGATAACCTCATCGGCAAAGATGCAAAAATTGAAATCCTGGCCGATAGTTTCGCCTGGTCGGAAGGACCTGTATGGGTGAAGAACGGAGGATTTGTTTTGTTTTCTGATATCCCCAACAATACTATTTTCAAATGGAAAGAAGGTGAAGGACTTTCTGTTTTCCTGAAACCATCCGGTTATACAGGACGCATGCCTTATAGTCATGAACCGGGGAGTAATGGACTTATCATCAATAATAAAGGACAATTGGTTGCCTGCGAACACGGAGACCGCAGGATCAGCGCCATGCCATTGAGCCTGGGGGGCAAAAGAACCCTGGCTGATAATTACGAGGGAAAACGTTTCAATAGTCCCAATGATATTGTGCAGCGTTCAACAGGAGATTATTATTTTACCGATCCATATTATGGATTACCTGATCGCGAAAAAGATGTGGTATCCCGTGAAATCAATTTTACCGGAGTCTATCGTTTATCGACTGATGGGAAGATCACACTTTTAATTGATAATCTTTTGCCGAATGGCCTGGCTTTTTCTCCGGATGAAAAAACATTGTATGTCGGACAATCAGATCCGGATAAACCAATCATCATGTCATATCCTGTTAATCCCGATGGTAGTCTCGGCGCAGGCAAATTATTTTTTGACGCGAGTTCGCTGGAAAAGCAGGGATTGAAAGGTGTTCCGGATGGAATGAAGGTTGATAGTAAGGGAAACCTTTTTACTACTGGACCCGGAGGTATATTGGTAATATCTCCGGACGGGAAATTGCTGGGGAGATTTGAAATTCCACAACCCACTGCCAATTGCGCATGGGGAGATGATGGGTCTACTTTATACATTACAGCCAATATGTTTCTCTGCCGGATAAAAACCAAAACCAGGGGTGCTAATTTTTGAAAATAAAATTTGAAATGATTCAGGCAATTAGCACTGCTGTGCTTTTTAATAATATGAAACAATATCGATTCTGCTTATTGATAACCTTGTCGTTTTTTTTATTTTTAAACCATTCTTCTTTTTCCCAGAATTGCGAGAGCGGATCGCTTAGTCTCGGAATGGTCGATTCGCAATGGGTATATAAAAACAAGGACCTGAAGATTTCTTTCATACTTCCCCAGGGATGGTATCTGTTTGACCAGGTGGCGACAGAAAAAAAATATTTGAGGATTGGTTCGGATTATGGAAAGATAAGTGAACCGATGGCTGATCGTGAGGGCCCGACGGTGGATATGGCCCAGGTAAAACAATTGCCATTCGAATATGCATTGACGTTATTGAGTATTGCAAAATTGCAGGATACCCTGCCGGTTATTCCTTCGGCAAACGAAATACAACAAAATTGTACGATTTCATTCAGGGCATATTATGCAGATACCTCGACGGTGGATCAGTTCCTGAAAATGTTTTACAGGAAAATTACCCGGCAGAAGGGCGCCGATCCTGAAATCAAAGAAGGTAAATTAGGTGAACTGGATTATAAATATATTTTGATAAAGATGGCAAACAAATCCGGAGAGATCGAAAACAGGGTATTTGGTGTGAGGAATTTTGGATGTATCAATGTAATGGTGAGAATAACCTACATTACAGATGCCGATTTTTCATTGATTTCGGATATGTGCAGTGAATTAAAAATTGAAAAATAGTGTTTTCAACTTTTGAACTTTTAGTATTCATACATTAATAAAAAAGCCCTGCTTCCCGGCAGGGCTTTTTGCTATAAATCACCGTCCTTAGAAAAATCTCTTACTTTTTATAATAATTTCTTTTAAGGTCATCAATCTGATTGTCCCTTTCCTGTTTCAACTCATGAATTTTTTCTCTTCTTTCCTGATGGGATAAATTCTTATCGTGTTTTACTGATGAAATTTTATCGCGGTAATCAGTTTTGATATCCTCAATTTGCATCGTAAGCCTGGACGGTCTGTAATACCCGCCATACATTGGCGGATAGGGATAACCGAAAGGATAACCAAAGCCCCAACCAATGCCATAATATGGATAATACGGAGCAAAGGCCGGCCCAACTACCACTACATGCGGCCTGACGGCGTATCCGCCATCTATATGGCTTCGTTGAGCCGATACACCTGCAACCAATCCTAATGAAAGTAATATGATGATTAGTTTTTTCATAAAATTTATATTTTGTCTTACATTACTAAGAACAAAAATCAGACACTAAGTTTAATGGGAGTAGAGTTATAACTATTCTATAACATTTATGACTTTCAATGGATTAAGAGCAGACAAAAAGCCTTTTTGACCTTTCAAAACGGCTGAATGCTTCTGTGATTTGTACAGACCTTCATGAAAAACAGAGCTGCTTATAATAACGTATAAATGAAGACGAGCGAAGGAAAATAAGTGATAATATCTTGTTAATATCTGAAATCTCAAGAGAAAGATCCGGTGCTTTATCCATCGGATCTTTCTCATCTGGAGAAATATGAATCAATCAGTTCTTTGGAAAATTGGGATCTGCTTTGACTTCTTCTATCTGCTGCGTATGACGGTTACTGTGAGCACCGATAAAAAGAATCATCTGGTAACAATCGAATGTTGCGATCGGTAATACGGCAACATGATTACGCAGATCATCGTTCGTTTTTTTCACATAATCTATCAATCTTGCTCTGGCTGTTTTGAATGAATCGAGCGCTTCGCTGAGTGATTTATAAGGAGTGTTTTCCGGTTTGAGAGGATCAAAAGTTTTTACTTTAGTGGAGCGGTCTTCGACTTTCCGGATCACCTGGTCATCCGTCGCTTTTATATCAGTGCGCTTTTCAGGATTGGGAGTCTGATTAATTGTGGCACTTGTCATGTTCCATAAAGCATTTTCGGTAATGGCAATATGCTTAACACATTCTTCAACACTCCAGCGGTCCGGAGCAGGTTTAAATTTCAGTTGTCCATCACTCAAACCTTTCACTGCTTTAAAGACTCCGTCTTCTGTATCTTTTAAAAACTTTTCTGCGAATTTCTTCTCCTTTTTTGAAATGGTATCATTTGGTGAAGTGAAGGAAAAAATAAGGAACGCCGGAATGAATAAAAAAACCTTTTTCATAATTAGCAATTTAAAATCAGAAATGAATTTTTACCTGAAGTGGAGTCAGAAGATGGTTCAAAGTTATTAAGAATTTGTAAGCTGCTGGTTGTCTTTAAAAAGTTTACTGAATGATAACGCCATTTCTATTTTGTATTCATCAGCAGGTCAAGCATTTTTCGATCGAGTTGATGACCATGCCAGTCTTCATAACTTACATCAGCCCGTTTTGAATCGAGAACGCCAAAGTCTCCGCTGAATTCCCAGAGCGAAAAACCAATTCCGTTGCCGGTAAGGATATCGAGCACATCCTTAAACCACGCAAGGAACACATCATGAGGTGTTTTATTCCAGCAACCACATTCTCCGCAATGTACGCCGACTCCTTTTTGGATAAGATCAATCCATGGTTGATAATAAGTCTCCAGCATTTGCCTGCTGAGATATTTTTCTCCTACCTGTCCCGGCCATTTCGGTTCAGGCATATGTTCCGGATCTTTGTTAGCCCAGGGCGCCTTATAATGTGAGATGAGACCCGGATTATATCCTCTGCAACTCTGCGCAATATTGAGATCGATAATTTCCGGAATAACATTATTACCCACATTATTTCCATCTGCTATCACCAGGTGATCCGGATTTTCTTTTCGGATTGCTTCTGCTGCTGCCTTGGCGACCTTACGATAAATTTCACCCGGGACGGGTCCTGATTTTGAATGCTGGTCATTCATGTCTTCACGCATGCTTGGTTCATTGACAAGATCAAAACTGATTTTTTTTGAGGAAGTATTTTTATAATGTTTTGCCCACAATTGCCAGTGAAAGCAAAATGCATCGAGTGCCTGTTGGTCGGTCCACAAATTATAAGGTTCATAAAATCCTGCATTGATACAATAACCTGGAGCGCGATGAAGGTTCAGGCTCACATGCATATTGTATCGATGTGCCGTTGTAACCAGCTTATCAATCTGATCCACTCTTTTATCATCAATCTTATAAACATCATCAGGAGTGATTTTTTTACTTCTGTCAATATAGAGGTAATTCGGATATGCAATAGGAATGCGAACAAAATCAAAACCCCAGTCTCTCATCCATTTGAAATAATCTTCCGGTGTAGCATTTCCTGACTGCGAAGGATCCGGCGAAAAAAAGTCAAGCAGGTTAAAGCCTTTCCATTTAGGTAGTTTGTTTTGAATTTTATATTCCAGTGATGAAACTGTTTTATTTCCAGCCAGGCCCAAACCGAGGGTCAATATGCTTGTGGCTTTAACAAATGCTCTTCGGGAAAGACCTGATTTTTTTTTCATGCGGCAAATTTTATGAGTGGAACCTTTCCGGGTAGGATGAAAATCCTTCTAATGTTACTAAATTTTTGGCTGATAGAAAATTGTTCTTTTTATTGGTAGCTTTTTCATTATTGATGATAACCGCAGAGACGCTGTGGCGCAGAATCATTTTGTAAAAAAATAAGGGGCAATGAAAAAAATTGCCCCTTCTAATTTATATCATAGGAATTTTTTATTTTATTCTACCTTAAATAATGGATTTAAAGTGAACCATGCCAGTGCGGGGAAAAAATGCATTGGTACTGTAAGTCCTGGAAACAATTCCGGGTTTTGAACGTCCAGCGGGAGTTTTGCTGCCAAAGGAATTGTAATACTCGCAAAGGAAATAATAGCGAAACTAAAATTAAAGATGATCTCGGCCCTGGCGCCAAGCCATTTTTTCAATCCCCAATAGACGAATGCTGCAAGCAGGCAACCGAGGAGGTTAATAGCAATTAAAACAGGCACATTCACCAGTTTTGAAAAATTGGCTTCAAATGCAAAAAAATAAATCCTGTTATATATGATAGCGGCAATGGCGGCAAGTAATGCTGCCGCCAATCCGTGAAAAAATATTTTTTTGAACATATCCTGTTATTATTTTGAGACGGGAACAGTGATATCTACTTTCAATTCAGAAGCGCCGTGTGCGGGTTCGCTCGTGTTAATATTATAATCGAGACGGTTAACGGAGAAACTTCCGCTAAAAACATTATTCTGGAAAGTAAAAGGGATTGTGATTTCTTTTTGTACTCCATGAAAATCCAATATGCCTTTTGCTTCATATCCGCTGGAGGTAGATGTGATCGCAGATGAAGTGAATTTAATTAGCGGGAATTTATCTGCATCCAGCCATTTTTCGCTTTTTGCATGTGTATTTTTCATGCCATTTCCGGTATTGATGCTGGCTACATCAACCGAAACGTCGAATTTAGAAGATGCAAGGTTCTTATCATCGAAACTAATAGTACCTTTTAACCCTTTAAATACCCCTGATGGATCATCACTGGTGAATTTGACAGAATAATCATCACCGATTTTCCAATCCTGTGATCTGATAACCGTAAATGCAGAAGCAATAATCATTGTAATCGCTGCAACAGGATAAATCAACCTTTTCATAGTAATTCTTTTTAAGTGAAATAATTGTGGTTTGATTCCAAACATGAAGAAATTTTCTGATCGAATTTTTAGCAGGCAAATCTATTAATCTGTTTCAATGTTTCGACAATAAATGCGATGATTTTAAGGAAAACTGAGACAAAAGGCAAAAAAGCTGCTCCGGGGGAATTTGAAGGCTGTTCGTATTTTTATTTTAAAGCAATAAATAATTCATTTCTCAGTTGTATAGAGTATCCAATTCCTATTTAAAAGAGGTCCTCATGAAAAAACTATACCTGTACCTGACAAAAGATCAGGATTCTGTGTCCTGGCCCTTGCTGATTATCTCATTTTTGGGGGGCTACCTTCTGGCAACCATTCTGTTTTATTTATTTGGCAATGTTGCCAGAACTTCACTGCACGGGATATTTATATAATGCTGAGATGGAATCCTGAACCGAATAATCCCGCTATTTATCAATTCAATTCTGAAGAAATGTTTTTCTTCTTCTTTTTTTCCTTGGCATAAAGCTTTTTTGCCTTATCGATCAGATCAATGAATTCCTTTTGGGCTATATCGTTCTTGTCGAAGCTTTGATTTGCAATTTCCATGACATCATCCCAGGTGACATCCTTCATGTATCTTGACTTTTTTAATAATGCTCCAAACATAACCGTTGATGAAGCAAAGCGATATGCAGGTGGTAAATCATTGAAGGGAGTAACAGTGAATGGAAAATCATATAAAGATTGTTTGGGCAGCGAATCGTCCGGAGTTTTATAATGCAATACAGCTTTTGCAAATCCTTTTTTCCCAGGATAAAGAGCATCTACTTCAGGGCGGGTAGGATGTATCTCAAACATTGCGAGTAGGGAATGTCCGGAACCAATCTCTCCTCCCTGTATTTCATTGAGTGTATCTGAAAGTGCTTTTAATTTATTATCGAAACCGACCAGGCGGTAATCCTGAACGATCTCGGGATTGAAATTGATTCCAAGGTATGCATCATTGGCTACTGCATAGATCGTTTGAGTGAATTCACGCATCAATACTTTTTCAGCTTCTTTTTCATCGTCGAGGTAAGCAAAATTTCCATTTCCCCTTTTTGCGAGTACTTCAAGTTTGGAATCTTTATAATTGCCCATACCTACTCCAAGACAGGTGAGATAGATTCCCCATTGCCTGTACATGGATATCAATCCTTCCAATTCTTCGTCTGTATTTTGTCCAACGTTAAAATCGCCATCAGTAGCCAAGATCACTCTGTTATTTCCTCCTTTGATGAACTGGCTCTTGGCAAGACGGTAAGCAGCACGAATACCAGCTTCGCCGGGCGTCGGTCCGCCAGGATTTAATTCTTCGATGGACTTCATAATTGTTTGCTTCTCGCTTCCTGATGTAGGAGGAAGCCAAACACCTACCGTGCTTCCATAAACTACAATGGAAACCGTATCTTTTTCCCTGAGATTTCCTACAAGTAATTTAAAAGCTGATTTTAGCAATGGCAACCTGTTTGGCAGATCCATTGAGCCCGATACATCGATCAGGAATACAAGGTTTGCTGGAGGGATTTTATCAATGTCTGCTTTTTTTGCACATACGTGGAGATACAATAGAAGGTTGTCTGTATTCCACGGGCATTCCGACAAATAAGAATTAAAAGAAAAATTACTATCTGCTACCGGCGGAGTATAGTCGAAATTAAAATAGTTCAGTATTTCTTCAATCCTGACTGCGTCGGGCGGTACGATACTTCCCATATTCAGGAATCGCCTCACATTGCTGTAGGACGCCTTGTTGATATTGATTGCGAAATCGGTTTCTGAAAATTTTGCAGCCGGAACGAATTCATTTTCGATGAGAGAACTATATGTTTCTGCTCCAACCGTCCAACCCTGCCAGTCTGCGGGTTTCAGATTTTTTGTGAAAGATACCAGCCTGTTTGCAGGCATATTGGTTGAAGGCGTATACAGCATTTTCAAAGTAATATACTGATAGTTGCGGGCATCCAGTTTTGCGCAATAAGTTTGAAAACCATCCGCTGTCACTGTAACCGAGTCTGTTGAAAGTGGAGTAGTGATTCCGAATCCGCCGGAGTTCCCGGAATAATAAATATACCCGTTGGAATGAACCAGAATTTTTACATTGGATAAAGGATTATTATGCTCATCTTTTATTTCTCCGCGCAGATAGTACTGTGCCATGGACGATGAGAAAATAAACAATAAAGAAATTATTGCGACAAAGTTTTTCAATCAGAATATTTGTTTAAATAATGCAATTTTCAAAACCTTCCTCAACCGAATCAAATCCTGCTCTCTGGCTCCGGCTTGCGGATTCCCACTTCTGATTCAACCAGTTTGTAAATTCCATTGATATTTCTCCCAAGCCCATTATAATCCAGTCCATATCCTACTACAAATTTGTTGGGGATGGAAAAACCAATATAATCAACCGTTATGGGATAAATTGTTGCTTCCGGTTTATGCAAAAGAGCCACTATTTTCAATGATGCAGGTTGTTGATGTCGTAATTGTGGTAAAAATTCATTCAGGGTTTTCCCTGTATCCACAATGTCTTCAAGAATTACCACATGGCGTCCGAAAAGTTCTGTATCGAGTCCGATAGCAGTGATCACCTGTCCGGATGATTTTGTTCCTTTATAAGACGCAAGTTTAATAAAACATATTTCTGCGTCTATGGAAAGAGATTTGAAAAGATCGGCTGCAAATATGAAAGAACCATTTAGAATGGCAATGAACAGAGGACTCTTGCCCGCATAGTCACGACTCACCCGGGCCGCAAGTGATTTCACTTTTTCTGCGATAGCAGCAGCGCTCAGATAGGGTTCGAACAACTTATCATGTACATGAATGGTTGACATATCAGTTTTTGTATATAATTAATTCCTGCCCCTTTTTCAGATTCAGAGAATCCAGTTTATTCCACTTTTGTATCTGTTCCATATCCACGCCATATTTTTTTGAAATGCTATACAATGTCTCTTTATTCTGCACTATATGAGTGACCGCATTACCAGAAGGAATTGCTGCAGCATTTTTATCTTTTGTGTCAATATTAACAGGGTTTTGATCAGAGCCGGCTGTTTGCCTGTTTCTTTCATCATATAAAGCAGGTTTCGCAGGAGCCTGCGACTGAAGATAAATTTTTTCTCCGGCTGCCGGCTCTTCACCATTTGAAAGAAAATTCAGTGCCAGTAAACTTTCATATCGTATGGCTTCAGCCTGGCAAATATCGTATAGCGTTTCTCCGGGTTGTACGATATGAAATTCAGTTGCTCCTTTTTTTCTTTTGCGTTGTAAAAATATCAACTGGTCTTTTATAAGTACATCTTCGTCTTTAAGATCATTGAAATCCATCATTCTGCTCAATGAGATATCATATTGATCAGATAGCGCCAGAAGAGAGCTACCCGATTTTGCAAAAACAACCCTTGTATTGTTAATGGTAAATTCACCGGTGGGATATTGGGGAGGATTGACCGCTTTTTTTTCAGGGACTGCCATTTTCTGCTGGTCGGGTGCTCCGGGAATGGCCTTATCGGTTTCATGACTGACCATTACTTCATCAGAAGGTTTTATTTTTCCCATGGCAATCAGCGTATATTGCTGCAGGTTATAGTCCCTGATCAATTGGATCAGAATCTGCGGATACTTCGGATTGGTAGCATACCCTGCTTTTTTTAAACCATAGGCCCAGGATTCATAATCCGTTGGATCAATCTGAAAAAGAAAACCATAACGGGGACTATTTCGCAAAAAATCCGAATGATCCTTGTAAGAATCAAGCGGACTGCTGTAACTGCGAAAACATTCGCCTCTTCTGTCATCATCATGATAAACAACAGATCCGGTCCAGGTGTCCTTGCATTTAATACCAAAATGATTGTTTGATTTTTTTACAAGGTCACTGGTCCCTGCCTGTGTTTCGTGGATACCCTGCGCGAGAATAATTGAAGCGGGTATACCTGACCTTTGCATTTCGCTGATGGCAATATCCTTATAGGTATTCACATAGACAGTAACATCAGTCTCCGTTTGCGCAGACAATATTTTTCCGGATAATATTGCTATCAGGAATATAGTCAGTTTTAATTTCATGAAATAAGCATCATCATTTCTTTCTGATTAACAATAAACCATCTCTAAGCGTTACCATTACCTTTTCAACAGATTCATCTCTTTTTACATGCTCATTAAATGCATGAATGGCCAAGGCGTTTTTTCCCTTTATTTTTTTTTCAAGCACTTCGCCATGGAATAATACGTTATCGGCTATGATTAATCCACCCGGTCTGACTGCTGGTAAAACCAGGTCATAATAGGCCTTGTAATTTGTCTTGTCTGCATCAATAAAGACCAAATCCCAGGTTTCTTTCAGCCCGGGGATGATATCTAACGCATTTCCAATATGCAAAATTATTTTATCAAGGGTATTGGCTCTACGAAAATTTTCGGTTGCCACAGCGGCATCTTCCTCTCTCAGCTCAATCGTATGCAAAATTCCTCCGTCAACCAGGCCTTTAGCAAGGCATAGAGCGCTGTATCCCAAAAAAGTACCTATTTCAAGAATCTTTTTTGGCTGAATCAGGCGGCTGATCATTTCGAGCAGCTGACCCTGCACATGTCCGCTTAGCATATGAGCATAAGGATGAGAGCGGGCTGAGACGGAAATTTGGCTGAGCAACGCGTCTTCATCCGATGAAAATTGTTCCGAATAGGCTAAAGCCGATGGAAGGATAATATCCAAACAGGTTGATTTATGCAAAGATAAGAAAGAGCAAAAAAGACAGATAGTTAAGATAATACCCTTTATTAAATAAAGCTCGAATTTAAAAATTCGGCTGCAATGCATTTTTGCTGTAAAAATGTAATACATGTTCGGCAACATCATCTGCAGTATCTGCAATTCTCAAAAGATCAAGATCCTGGCTTGAAACATTTCCTGTGCATTCCAACATGGTCTTTTTCATCCAGTCGAGCAAACCGCTCCAATAACCTGATCCTACCAGGATAAGAGGAACAGGCGACATTTTACGGGTTTGGATGAGTGTTGCAACTTCAAAAAATTCGTCCATGGTTCCAAAGCCTCCGGGCATCATAACAAATCCCTGCGAATATTTTGTAAACATCACTTTGCGAACGAAAAAATATTCAAAATGAAGAGCTGCATCGCGGTCAATAAAAGGATTGGAATGCTGTTCAAAAGGCAATTCGATATTCAGTCCTACCGACTTACCCGACCCCAGCTGTGCACCTTTGTTTGCAGCTTCCATAATACCGGGACCGCCACCTGAGATAATACCAAATCCTTCTTCTGCTAATCGTTTTGAGATTTCGACTGCCAGTTCATAATATTCTTCACCTGGTTTGGTTCTTGCAGAACCAAATATCGAAATACAAGGGCCAATTTTTGCAAGAGCTTCGAATCCGTCAACAAATTCTGCCATTATTTTAAAGATCTGCCAACTTGAATGTGCTTTCGACTCTGCCCACCTGCGCTGTTTCGACAACCTGATCGTATCATTCATACTCACTTTGATTTAGGGTTAAGATAAGAAATGCCATCCCCTTCAGGCAGACGGCACCTTCATTAGTATAACGTATGATTAAAAAAATTAGTTTGTAAGCTGTTGCTTTTTTGACACAATTAACAAACCTGTAAATGTAATGATCCCGTTTATCAGCAGAAGTTCAATGCCTATCTGGAAACCATTAAACCACTGTGAAGAATATTTGCTGAGGAAATAACAGATTAAAGGAGCTAATAAACAGATAAAAGTGATCAGCCATGTTTCTGGCAATCTTCTCTTACTGAAAATACCGAAAGCAAAAAGACCCAGCAGTGGCCCATAAGTGTAGCCGGCCAGATCCAGGATATTATTGATGATGGATTTACTGTTGATCCATTTGAAGATCAGTATGCAGACAAGAAATATAAAAGCGAAAACAAAATGAACGGTCATCCGTATGCGCTTTTTTCTTTCTTCGGAAAGATCATTCTTTCTTTTGAGTCCAAGTATATCAATACAGAAAGCCGAAGTGAGAGCAGTCAAAGCTCCGTCTGCACTTGGAAATAAAGCGGAGATGAGTCCGATGATAAAAATAACCGAAACAGCTTTGGGCAGGAATTGGAGTGCAACTGTCGGGAAAAGGTCATCGCCAATCGCATTTTTCCCATTCACGATTAATTGATGTTGCTGATAGAAACCTCCATTATTGAGGGTATAGAGATATAATAGTCCTCCCAATAATAAGAAAAGAAAATTGACTACTACCATGATTCCGCTGAATAAAATCATATTTTTTTGCGAATCCTTTAATTTTTTAACACTGATATTTTTTTGCATCATTTCCTGGTCAAGGCCAGTCATTCCGATGGTAATGAACATTCCCCCGATAATTTGCTTCAGAAAAAATCCTTTGCTTTGAATATCTGTGTTGAATAGCTTGGTATATCCTTTTTCATTGAGACTACGAAAAATATTTGCCGGAGATAAATTCATATGCTGCATGATATAGGTTACGCATACCAGGAGCCCGACAAGCATAAAAGTAGTTTGTAACGTGTCCGTATAAACGATGGTTTTAACGCCACCTTCAAAAGTATAGAGCAGGATCATCGTAAGAATCACAATGGCTGTAATCGCAAATGAAACTCCGATGGAATCGAGAATAAATACCTGGAGTACATTGATGACCAGGTACAATCTTGCCGTAGCTCCAACTGTACGTGAAACGATAAAAAAAAGCGCGCCTGTTTTGTAAGCAATATTATTAAACCTGGTTTGCAGATAATTGTAAATGGAAGTGAGCTGCAAACGATAATAAAGCGGAAGCAAAATAAATGCAACGATAAAATATCCGAGCCAGTATCCGATTACAACCTGGAAATATCCGAATGCTTTAAAACCCTGACCTGCAAAATCACCGACGGTTCCGGGAACGGATACAAAAGTTACTCCTGACAATGATGTGCCGATCATTCCAAATGCGACCAGCATCCAGTTGGAGCTCCGGTTACCGATGAAAAATGAATCATTGGTTGAATTGCGGGAAGTACGGTAAGCTACAAAAAGCAGGAGCAAAAAATAGCCAATCACAAAGGAAAATAATAAAAATGCAGACATGATGGATATTGACAGTAAATATTAAATCCTGAAATTTAGCGTTAAATTAATTAAATAAAATCTGGTTATTTTTTTTGCTTTTGGAATCCGATTTTTTTTCCGGCTCCCACACAAATATGAAACGAATTTGTGAAAATAAAATTGAACCAACATTAGGAAATACAAGCTTAAAATTTCAATTTTAATTTTCAGAATCTGATAAATCTTATGGACATACAATCCGTCGCAGTTTTTTGTGGTTCAAGATCAGGCAGTAATCCAATATTTGCACGCCATGCTCAGGAATTAGGTAAGCTGATTGCAATGCTGAAATTAAAACTGGTATACGGTGGTGGAAATAAAGGATTGATGGGCGTATTAGCCGATTCGGTATTGGAAAATGAGGGACAGATCATGGGAATTATTCCGGAAATGCTGATTCAATGGGAGTCCCAGCATAAGGGACTGACTGAACTAGCGATTGTACCTGACATGCACACCCGAAAAAAAATGATATATGAAAGGGCGGATACAGCAATTGTACTCCCAGGTGGATTTGGAACAATGGATGAATTTTTCGAGATGCTGACCTGGAATCAGTTAAAAATTCACGATAAAAAAATATATGTCCTTAATTCAGATGGCTTTTACGATCATTTATTAAAGTACCTCAGGCAGGCACAGGCAGAAGGATTTTTATATGAACCATTCGAGGAGCGAATTATTTTTTGTGACACACCCGTTGCTATATTTAATAAGATAGGCTAATCAGCCATCAATTGATTTATTCTTTCGGATTGATAAAAAATAAACAGCAATATCAGAAACCGGTAGTGAACCCGAATGTGTACAGGGCCTGATGGTAATATGGCGAATAAGTATTTTGCACAACATCATATAATATACTAATCGTTATGGCGCCCCTGCCTGCCGGAATTGCACCACCCACTCCCACCAGAAATGAAGGAACAAATTGAGTGGGTACTTTGTACTCCTGATCCGGGTTATAGACTTGGTCTTTTCCCCATACATAATTTACTTCCGGCTGTGCCTGCAGAAATAAGAACGGAATCGGGTATAGCCGTCCAAAAACATTTAATCCGGCATAACTGTAAGTACTTTTTTCAGACAGAGAATTGCTGTAAGCAAAATAGTATTTGTACTGGTAATAAGCATAATTCACGCCTGCCCCAGCAGCAAAATATTGAGAGAAACGGTATCCTATTTGGGGAGAAATATTAATTGCCGTGGAATAATTGCTAAAACCAAGTCCAAAAGTGCCTCCGAAAAAAAGCCTGGATTTGTCAAATCCTTTACTTTGCGGCGCCACTTCCTGGGCTGAAGCGAATTCAATAAACAAAACCGACAATGCAAAAATCAAAATAATTTTTTTCATACATTTTTGTTTAGCAAAGCTCTGTCAAAGATTTATATTTTAAATGATCTTATGATCTTGTTTCACGTTAATTAGTTGTCAAAAATCTTTCCGGCATTCAATATATTGTGCGGGTCAAAGATTTTTTTGATCTGTCGCATCAGTTGCAATTGGGTATCATCAAAAACAATATCCATATAATTTTTTTGTACAAGACCAATTCCATGTTCTCCGCTGATCGTTCCTTTCAACTCATATACCAGCTTAAATAATTCACGAAGGATTTTTGTCATTTGCGGGTCGCCCAGACTGTTGGGGATACCTTCTTTTTTAATGCGGACATGAAGATTCCCGTCTCCCGCATGGCCGAAGCATACTGAATGGAAATCATTCTGTTTGCTTAATTTCTTGATTCCTCTGATCAGTGCAGGTAACTCTGCTCTTGGAACAACCACATCTTCTTCGATATTATAACCATTCGCTTTCACGGCTTCGGCTACGCGTTTCCGTAATTTCCATAGTTCGGCTTTTTGTTGGGCATCATCGGCAAAAAATATTTCTCCGGCTTCAAAATCATTCAGCAATAAAGCAATGGCTTCCATTTCTTTCATTAATGTGTCAAGATGATTGCCGTCCACTTCGATAATCAGATGCGCTTCAATATCATCCGTTACTGGTACGATGGTATTGTCTAAAAAGCGACTTGTAATTTTCAGTGCATCAATTTCCATCAGCTCCAGGGCGCTGGGGGTATATCCTTCGCGAAAGATTGCGCTGACTGCTTCACTTGCTTTTTCCAGCGAAGCGAAAGGAACGAGCATGAGTAAGTCATATTTTGGAAGAGGAATCAACCTCAATACTATTTTGGTAACGATGCATAGTGTCCCTTCACTTCCCACGATCAGTTGGGTAAGGTTATAGCCTGTCGAATTCTTGAGAACATTTGCACCCGTCCAGATAATTTTTCCATTGGGCAACACCACTTCCAGGTTAAGTACATAATCTTTTACTACACCATATTTCACTGCCTTTGGACCCCCGCTATTTTCCGAGATATTGCCTCCGATAAAACAAGAACCCCTGCTGTTTGGATCAGGAGGATAAAAAAATCCTTTTTCTTTTACTGCATCCTGTAATACTTCTGTTATAACACCGGGCTCGGTTGTTACTTGCAGATTCCTCTCATCAATATCGATGATTGAATTCATTCTTTCAGTCGAAATCAAAACACCGCCCAAGTGAGGAAGAGCGCCGCCGCTCATACCTGTTCCTGCTCCGCGGGGAGTTACAGGTATTCGTTCACGATTGCATATTTGTAGTATAGCACTGATTTCAGAAGCTGTTCGCGGCTTCAGTACCACTTCAGGTAGGAAATTCAGTAGCTCAGTTTCATCATGACTATAGTGTTGCAATGAATCTTCATCAGTCAATACATAGTTTTCACCAACAATATTTTTAAACTGTAAAATATGTCCTGTAGTCAATATTCCCTTTGATGCAACAAATTCCATTACCCAATTTTTTGTAAAAATCGGATAAAATAGTGAGACATCAAATGTGAGGGGGAGACGTCAAACGTCAAATGTAAGAGATGGATGGTAAAATTGAGATCCTCATGTACCATAGACCTTTCATATGTGCGACTGATGTCTCACCTTTCACATTTGACGTTTCAAGTCGTTCATTGCTTAAAGCTTGGACATAAAGATTCACGGCGATTGCCATTGTACTGGGTGTAAGATCCGTTTTGGATCAGGGCAAATTCCCAGGCTCCGCGGTTACCA
This sequence comes from Puia sp., assembly GCA_035499855.1. Lineage (GTDB taxonomy): Bacteria > Bacteroidota > Bacteroidia > Chitinophagales > Chitinophagaceae > Puia. The sequence goes on along the minus strand of DATJXY010000095.1, from coordinate 1,177 downwards.
TTGTATTTTCCCAGCGAGGAAACTGTTACATCATAAGTGAAGAGAAGACGTATATTCTTATATATGAAACCTACCATGGGTATAACGGCGTCGCCCAACCGAAAATAGAGACCGCCCACTAATTGCTGGTCTCCATCACCTGATAAATTATATTGGGCGTTCATACCGAGAACGGCTTCATATGACCCGGCCTGGTTGGTATAATACCCTGCGGGGTTGATGATCACCATGTCACTTGTTTTAAAACTGGCATTTATGAAACCGATATAACGCGGAGGAATGCGGCTGTCAAATCCTGCGGGATCAGTCGAGAAAAAGGATTCTCTGGCGTTGTTGATATGCTGTATGGAAAATCCTGCGTTGATATAAGTTTTTGAGTTGGGGAAATATGCATAGTTCATGCCCACCTGCATATCAAAATAATTGACATTTGGCTGATCGAGCACAACACTTGTGGGCAGTTTGTTGTCAAAAAATTCTCCGTCAAACTGGTCGGGAAATTTAAGGTTGGAACTATTGATTCTTTTATTGACCCATCCTACATTAAAACCTGCAGTGAGGAGACTGGAATATCCCAGCATTTGGTGATAAGCAATTGAACCATATACCTGCGTTGTCGTTAGGTTACCGGAGCCTGCTACGTCGTGCAGGATCACGCCTCCCAGGCCCAGCCAGCCGGATTCGATTCTGTCGCGAAAAACCTGTGCATCTCCGAATATGCTCATGGTCTGATAAGGCATCGACATAACCGAAGACCACTGATTCCTGTAATTAGCTCCCAGCCGGTAATCTGCATCAGGAATAAAACCAGTATTTGCAGGATTTGTAGTGAGTGGAGAATTGAACCATTGTGAGAAATGCAAGTCCTGTGCATATATCATGCAGGAAACTGCGCTGAGGAGGCTTACAGATATTATTTTTTTCATCGGGTTCATTGCACAAGCTTTCTATGTCTCAAAGTTACATTTCTTATCTGATTAACGTTATATCTCCTGTTCTGGTTGTTCTGGTCCCATCAAAGAAAATAGCGGTGAGCGTGTAGGCATAGACACCCATGGGTTGAGGATTGCCTTTAAAGTTACCATCCCATCCCATATTGGGATCATTGGACTCGAAGACCAGCTGGCCATATCGGTTATAGATTCTGAAATCCATTTTATCGATGCCAAAGCCCTGG